>DATKUU010000101.1:0-10818 GCA_035530455.1 Phycisphaerae bacterium | reverse complement strand
AACATCATCCTCGATAGCAGCCCGCCGGCCAGTCCGCCGACAAGGCCGCTACCCATCATGTAACCCACGAGCAAACTGAATCGTATTTCCTGCCTGCGCACGCGCTCAAACAGGGGACACGCCTGCTGGTGTTCGGCAACGACCAGTTTCACCACCTCGCGCACCCATTCGTCCAGCGGCACGTTTATATCTATTGTGGCCATCACTCAAACCTCTTCGTGTGCAGCCTGAGAACAAGGTGCTCGCTGTCAGCCCACGACCAAGGCGGCAGGCCGTCCATTTCGGCCAGCCTATACGTCCCGTCGCCGTCGGCTATCTCGTCGCCCGCCTCGGGCTCGCCGAAGGCCGACAGGTCCGCAGCCGCGATGTAATAGTTCCGGGCGTTGGCGTGCAGCGAGATTTCCGCGATGTTCGCGGCGGCGAACGGCGAGGAGCCCGGGCAGGCCGTGATGGGCAGCGAGGTCGTGCCCCGCCGGTACACCACGGACCTGCCCGCGACTCCACGCGCCGCCGTGAAGGCGGCCGAGATTGCAGCGCCGAAGGCCGTCACGTATCACCTGGATTACAGCAGCGTCTCGGTGTTGCTGATCGACTCGACCGTGATGATCGGGAAGCCGTCAACATCGTTCGGGATCGGGGCGGGAACGCCTGTCGCGTTCGTCGCCGTCCGGCTCGCCCGAAGCTGCTTGCGGCTGCGCCGGCTCATCACGATGATGAGCCCCGCCTGCCGGTCCACCGGGAACATCTCGATGGCCTGATAGATCAGCGCGTCCGTCAGGCCCTTCCCGCTGTCCTCGGTGAGGTTGCAGATTCGGGCCGCGCTGTACGCGCCGCCGACGGCCAGGCCGACCCAGCCGAGAATCGGCGTGTAGTACGCGGTGTAATGCGCGCCCGCCGAGTCATCGACCTCTTGGGTGATCGTCTCGTCAACATCGATCCGGCCTTCGTTGCCGACAACCGCATGGACGCCCCGGAAATCGCCTGGGGCGTTGAGCAGCCAGACAGACGACCCGGTGCTGGCGGTCGTGCCGGTGGCGTCGAGGACCATGTCATCGGTCGTCGCGTCATACGCGGCGTTATCCGCCAGACCGGCGAATCCGTCGGCCTCGTTGCCGACGCCGTAGATGATCTGTTCCTCGAACTCGAACAGCGCCGCCTTGAGGTGGCGACGCGCCTCACGCGCGACGTGGGCGGTCGGGCCGTTCTTGAACTGGTCGGCCAGGGCCTTATCGACCCGGAAGCTGGCGTCGAGCAGCTTCAGCGTGGCGGTCACCAACGTGTCCGCGCTGGCGCTATAATCGCGCCCGACGTTCACCTCGCGGAAGCCGACCGTCACTGCGCCGGTCTCCTTGAGATACTTGTAGTCATTCCCATCTGTGCTCGCCGCCGGGAGCGCCATGAGCAGCGGAACCGCCTGGACGAGATCGCTGATCTCAAACGGTTCCAGGGCGGCGTCGTTGACCTTCAGGAGGTCAGCCAGTGTGATGAATGTGTCAGCCATGATTTATTCTCCAAATCTGCATGGTGTTGGTGGTCAGCGGCCGCGAATCTTCACGGACTGCTCGAACGCGCCTTGGCCTGGGACCTTGCGGCTCTCGCCGTCGTTTGCGCTTACCGGGCCGGTTCCGACCGCCGCCTTCGCGGCGTCGCATCGGGTTTTCAGTTGAGCGTTCTCCGCCTCCAGCGCGCTCATCTTGTCGCACTGCGCGGCGTTGAACTTGGCCTGGCTGTCTTCCCAGTTCAGGCCCTCGGCATACCAGGTCGCGCCGTCGGCTCCGAACGCGGCCATGTATCGCCTCAGTTCGGCCTTGGGGTCCGCCTGCGGTTCTGTCTGGGCGGGTGCGGTTGTTTCGGGCGTGGGCTCGGCCTGAGCGCCCTTTTTCGTGTCAGTCATCTTGCGCTCCTCAAATGCGGCCGGGGCTTTGCCCGGCTCTGTTGGAGTTTCTTCCGTGGCGACCATCGCCTCGGGGGTGTGTCGGTAGTGGCTTAGCAGCTCCCGGCCCGTGAGGGCCGCGACCTTCTTGGCGGGGATGGTCTCATCCGCGAATCCGGCCTCCTCGGCCTCCCGGCCCATTAGCCAGGTCTCAGCGGCCATCATCTCGGCGATCTTCTCGGGGGAGTTGCCGGTCCGCGCGGCGTAGATGCCCGCGATCTGTGTGTTCAGCTTGCGAAGCAGCCGCGCCTCGGACTCCATATCCTCCGCCGGCCCGACGACGAGCCCATATGCCTCGTGGATCATGATCGTGCCGTTTTCCGGCATGACGATCTTGTCGCCAGCCATCGCGATAACAGACGCGGCGGATGCCGCCAGGCCGTCGATGTAGACCGTGACCTGTGCCGGGTGCTGGGCCAGGAGGTTGTAGATCGCGTGGCCGTCGAATACGAAGCCGCCGGGCGAATTGATGTGAACGTTGATTTGCTTGACGGCCCCGGCAGCCTTCAGGTCGTCGCGGACTTGCGTAGGCGCCACGCCGAACCATTCGTCGATCACGTCGTAAATCCATATCTCGACGGCCTCGCCGTCCGCCTCGGCGCGGAACTCATAGTTCGGCTCGCCGTCGCGGTCGCGCAGGAGATGGAGATAAGGCGATGCGTTGCCGTCCATTCGCGCCCAGGGATGCTCTATTTGTTTTACCATCATCGTTCCTCTGCGGGTACGGTTTCGGCTGGATTCATGGGCTGGTTCTGGCCGCCGAGGGGCGGCAGGCCGTTCTCCTCGCGGAGCGTCCGCACGGCGACCTCGTAGCGCACCTGCCGGCGGGCCACGTCCATCGCATCCTCGCCCCGCTCCTGGCAGGCTGCGGGCACGTCCAGGAGCCCGCCGCCTATCGCCTCGATCTGCGCCTTGACCTCTTCCAACGGCTTCCACCAGGGGAGTCCCTTGGGGATCCACTGCCAGCGAAGCCAGGCGAAGTCTCGGCCGCGCGGTAGTGTCAATTCGCCCTCGGCGACGGCTATCCCGATCCGCCATCGCAGCCACGAATCTCGAAGTTCAACGTGATCCGCGCGCTTGATCGCAACCGAGTAGAGATACTGCTGGAGCGCGCCTTTGGAGCCGAAGAAATTCGTATGCGACTCATCGTAAAATGAGTAGGGAATGTCCAGGCTCTTCAACGCCGCGGCCACGATCATCTTGTCGAACGACTGGAACTCCGTGCTCGGCGTCCGGTTCTCCAGAAAATCGGCGTCTGCCCCGGGGCTTTCCGTCAGGTCGATGAGCTGCGGCCCCTTCGTGAAGTCGTATTCGTAGCCGCCGGGGTCCTTGCCGGCCGAATCTTCAGTCTGGCCGCTCTCGGCGTCGGAATCGTAAATGTGCCCGATGGGCTCCTGCGGCGTCATGCCGTCGCTGGATGTCGTCAATTTCAGGCCGAACAGCTGCGCGACTTTGGCCTTGAGCAGCGCGTACTCGCGGCCTTCGTAAACGTCGCGCCACTGATTCAACGCGCTCGATAGCGGCGTGATCCCGCGAAGCTGATCGAAACGATCATAAAATCCGTAGGGGATCACAAACCGGCTCATCAGGACGGTCTCAAACTCAAAGCTGCTGCCAGCCCGCGCCATGATGCAGTATCGAATGTGCTTGCCGGATTTCATGGCCTCGATGCCGTGCGTGAACTGTTCCGGATTGTAGTCGCGCGGCGTCTTGTTCGACTTCCCGGCCGTCCTGATCCGGTCGCCCTCGACGGCCTGCACCCGGCCATCGAGCAGCTTCAAGATAAACACGTCGCCATCGACCACGCGCGACGCCTCGGCCAGCCGGAAGAAGCGATCGAGGCGATGCTTCTCGGCGACCTCGAATCGGTACGGCTGCGAAATCTCCCGCATCCACGCCTCGACCTCCTCGTTGAAAACGTCATCATCGGTCCTGGCCTGGAAGCTGAACGTCGAAACGAAATCCAGGTGCTTGCGGATCGCCCATGCGGCGTCCGAGAAGTTCCGTCGGAGGTCCCGGGCGTTTGAGAGCAGCTTCTTACGGTCGGCCAGACCGAGGACCTTATCCTCGGACTTCAGGAGCGTGCTCGTGGCCTGGCGCCGGTGCTTGTCTTGCGTGGCCTCGTATTCGTTGCGGATCGAGCGGACGCGGCCGAACGGCATACCGTTGGGCTGGAGGATCCGGGATTTGTCAGTGAATGCGATCATCAGAAGCCCGACAGCCTTATCCGCCCGAGAACGGGCTTGTGCGCGCTGGCCTTGGAAAGCTCGCGCCGCCAGAAATCCAACTCCCTGATTGCCTGGGTGCGGTCGAACTTCGTGGTCATCCCGTCGATAGTGACAGACGCCACCCCCTGGCCAGACGCCAGAAACGTCTCAATCGCCGCGATGTTTACCGCTATCGTCGCCGCCGTCGCCATATTGCCGTCTCTGTGACCCCAAACGAAAAGCCCGCCGGATCGTCGTGCACGATCCGACGGGCTTGGATATTCTGAAACGCGCAGGCTGGCCGGCCCGCTTCGTTCGGGGTATTCGCTTGTCTGTACTATTCTTTGCCGGACACCGGCACGAAGTCAAACCCCAAATACAGATATGTTCTTGGCAAGAACATTGCTCAGATTCGCTCTTCCGTCCAGTGACGGCCGCGGGCGCGGGCCATGCGGATCTCCGCCAGGGCGGCCTCGTTGCCCTTGCCGCACCAGTTCCGGCCCGGATCGCCGACGTGCAGCACGTGGATGTCTAACCAGCGTTTCCGCTCGACCGAAGCGCCCGGGCCCCAGCGGTTTTGGAACTGGCTGTCATAGTTCCCCGCGTGGGTGTAGCCGGTGTCGATCACGTCCGATCTGTCGGCCACGGCGGGGTCCGATACGTGGAATAGCTGGAAGTACCCGGCAACTTCTCGGTCTGGATATTGCGGCCAGCCCTCGGGGTCGGTGTGGGCATTCGCAAACTTGGCCTGGTGGCGGTGTGCACCGTGGAGGATTCCCGGCTGAAGGTCCGCCGCGTCCAGCTTCGCCCGTAGATCCAACGGCGGCATGATGTCTGAATCGAAGAGCAGCACCCAATCCCGCCAGGGATGCGTTCGCTCGATGGCCTCTTGCATGGCGCCGCCCTTGTTGAAGTGCGCGCCGCCCTTGTAGAAGATGTCGGTGATGTGCGTGCGAATCGCGGTGCGCCCCGGCTCGCCGTTCACCAGCAGGCGCAACGTCTGCACGTCCATCGGCGACGTGACGACGGTGATCGTGTCCAGGGCCGCGGACCATCGCGGCAGCGACAGGGCCAACTCGTCCGCGTAATTCACGCACACGACCAATCCGTCTATCAGCATATCACATCCTCAACTAAGCCGAATCTCGCCTAGCCGTTCGTAGGCCTCGGCATCCACCGGCATAACTTCCGGCGCCACGATCAGCCGTCCGGTTTCCTTGTTCTTCCAAACCATGCGAACGCCGCCCGGCCCCATCAATCGCATAGCCTCGCGCGTGTTGTCCCCGTCATGCTCCACGCCATCATTCTCGCGGATGTAGCGATAATGATAGAGCACGCGGGGCACGCGGGCCTGCGTGCTCGCGGACTTGGCCAGGAGCAAAGCCTTCCACCAGATTTGATCTGAGCCGTAGGGCAGGTCTTCGGCGTGGCGGGCGAGTTGGGCGATTTCCCGCCGCCAGCAGCAGATATGATTCGCGGGCATTAATACCACGTCGCTATGCTCGGCGGGCGTTGTGGGTTGGTGCAGGTCGAAGATAATCCGCTGCGGCCAGCCACCGTCAATCGTGCGCCGGGCCTGGAAGGTCACAACGTGGGGCTCGCCCGCCGTCGCCTCCAGGAGGCTGCAAAGATAGTCGCCCGTGATCCGGTCGTCGTCGTCGATGCCAGCGATGTAGTCCGCCGTGGCCGTGGACAACAGCGCGTTTCGCTTTACGCCTGGGGCGGCCTCGCCGCCGTCAACGACCGTGCGGACCTCGACCGTGCCGCCAAGATGATACCGCTCGATCTGGCGGTTCAATTCCGCCAGCAGTTCGAGGTAGGCCACCGCCCGGCATTCCAGCGATATGATATGGATTTCAAGTCGCGGCATTCGCAAGGCCCTTTCCCACAAACCAGTCCTCAACGTCCCATGCGTTCGCCACGGCCAGCCGGAAGCCCCTGGCGGCGAGCAGGTCCCGCACTTCCTTACGGCGGACATCGACGCGGTTGTGCTCGGTGGAGATCGCGCCGAAGCTGAATCGCCCAAAATCGTGCGCGGCCAGAATCTCAAACTCCGCGCCCTCCACATCGAGGCTCAGGAACTCGATGAAGGGCGGCGCGCCGTGCTGGGCGAGAACGTCAGTAAGCGTGATCGTCTCGACGCGGCGGATGGTGTGGGGCAACTGCGCCCGCCGCCAATCCGGGTCAAGGGCCTCGGCCAGCCCCGACAGCTCGATGCCGTTGCCGGCGACCTCGATGAACTCAACGGACTCGCCCGACGCGGACCACAATGCCCGGTTGTCAACCTGGCAGTCCCGAGAGACCCGCAGGCCCGCGAACGCGCTGCTCGGTTCCACGCAGAGGCCGGACCATCCGGCGCGCTCCAGCGCCCACGTCGCCGAGTCGCCGATGCCGTCATGCGCCCCGGCCTCGACAAACCAGCCGGGCGACGGGAACAATCTCACAACCCATTCGTGGATAGTTTCCATGCCTTACTCCGGTATGTAGATGACGCCGACGCCGCAGGATGAACCGCGCCAGCGGCGCAGCCATGCCTCGTAATGACTGTCGGCGGGAAGTCCGCGATCTTCCCGCAACACGGCCTCGGCGCTTTCCGTCGTGTCGATGATCCGCGCGGTCGTGTACTTCCGGGCCACCTCCGCGAAGGCGCGGCCCGGCGCTTCGTCCTGAATGTCGTGCATGAACACGATCCCGCCCGGCGACATGAGGCCGCGGTATGCGTTGAAATCGCGCAGGAACTCGCACTTGTTCCCGTCGATGAACAGCACGTCTATCCTCCGCCAGGCCAGGGCCTTCTTCTTGACGATCTCGACCGTCTCCGGGGCGTAGCTGCTGGTCTCCGAAAAGAAGAAATTGATCAGGTCACCTACCCGCGGCAGGAGATCGGCATAGGGGCAACCGCGGATCTCGTTGGCGATAAGAATTTCTGGGGCCAGGCTCATCCAGCCCATCAGGCCGCCGCCCTTATCGGCCCCGATCTCCATAAAGACCTTGGCCTTTCGCTCGCATACCATGTTTATCATCGCTTCGTGCTCCCGCCTTCTCTGCAACGGGAACGCGCCGCTTTCCCAGATCGTCTTTTCGCCGGCAAGAACGGCGCGCCATTCGTCGCGCAGGTCATCGGGCCAGGGGCCTTGCGTCTGTGGATCATCCGTCGCGGCTGCAATGTCGTTCCATCGTTTCATCTCGGGGTTCATTTCGTTTCTCCATAGAGTGTCATGGGCGGCGGGGCCGCCCGGTAACGTGCGAGGGCATCGGCCCAGAACGGCCCGGCCACGGGTCCGCTGTCCCGCAGGCGTATGTGGTAGCCCTCCTTGTGCGCGCAGAGGCGGCAAATAGCGTCGGCCTGGGCGAGCATCGCGGGCATGGTCAGGTCGTCAAGGCGCTGCACGCCGATGTCCAGGCCGCAGACGCGCGCGATCGACGCGCCCGCCCCGCAGAGGAAAAACCCGTGGCGGGTCAGGCCGATCCCGCAGCCGCGTATCCCGAAGATCGCGCACGCGGGCTGAAGGCCAGGCGTAACGTCCACCGGCGCGGTCCACATATTGTCCCAGTAGTCGGGCATCCGGGCGGGGTCCTTGGGCGATATGGCGACGTGGATCTCGTTGGCGACAAGCCATGCGTGGTAGTCGGCCAGCCTGCCGCGCCCGTTGGTCAGGACGCGAAGGAGGCTGTCCGATTCGGGGTATCTGGATTGGAGGTGGGCGCGGAGGCGCATGAGGTCCCTGGCGATCTCCGCGAATTGGGGGTGCAGTGTAGGTTCTCCGCCGAGTATGTGCATACGCACCCACGGCCAGTCCAGGCGGATGGATTCATCGACGAATCGCCTCACCTGGGCCAGCGTCATGTTCTGGCAGGGCGCCACGTCGCAGTAGCGGTCGCACGCCGGGCAGTTCACGTCGCAGACGCTATTGATCTCGATCTCGACGTGTCCAAAGCGTTCGGTGTCACTCATGGTCTCAGATTCCTTTCGCCGGGCCGCGTCCGACATAGCGCATAATCGAGGCTGTCGCCGCGCTCCCGCAGGCTTTCGGGTCCGATGGTATCGGTGAAGGGTACGCCGCGCGCGCCCGCCCGGGCTGCGTGCAGCCGACTTACATCGTCGCGGCGGTCCGTATCCCGCCGCGCGGGTAGATCGAGGCATAGGCCACAGTCAGGGCAATAGCACCGGAATAAAACGGCCCATTCGGTTAGCTCGAATTGCCACCAGCGCGGCGATAAATCCTCAACTGAACTTGCTTCGTACACCCATTCCCACGCCGACATGATCTCGCAGGGATAGGCCCCGAGATCGCCGCAGGGCATCGGGCTGATGATCGCGGACCAGCGGTTCTGAATCGGGCAGGCGTCGATGATCGCCTGCCACTTCGCGGGGTCCGGTACTACATCGCGCAGCGCCACCATGCTGGGCTTATGCCAGCAGTCGGACTCTCCGTAGACCGGGACGTCCGGAAGCTCGCGACGGATCTCCGCGGCGGCCTTGGCATCGCCGTGGACGTTCAAGTTGAAATAGCCGAACGTCTCGCGGATCACCCGGCCGTGGCCGTTGAGCCTGGAGGCCCAGAGGCCGCGGCGCGGTTTCGGCACGGCGTTGGCCAGGACGGCGCAGAGGGCGGCGAAGTCGGGGTGCAGCGTGGGGTTCCCGCCGAAGACGCCGATGATTCCGGGGAAGCCGGCCAGCGAATCGACGGCGCGGCGGAACTGTTCAATCGTCATGTCGTACCGCCGGGGATGGTGCGCCAGCATGCGCGTGCAGTTGGAGCATCGCAGCTCGCAGCGGTTCGTCACGTCGATCTGAATGATGTGCATATCGCGGATCTCACGCATGGAATCGCCTCGCAATCTCGGCATATAGCCGGTGGCACTCAATCGGATAATGGTATCTCGCCCTTGCCGCCCAGGACCACTGCTGCGCGATCGCCGGAGTCCAGAGCCGAAGGGCGTCGGCGATTCTCGCGGCACAGTCCGTAGGCGTTATATCGACGAGTGCCGCGTCGATGATCGGCAGCCTGTCATATCTCGGCAAGTCGGTCAGCACAGTGCAGCCGCACGCTACGCCCTCGATGATCTTCCGCAGGGCGAATCCGTACCGGCTCGCCGTGGCGATGCTGACCTTGTACCTGTTCAGCAGCCGGTAGTAGTCGCGGACCGAGCAGCCCCGGTTGCCGTAGCCGGGGTGCGCCAGGACATGCACGCCCCAATCGCGGGCCCGCTCGCATATCGCCTCTCGCATGGGATAGACGTAGCCGCCGCGGGCCCCGCTGATAATCGCGCCCCCCCGCTCCCGGCCGAACGGGGGTATGGCCTCCGCGTCGATGGTGTGATAGGTGCGGATGACCTTTTCCGGGTCCACCCACAGCGCGGCGGAGCAGACGCTCAGCGGGTGGTAGTAGCAGATCAGGGCGTCGGCGTTCACCCGGGCGTGGAAGCCGCGTTGGAAGTCGGGACAGCTCGCGGCGTCCTTGAAGACAACAATCGTAGGCACGTCGCGGAGGGCATCGATCTCGGTGAACTCGGCTTGTTTGTCCCAGCAGCCCGGCATCGAGGCCGTCCAATCGCGCGGGTCCGCCACGATCACGACGTCCGGCTGCGCCGCGTCCAGGATTGCCGGGACATGGGTTTCGGCGTTGGCGTAGCCCGTCCCCCACAATTCGACGCCCGCCATGCAAAGGCCCTCCTGCAACTGCCGGCCTTCGTCCGTCATGTGGTTCTGATAATCGTGCAGGGCGAGCATTATGGCCTTCATCGTGTATCTCCGAACAATGGGGCTTGCGCCCGCCTTTCAGCTTGTGTGGCCTCGATCCGCACCTTGGCGGTGTTGAATGATTCTTCGTCTTGCTCTATCCCGATAAAGTCCCGGCCGGTATTGATACACGCCATGCCGGTGGTGCCCGAGCCCATGAAGGGGTCCAGTACAACGCCGCCAGTGGGGGTCTTTGTGAGATTGCAGAGGTATTCCATCAAGGCCAGCGGCTTGACCGTCGGGTGCCTGTTCTCGACCGTTCCGCCGCAGGTCCGCTCTGAACGCGAAGCCTTGCTGCAATAGAAGAAGCGCGAAGCGCCGCCGGTGTCGGCACGGAATGACGCTCCGTCATCTCCCTTCTCGGCAAAATCACCATAAATGCCCCGGCTTTTGCCATCGTGCCCCCGCCGCACCGGCGCAAAGGCCCCGCAATTCTCCCCGCTCTGCTCGTCGAGCATCTTGACCGGGCATCCCTCCTCGCATTCCCAGGCGGGCACGGTTTCCGTGCCGTCGGCGTCGGCGTAGCCCGGTTTCGGCAAATCGGTCTTTGCTCGCATATCCGCGCGCTCTTGCCCAAAACCGCCGCCGGGAAGCCCCCTGCTGGTTTTTTCTCTTTGAAAACTTCCAGGCGGCATCCCCTTCACCTTCCGCTCACCCACGCAGCGGCAGCCAGGCAAATGGCTGAGAACGAGGTTCGCGGGCCAGCGGCCGGGAGGATTGGTGCGTTCAAAAAAGCGGGGGTCTTTTCCATATGTGTCGTGAGCGCCGCTGTTGCCGTTTCTTCGCGTAGTCGTCTGCGTCATCCCTATCCGCCCCCCATCTATCCACAGCCCCGCGACGCCCCACTTCAGGGCGTTTGCGGCGGCGGTCCCTGTTGACCACCGGCGAAACTCGCGGCGGTCGAATCGCCCGAGCAGTTGCTCCTCTTCGGGGGC
>DATKUU010000100.1:0-3683 GCA_035530455.1 Phycisphaerae bacterium | reverse complement strand
CGCAGACGGGGCACGAACAAAATCTCCAGGGCCACCTACAACAAGTACCTGGCGGCCCTCAGGGCCGCCTTCAACTGGGCCATTCAGGAAGGATTGCTGAAGGAGAACCCTTGTAAGGGCATTCGCAAGCTCAAGTACATGACCAGGCACAGGGCGACATTGATGTTGGGACTAGTGCCACGATGTTCGGACTGGCAGCGTCGAGCGGTCCACCCTATCAGCGCAGACAGGAAGCGTAACCCGTTGTTAGCTAACTTATTAACAACGGGCCACGCTACCGCCGAATCATCGTGCCGACCGAGAAGGTAAACCCCGATCGTATGTCAAGATCGTGTCGTATTCTGGCGTCGGATGCGACGCCTTGCTTTCCTTGAGTACTCGGCGAGTCGATCTATGCCGATCCACCGCCGGCCCAGCCGCTGGGCGACCGCACACGTCGTGCCGCTGCCGACGCAAGGATCTAAGACAATACCACGAGGCGGGCAGATGTATTTGACCCAGAAGGCCGCCAGAGCCTCCGGGAACGCCGCTGGATGGCCGTCGGCCTCTCGGCCGGCGTTGATGGTCGCTAGGACGTTCATGGGCGACGCCCCTCCGCGATCCCTCCCGAACGTAGCCTTGTTGACCGAATGGCTCGACGGGGATTGCTTGCGAACGTCTAACAGCTTGCCCCGCCGCCCCAAATCGATCAGTCGCTTCATGCTGTCGGAGTACTCCCACAGGACGGCCTGCTGATCGCGGTAGCAATCCGGTGGGCCGATCCAAACACACCACTCGACGGCATCGCGTAGCAGGCCGTCGCGGACCCGGCCAGTGGGTATGCGACACACCTTGACCCAATAGACATCCTGGATCAGGTTCAGCCCCATACCCCATACGTCGAGGACGAATTGATACGGCCATGGTGCCAGACGGCCGCTCTTGCGGGAGTTCGGGCCAATGATAAAGACCATCGAGCCGTTCGCCTTCAGGAGCCGCTCGCAGGACCTCACTACCCGGCGCATCCACGTCAGCCAGGCCGCCTCGGTCCAGTAGCCGTATTCCCGGCGGATCCTGGGGTAAGGCGGGCTGGTGACGATCGCATCGACCGTCATCCCTCGCCAGCGGTCCATGACACGCACGCAGTCGCCGGTGACGATCCGCCCGACCGGTGGCGCAGGCCTGCGCTTTGCCATACTTATTGCACATCCTTGTACCCACGCTATAACAGTCCGTTAACGCCTTATCGCCGGGCGTGTAAAAGGCCGTTGAGGCCCTCACCTCAGCGGCGTTGCCGGTATGGTACCCACCACCGGCCGCGCCCGGCACACCTCGCCTCTACTCGGCCGTCTGGCCCGCCTCGGCCTTGGACTTGCCGACGTCCTCGTAGGCGATCGTCGCCTGCCCGACGCCGATCGACCCGGCGATGATGATCATGGCCCATTTGGCGACGGGGGATATGTCGATCCCCAGGTACTTGCCCAGCAGCCCGGAGATCACCGCCACGGCCAGCACGGCGGCCACCGCGATCAGCGTCAGGACGAACTTTCGACTTTCGAACATCATGAGCTCCTTCCGTGTGACGTCACACACGTAACGTCACGTTGCACCACGTTGCACCACGTTGCACCACGTTGCATCACACGCCGCCGGGGCCCGGCCGCTAGAGCAGCAGGCCGTAGCGGGCCAGCAGCGCCCGGACGATCCCGAAGACCTGATCGATCACCTGGGCTTCGACTCGCCCCTCGGCGTAGGCCGCCCGGAAGGCCGCCAGCTCGTCGGAGGCCAGCAGGTCCGCGACGTTCGTCTCGGATCGGCCGGGGATCAGCTCGGCGGCCTTGCCCAACTCGCCGCCGTCATCGGCCCCTGCGGGTTTTTCCGAAGAGGCCGCGACGGGCGGCTTGGCCTCGGCCAGTGCCTGGATCAATTCAGTTGCCGGATCTGCCATTTTCCACCTTCTTTCTCAACGCGTTCGTGTACTCGATAACTTGGTTCTTCCAGCCGAGTTTGACGGCGCCCAGGTCGCGCAGCGACCCGTTCACCTCGCGCATGGCCGTCAGGGAATTGACCGCCTTGTTGTAGCGGTCCCGCTCGATCCGCTCGGCGTTCTCGGCCGCCGCCAGCGCCACGATGAACTGGCCCGTCTTGGCCTCGACCGCCTGTTTGTCGGTGGCGACCGCCACCACGTCGGCGGCGAAGCCGGCCGCCAGGCGGGTGCGGACCTGGTCCATCCGCTCGATGTCGTCGCCGTGGTATTCATCCAGGGCCGTGCGGAGGTTTTTCAGGCCGCCGGCGAGGAAGTCGTGGCCCTCGATCGTGGCTTCGTTGACCTGGCAGCCGGGGCAGGCCAGCGCCGCGAACACCGCGAACACTTCCCACATTACAAATCCGCTTAATCGTCTCATCTTCGGTCTCCTTACCGTTGTTGTTGTCCGTCTGATCACGTCGGTGGCGGCGACCAATCAAGAAACTGATAGACGTACCCGTTCGTATGACTCAGCCAGTAGACGCTGTCGGTATCCCACTCGCCACCCTCACCATAATCCGGGTCCCAGGCCTCGCCGTCCCAGACCGAACAAGAACTCTCGTAGTAGGCCGTGCAACTCGTGACAAGTTTTCCGCGCCACGACAGCAAGCCCCTCCCACGAGAGGGCGGGCAGTCGGGGATTTCTTCCCAATCCGACCCATCCCACGTTTTGATCAACCCTGAATAGCTTACAATCAGTTTGCCGTCCCACACACAAAGGCCCTGGACTATGACGTTCCCAATCGCGTCAACCGGGTGCCAAGTCGTCCCGTCCCAGCGAGCCAGGCCGCGCCTCACCTCCGGGACCTCCGCGCCGCCGATGTCCTTGAGTTGCCCGCCGACATACAGGTCGCCGTTGTAGACGGCAAGAGCGAGAGCACCCTGAATGTATCGCTGTGGATCGGTCCACTTCGAGTCGATGTGTGCGAACGATCCGCCGCTGATCTTGGCAATGCATGATTCCCACGTGGGTTCACCAGGTAGGAACAGCTTTCTCCCCGCCAGAATGATCTCGCCATTGTACAGCGTCATGCACCGGATATTCCAGGAGTTCGCGGCGAGCTGGCCGCCGCCGACGGCGGAGGACCAGTTCTCACCATCCCATCGTGCGATATGATGTATCCCCTCTTGCCCGCCGGCGACCGTAAAGTGCCCGCCAGCGTAGAGCAGCCCGTCATGCTCGTAAACAGATTCCACCACATCGGCCCCCGTTGGCTCGTCGGGGCCAATCCCATCGCCCAGAGCAGTCCACGACACACCATCCCATTGAGCGATCCGGTTGGCCTCAATCGAGCCCGGCGAGGTGTACATCTCCGTCCAGGCCCCGCAGGCGACTAGCTTGGTTTGATAGGTTCCAATGTTATATGCGCCGTCTCCGAGGACAGGGTTCGCCGGACCGCCACCACCTATGTTCACCCACTGTGCCGGGTAGGGGGAGCCCGGCGACAAGGCAAGCACCCCCGCCTGGATAGCGGCCGCGTAAAGCCTCTGCGACGCAGTCCTGGCGCCGAGCGGGCTAACCTTGAAGGCGCCCACCTTCGAGTTCACGAACCGGTTTCTGGCCATCTCGAAGAAGCCCATTACTCGGGGATGCTCCATGCGCGCCCGGCCACGTTCGCGTCTATCAGCGTCAGTGCCACCTCATCGACAATCAGCCCCAGAGCCGCCGGGGCGGCGA
>DATKUU010000099.1:0-2067 GCA_035530455.1 Phycisphaerae bacterium | reverse complement strand
GTCGAGGGCGCCGAGCCGGCGCTCCACCTGATTGACCTTCAGCGGCTGCTGCGATTCCGCCGCCGCGTGCCGACGCGATGGATCGTCAAGGATTTGGCCGCCCTCCTCTTTTCCTCCTGGCCGTCGGAGGCGACTCTCATCCGGTCCGAAGTGTTCACTGACACGGACCGGATGCGTTTTGCGCGGGAGTACTTCGGCGTCGGGCGCCTGTCGGCCGGCGAGAAGGGGCTCCTTCGGCGCGCCATCCGCAAGGCCCGCCGCATCGCCCGCCGCGAGGCACGACGGCGTGTGGACCGGCCGTAGCGCCCAAGATTCTGCTGGCCTTCGAGCCTTCGGGATGGATAATAGACGGTTCATGCTGAAACGTGTCGGTCGGGGCGCATCGCCCCACTACCCGGAGTTCCCGATATGGCTTTGGCTGCCGGTCTTCGTCGAAAACTCGCCGGCCTGCGCGTCACCTTGCGATTCCGCAAGTGGCCGGCTTGGGTCGGGGGATGCTCGCTCCTGTGGAACCGCCTGCTGCATCCCGACTTTCACGTCGGCCCCGGCGTCCGCGCGCGAGGCCGCTTCACCGTCGTGATGCAAGGCGAAGGAGAAATTCGCCTCGGCCGCAAGGCGCGCCTCATCTCCGACCCGAAACGCTCGAACCTCGGCGTCCGCTCGCCCATCAAACTGATGACCTTTCCCGGCGGGCGCATCCTCGTCGGCGACCACGTCCTGATGGCGGGCACCGTCATCGCCGCCCGCAACAGCGTCGAGATCGGCGACGACACCATGATCTCCCCCGACGTGTTCATCCTGGACTCCGATTTTCACACCCTCTGGCCGCCCGAGCGGCGGTTCAACCTGGCGCCGATCGAGGAGGCACGGCCCGTGAAGATCGGACGCCGCGTCTGGATCGGACTCGGGGCAATCATCCTCAAGGGCGTGACCATCGGCGATGGCGCGGTCATCGGCACCGGCAGCGTGGTCACCCGAGACGTCCCGCCGAACACGCTGGCGGCGGGGGTTCCCGCACGCATCATCCGTCGCCTCGATGAAGCACCGACGACGGCGGGCGCCAGGCCGGGGCAAACGTAACGGATGAAGATCGGGTTTCAAATCGAGCATCTCGACCCTGCGCGCGGCGGCGCAGAGACGTATGTCTATCACTTCGCTGAGGAACTTGTGGCCGCCGGCCACCAGGTTCACCTGTTCGCAGCCGGTTTCGCCCAATCGCCTCCAGGGACCGTCACCCACCGGGTTCTGCGCTGCGGCCTGTCGCGCCCGGAACGCGACTGGCGCTTCGCCCGGGGGGCGGGGCGCGCCGCATGCCGCGCCAAGCTCGACGTTGTCGTTGCCGTCGGACGCACTTTCGGCGCCGACGTCCTGCAGCCTCACGGCGGCGTCCTTGCCGCCGGCCGCCGACAGAACCTCTTCCTCGTCCGCAGCCAGGCCGCGCGAACCCTGAAACGCGCGTCGGACTTCCTCAGCCCGCGCGTGCGGATGCACCTGTGGCTCCAGCGCCGCCAGTTCGCCGCCGACCCGCCTCCCGAGGTCGTCGCCATCAGCCGTATGGTCCGACGCGACATGCAGGAGTTCCACGCCGTGCCGGATGAGCGGCTCCACCTCGTTTATAACGGTGTGGACGTCGCACACTACAGCCCGACGGCATGCGAGTGCCTGCGGCCGGACGCGCGGCGGCGTTTCGCCCTGGCCGACGGCCAGACGTGTTTCCTTCTTGTGGCCCACAACTTTCGCCTCAAAGGTCTCGGCGAACTGGTGGAGGCCGCCGCCCTCCTCCACGCCCGCCGGCCCGCCGAGCCCTGGCGAATTCTCGTGGTCGGCAAGGGCAATGCCCAGCCGTACCTGCACCTGGCGGCGCAACTGGGGTGTTTCGAACGGTTAGCCTTCGCCGGCGCGCTGGCCGACATCCTCCCCGCCTACGCCGCCGCCGACGCCTACGTCCATCCGACATGGTACGACCCGTGCAGCCTCGTCGTGCTGGAGGCGCTGGCCTGCGGCCTGCCGGTTGTCACGACGCAGTTCAACGGGGCGAGCGAACTGGTCCAGGACGGCCGGGAGGCG
>DATKUU010000098.1:0-2152 GCA_035530455.1 Phycisphaerae bacterium | reverse complement strand
GCGTCAGCCACCCGAGCAGGTAACCCACCACCGGCAACGCCCCGGCCGCGAAATAGTGCAACCGCCTCAAGACACTCGGCCCCATCCCCCCGCTTGTTCTGCTTCAGACGGGTCAATCGAGGTGTCGGCCTATGCTGGCATACAGGGTTTTCCTGTGCCTGAACCCGCTTTTGGCTATTTCTCCTTTTCGGCGGCTTCCAAGGCCCTGCATTAGCCAATTCCCACATCCCCCGCCGCACACCCAAAAAACACCGCACGGCGGGCGTCCCTGCCCGCCGCGCGGATTTTTTGTGGCGCGGGAACGGGCGCGGCGGGGAAGGCGACCCCGGGGATTCACTTCGTTCATCCCCGAGCTTTAGCGGCGAGCGGCGAAACGGCGCGCGCCGGCCCCTCCGTCATCCCGGCGTGCCGGGACTATGGCGGACAGGTCGGCAGGCAGAGGCGGAAAGGAATTGGCGTCCCCAGCGGCGGCCGAGGTCGTCGTAGAAGGTCTTCGTGGTGATGGCCTTCGGGTCGGTTATCTTGGCATCCCTGTCCAGGCGGGGACATCCGGCGGACCTGTACGTACCCCAAAATGCTCTTGACGCCGCACCCAGAGTCCGTTGCACTCGACCTCGCGCCCCAACAATTCCCTAACTCAATATCGGTGGACGCCTTCGGCCGAGGCTGGACTCGTACCCTCTGGAACAACGCACCTTTTCACGGCGCACGTGAACCATAACACCTGACCGGTCTGGCGCCGTGCGGGCGGGCTTCTCCGCGCCAACTTCTCCGTGCTGGAAGCACGCCTTAAGACTTCGGACGGTCGGTTCTTCCCTTGGCCCGGCGGTGCGCTTTGCGCAGCGCATCACCGATATCCGGACGGACCTCCAGGGCAGCAGCCTTTTTCTTGGGTGCGGGTTCCGTGGCGGACGGTTTGGGCGCTTCGGGGCCTGACGGCTGCGCACGGGGCCGGGCCGGTCGGCCCTCGGTAGGTTGGGCGGGGGCACCGGCTTTTCGTTTGGCGGTGCGCACGGAAGAAATTGACAGCAGCCAAGTGCGGCGTTCCAACACCTCCAAAAGGAACAGCACGATGGCCGCGAGCAACAACCACGGCGCAAGAGAGACAAGTCGCGGCTTGGCGGGCAACTCATCCCATATGGCCGCCAGGTTGATGCGTTCCGTGCCGCCGGTGACCCGGCCGAGCCGCTCGAGAAGCCTGAGGCCCTCGCCCGGCTCGGCGGGCTTGAACTCCGCCGAGTACGGAAGGCAGACCGGCGGCAAGGTGAACCGCCCGATGCCGGGGATCTCGACGGAAGACAGAACGGTTTCCTGGCCGCCCACGGGAACGCTGACCGCCAGCGTGTCCGTCGAGGTCCAGGCCATCTCTGCGCGGGAGGTCTCGGGCGGGCGTCCGGGCAAGCCCCGCAAGGTGGTCACGGTGGGAACAGCAGTGAACGGCAGCGCCTGGCGTTCGGGGTCGAGGTGGAGGGCAACGGTGCAGACGTCGTCGCCGACCTGCTGTCGCAGGAGCATGTCGCCGGGAAGCCGATTCGCTTCGCCCGCCGTCCACCGGGCCAGGCTCGTGAAGAAGTGGCCGACATCCTGCCACGCCGCGATGGGCCCGGTGTACTCGCCGTCGGCCTCGCCCGTGTAGCAGAGGGCGCGCCCGGCGCCGGTGTACCAGGCGGCGACGAAGGGCGCCTTGTACTCGTCCACCGTGACGGCCGCCAGGTTGGCCCCCGGCCGAAGGTAGCATAAATTGTATCCGCCGATCGGCGGCATGTCGCCAAGGGGGTTCTGGCTGACCACCACCATGCCTCCCGTCGTCCGAACGGGGGTGGTTTCCTCAAGGAACGCGCTGCGCGCGACGACGAAGGTGTCCTGGGCGAAGAGTCGAGGCAGTTCCTGCGGCCGATTGGTGAAGAAGCATCGGCCATTCCCCCGTTTGGCGATGTCTCGGAGGAGTTCCGCGTCGCAGTCACCCGGCGTGCCGAGCCCGATAACGCTCACGGTGACGCCGGCTTTCTGACATTCTTCGAGGAGTTTCTTGTACGCGCCGGGTTCCTCGGAGTCGGCGGCATCGGCAAAGAGGATGATGTGGCGGGTGCCGGCCTGCGCCGGGAGCAGCATGCGGGCGGCGGTCGAGAGGGCCTCGTAAATGAAGATGCCT
>DATKUU010000097.1:0-4286 GCA_035530455.1 Phycisphaerae bacterium | reverse complement strand
GATTTGCTGCGCAATCATCCGCGCAAGCGGCCTCATCCTTGGCGCGTTGCCTGAAGCGTACTGCATCGGATGCGACGCCACAGACAAAGACGACGCCGACCTGACGCGGTATCCGAAGCTCCGCGCGCGTTCCATATTTCTGCTCCGTCATACTTGCCTCCTTGGGGAGTTGCCGAAGAATGACTGGACCTCTGATATGAAGGCGGCTTTCGCCCTCTATCGGCAACTCGCGGGGGCCGCCGCTGCGCGAGCGCTGTTGCCGGACATGCTGACCAAACAGGGGGCCGTGAAAGAGGCCGATGGCGGGTTACCACCCGAAACGCTCGCCGCGCGCTTCGATGAAATTGCCAAGGCCGAAGGCATGGAAGATGTTCTGGAGGGAATGATCGGTGTTGAATCCGCGACTCGCTGAGTTCATCAAGACGATCCGCGAGCGCGGCGACGCGCCGTGCGTGCATCGTGGAGCGACCATTGACCACATACAGCGCACGTGCTGCGGCAACGTCGCGAGATTTGCGTGTGCGCGAACTGGCCGCATCGTCGAGGAGACAAAGTGCAAAGGCTGCACACTCTACTCCGTGAATGTATGTACAACGGGCACGCAGCCCTTCGAGGCGCCACAAGCGCCCGCCGCGCGCGCGAAGGGCGCGCCGCGCAGGATTCTCCTGACCAACTGGCAGGCGCCCGGCGACCTGACGATGCTGACGGCCGCCATTCGTGATCTGCACAAGGTGTTCCCCGGACGCTACGAGACGGACGTCCGGACGTCTTGCGAGGCAATCTGGCACCACAATCCCTACCTGACACGATTCCCCGAACCGTGGATTGACGAAGAGGCGTCCCGGACCCGGGACGCCCAGCCTGCCGTGCCACGCGAGCGCGACGGGATACTCTTCATCCCCTGCACTTATGAGATTTCTCCGCATCATCATTTCGTCGGCGCGTTCCATCGGACGCTCGGGCGCGCGCTCGGCATCGAGATCCCCGTCACCGAAGTGCATGGCGATATCCACTTCTCCGAGCCGGAGCGATGTTGGATGTCGCAGTTGCAGGAGATGGGCGTCCAGGAGCCGTTCTGGATTATCGCCACGGACGGCAAGTGGGACTACACGGCCAAGTGGCCGAACTGGCAAACGCTTCAGGAGGTTGTCTGGCGCCTTCAGGGCAAGGTGCTTTTCATTCAGACCGGCGTGCGCGGGAACTTCACGCCGCCGCTGCGCAATGTCGTTGATTTCATCGGACAGACGGACATGCGGATGCTGATCCGTTTGATCTACCACGCCGCCGGCGTGCTCTGCTCCGTCAACGGACTCATGCACCTGGCCGCGGCGGTCCCCACGAAGCCGGAACTTCCGGCCGCGCGGCCTTGCGTCGTACTGGCCGGCGGACGCGAACAATCCACGTGGGAACACTATCCCTGGCATCGCTGGTTGGGCGCGCAGGGAACAATGCCCTGCTGTACGCCAAGCGCCTGCTGGAAGTCGCGTTGCACCCCGGTAGGGGACGGCGACGCAAAGGACAACGCCGATCAGCGCTGCCAAAACTTCAACACGTATGCCGTGCCGGAGGGCGTGGATACCGGAGCGATCCGGTTGCCGGAGGTGCGGATCCCGAAATGTCTGGATGCGATCAGCGCCGCCGACATCGTTTCCGCGATCCAGAGTTACTACACGGGCGGGCTCCTCAAATGAACTACTGGCATGAGCTGAGCCTGGCCGACTGGCGCGCGCACGAGCGCAAGGGGGATCGCTGGCTCCCGTGGAAGCAGTACATCCGGGCATTCAAGGCGGCCGAGTTCCACTATCCCTCCGACGCGATGTCCGGGCGCGGGATCGTCATCCCTGCCGGCGGACACTACCTTCCGGGCGCGTGGGTGACGGTCAACCTGTTGCGGCAGACGGGCTGCACGCTGCCCGTGCAAATCTGGCACCTCGGCCCGGATGAGGTTCCGGCGATCTACCCGGAACTCATGGCGCCGATGGACGTCCGGTTCGTGGACGCGCGCGCAGTGGCGCAGGCGCATCCGGCCCGGCGCCTCGGCGGCTGGCAACTCAAACCCTACTGCGTCATCCTGTCGCCGTTCGATGAGGTCCTGTTGCTCGATGGCGACAACCACCCGGCCAGAGACCCGACGTTCCTGTTCGATTCCCCGGAGCTCCAGGAGACCGGCTCGCTCTTCTGGCCCGATCGTGTCCGTCACGGACCGAAATCAAGTCTGTGGGATCTGTTCGACGTGCCCTATCGCGACGAGCTCGCCCACGAGACCGGCCAGATGCTGTTCGACAAGCGCCGCTGCTGGAAGGCGCTGCAACTCGCCATGCACCTGAATGAATATCCCGACTTTCACTATCAGCATTCGCACGGGGACACGGCCACGTTCCGATTCGCCCTGCATACGCTCGGCCAGCCGTTCAGCATCGTCCCTCACCACATGGTCGCCGTGCCCGTGAATCGGAAGGTCGGCGACATAGAAACACTGAAGCGCGAAACGGCGCAGCGATTCCTCATCGCCAATCGCGCTGCCGCTCAGGAATACATTGACATGCCGGAATGGGAAGACTTGGCCGCCGTGTTCCTCCAGATGGATCCCGCTGGCGATGTGCTCTTCGAGCATCGAAGCGGCGGAGGGGGCGGCCGCGCGGCGTTTCGCCTTGGAGGCGAGAATCTGTTCGTCTCGCAGTTTCCCCAGGAGCAGACTTGCCACGATCTGATTGACGAGCTACGCGGCCACGTCGCCAGCCTGCCGTTCTGGGATTCGATTGAAACCGCGCATGGCGAGCGGATCAGCCACAAGCGGCGCGCGGGCATGAAAACTCTCTTCAGGCTGGCGGCGGAGCGCGACGCCAAGACGCTAATTGAGACCGGGACACTTCGGATGGAAGGGAACTGGGAAGGCGACGGTGGCATGAGCTGGTTCCTCGCCCGATATGCGGCCCGCGCCGGCGGGCGCCTTGCCACGATAGACACCGATCCGAACGCACTTGACGTTGCGCGGAAGACGCTTGGCGAAGACCTGGCCCGCCTGACGGATTTCGTCGAATTCGACTCCGTCGCACACCTGCAATCCCTCTCGCAAGACATTGACTTGCTGTATCTCGACTCCGTGGATTACATCGCCGCGGCGCCGCAGAAATCCCAGGCGCATTGTCTGAACGAGGCGCTCGCGGCGCTTCCGCACTTGCACGACAAGAGCATCATCTGCGTGGACGATTGCGGTTTCCCTGGCGGAGGCAAGGGCGGCATGGCGGTTCCCTATCTGTGCGAAAACGGATGGAAAATTGTGCACCAGGACTACATCGTGGTTTTGATCAGAGAATCGGAGGGGCGCTATGCCTGACGGAAACGGACTGCAAGCGATTGTGCAACGGCGCCAGGAATCCGAACGGATGGCCCGCGAAATGCGCGCCCAGGCCGCCAGGCTGGACGCAGCCCCGCCTCCGGCCTCCTGCCCGGAACAGGAGTTCGCCACGGATATCAGGCGCGCATTAGTCAGCCAGAGCTACGGTTTCGGACAACTCCTCGACTCGGAAGCCGTGCGCCTGACATTCGTAGAGGAGGAAATCCGCGAGAAGGCCGAGGCCAGCGCTTCAGCCCGCGCCCGGTGGATGGATTGCTTTGTCGTGTGGACGATTCGCGTTCTCATCTGGGCCGCCGCCGTGCTCGTCGGCACGGCCCTCATGGGCAGGTCGCTCAACGTGCCCCTGCCGTGACCCTTTCTGGAGGATGGACCGATGGTCAATCGCAAAGTCGAACTCATAGTGGCGACGCTCGTCATCCTGGGCGCGTTGGCCCTGGGGATCGCCATCGTACTCATGGCCGGCTGCGGCGTCGTGGACGAGATGATCGCCAGCCGCGGCGGCGACGTGCGCTCGGCCGATGAGCGTGCCGAGGATCTCGGCGTCTCGCCGGACGATCCGGCCGCCAAGGGCGCGCCCGAGCATCTGCGCGAGACTGGAGAGTTTATTGCCGAGAAGGGCAAGGAAGCGCCCGCGCCTATCGGCAGCGTGATCTATGGCATCGGCGTCGGCCTCACCGGCCTTGGCGCTGCCTGGCAGCAGTATCGCAAACGCAAGCGCGAGGTTGGCGAGCAGGCGGACGTGGCCGACGAGTTCAAGAATGGCCTGCAAACCATGATTGATTTCGTGGACGCGCTGCCCGCCGACGTTCGCAAGAAGCTCGTCCCGGAACTCCAGACGCTCCAGGAGCGCAAAGGCACGCGCGACACGATCCGCGCTGTGCGCGGCACATCCGCATAGTCTCAGGAAACAGGAGAGGAGGTGATGTGA
>DATKUU010000096.1:0-3751 GCA_035530455.1 Phycisphaerae bacterium | reverse complement strand
GCTCGGGCACATCATGAGCGTCTATTGCCGCACGTACCAGGGCGTCGGCAACGCCGACATCCACACGGGCGCGATCCCGCCGTCCTTCTTGCCGGGTCCCGACGGCCAATCGGCCGTCATGAAGATGGCCGGCGGGGGCGTACTGGTCTGCGGCGGCAGCCACATCGCCGATCTGCTTCTATACCTGGTGGGCAAACCCCGGGGCGTTTTTGGGCGGGCCTTCGAGCGGCCGGAATGCGACCTGGACTTCATGTTCCACGCCCTGTTCGACTACGCCGACGGCGGCGTGGCCCACTTCGAGGCGAACTGGCATTCTCTGCAGCGGATCGGCTACGAGCGGCGCGGCTGGGACGAAGGGTTCGAGATCAGCGGCGTCGGCGGACGCCTGGTCCTACAGACCCCCGTCTGGGACCAGCCCGAACACAATGCCGCAAGGCTTGTGCATTACGACAATGCGACCGAGACGTGGACCGACTACGCATTCCCGATCGTCAATCCGTTCGTCGAGGCCGAGAAGCATTTCCTTTCGCAGATCGCCAGGGGCGAGCAGGGGCCGATGGACCGGTACGTCGGGTACCGGGTGGACCTCGTGCTGGAGACCGCGAAACGTTCCGCCGCGGCAGGGCAGCGGCTGGAGTTGGACTGGGAGGCGTAGCCGGTCCGCCGGGCGGCGCGCCAACGTGGGAGAGTCGAACGAGACTTCGTCTTATGCCTTGAGGCGCACGAGGGCCTTCGGCGACCGGCGGGCGCGCACGTCGGCAAACGCGGCGGCGATCTCCGAGAGCGGATATGCCCGCTCCGGGTCGTACCACAAGTCAACCTTCAGCCGGCCCTGTAGGTACAGTTCCGAAACCCGCTGGTGCGTCTCCGCTTCATCATAGCTACAAGGAATGACCGCAAACGCGCCGCGGGCCCGCTCGGGGTTCATCGAAATCCGGCCCTTGTCGTCCAGCCCGTACGTGCCGTACGTTCCGCCCTGGGCAAGGCACGGCAGGACCGCGTCCGCGACGCCCATCCTGCCCACGGCGTCGATGATATAGGCAAAGCCGTCCGGGTGGGTCTTCTGGACCGCCTCCGTGAGGTCCGCGCGCTTATAGTCGAAATAGGAATGGACACCGGCCTTGGCCCTTGCGGGTCCCGCCATTGCGGCCGAGCCGATCATGGCCACGCAGGATGCGCCAAGCATCGCCGCGTGGACGGCGTACGCCAGGCCGTTTCCGCCCGAGCCCACGATGAGAACCGACGATCCCGCCCCGACACCCATGCGAGTGATGTACGAGAGCGCCTCGCGCCAGGTGGTGAACATCGGGGCATGGCGCGGGTCTACGGCCGCGGGCAGCGTCTGGTTCCACCGGCTGCCGGTCCACTCTTGCGGCGGCAGGCCGTCGGCACACATGGCCCAATGGTCGCGTGCGATGCCCATCTCGGCAAAGCCGCCCCACGTGACGGATATTTTGCCGTCGGCCGAGGCGGTCGTTCCGACGCGCGTCACCAGGTCGCCGGGCCGGTAGTTGCGGACCTTGCGGCCCACGGCCACCACCCGGCCGACGCTCTCGTGCCCCAGAACGGTGGGCAGCGGTTGCGTCCACGGGAACACGCCGTCGATAATGTGCGTGTCGGTGCCGGTGCAGGTGACCCCGTAGAGGAGTTCGCACAGGGCGTCGTAGTCGCCCGGCACGGGCTCGGGCACCTGGCGGACGACGATCGATCCGAACTTTTCGATTACGGCAGCTTTCATGCGGCCCTCACGCGCTGCCCAGGCCCCCGTACTGGCCCGGATTGGCGAGGCACCCGCCCATGCCGAAGGGTTCCTCGAAGGGTCTGAAGGGGACCATGGCGGCGATCTTGTTGATCCGCGCGATAAGGTCCGCCGGCAGCGGACCCCTTTCCACGGCCGCCGCGTTCTCTTCGACCTCCCCGACCGACCGCGCGCCCGTCAGGACGGTGTGGACGGCCGGATTGGCGATGACGAACCGCAGGCCCATCTCGGCGATCGACATGCCCGTCTCATCCAGCAGGCGGTAGAGCGCCTTGAACTGCTCGCGCCGCGGCAGGCTCAGCCACGGGGCCCCGTGGTTGACCTGGTCGTCGTAGCGGCGGGCCAGCGCACCCTGCTGGAGCGGAGAGCCGATGATAATGCCCATCCCCTGCTTCACGGCGGCAGGCAGGATTTCGATCTCGGCCTCACGCCATAGCATGCTGTAGTTGAATGCCGTCAGGACCACGTCGAATCGGCCGGTGCGGATGATTCGCGGCAACTCGTAGGCGGTCGTCCCGCCGAGACCGGTGTACCGGATGATCCCCTGCCGCTTCAGGTCCGCCAGTACATCCATGACGGGCCCGTCGAACGTCTCGCGGTTCGTCCACCAGTCGTACTGCCCGGTGCGGTCGGGCTCGTGGATCATCAGGATGTCCACGGAATCGCGCTTAAGCAGCCTCAGGCTCTCCTCGACGGACCTGCGGAGACCGTCCTTGTCCTGCGGGAGGAACGGCTGCGGCCGACCGCCGAGTTTCGTCGAGATAACAAGCGGCTGCTTTGTGCCATCGAGCGCCCGGCCGAGCACCTCTTCGCTGTTCGCGTAGCCGGGGGCCGTGTCGATGTAGTTGACGCCGAGTTCAAGAGCCCGGCAGATCGCGCGACGGGCATCCTCGTACTGCGCCCCGTACGATGAGACGAAAAGGCCGCCCAACCCGAGTTCGCTGACCTCTATACCCGTGCGGCCGAGGCGACGTTTTTTCACGGTGAGTCCTCCTGGTTTTGTGGGCCGACATTCTAGCAATCGCTCGATGTCCTTGCCATAATAAATTCTCGCGTGTCGCCGCAAAGTGATAATGTCCGGTTTCCGCAAAGTAGAATTGTCCTCTTTCCGGCGGGGTGGCCGGGAGGAGGACGAGGATGGAACTGCGGATGAGCCGGAAGGGCGCCTGTGGCGACCAGGGAACGGGATCGGTTGAAGGTGGTGGCGGCGTTGGCCGAGCGTCGGCTGAGGCGGCGGGAGGCGGGGCGGCTCGTGAAGTTAAGCGAGCGTCAGGTGCGGCGGATTCTGGCCCGCGACCGGCCGACTTCCTGCGAAACCGCCAGCGCGTATCCGTGTTCGATTCAGTAACCAAGGAGGATTGCCCATGCAGACGCGGATCAGGAACCTGACGTTCGTTGCCCTTGCAGCCATGATGGCGTTGGCGGCCATTGCCCTGGCGGCCCCCAGCCCCGCTCGACCACCTTCGCCGGCATCCCCCGCGGCCGCATCGGCCAAGGATTGGCCGCAATGGCGCGGGCCGGATCGAAACGGTGCCGTGCCGCCGGGCGGGCCTGCCATCGCCGACAAGTGGCCGGAGGAAGGGCCGGCGAAGTTGTGGCAGAGTGAGTCTGTCGGAAACGGCAGACCCAGCAACGGCCCCGGCGGCGGCTCGGCCGGCGTTGGGAGCCCCGTCGTGGCCAATGGCCGCGTCTATCTCTATGCGAACGGGGGCCTGGACGCCTTCTATTGCTTCGATGCCGCCACGGGCGCGACCCTCTGGAAGGAGACGTTTGCCGCCCCCAGCATCGGAGCGTCCGGCACCATTTGCGTCGCCGGTGAGAAGTTGTACTGCCTTGGCGGCGGCGGCACGGCCTATTGTCTGAACGCCAAGACCGGCGCGGAGATCTGGAAGCGGGACGGCGTCGGCGCTCAGGACCTCGCCAAGTTTCAAGACGGCGGCGCGGGCGTGTCTTCCTCTTTCCTTGTGGCCGAAGGCAAGGCCGTGGTCCTGG
>DATKUU010000095.1:0-4829 GCA_035530455.1 Phycisphaerae bacterium | reverse complement strand
GTGGGCGCCGGCACCGAGGACCTGCACCTCAAGAGCGACGTGACTGCGGCGAGCGATACGGGCTTTCCCCTCGGCGGGAGCTTCACCGACGACATCGAAGGCGACACACGCACGGACTGGGACATCGGGGCGGACGAGTGGGTCAGCAGCGGGATCGCCCTGACCCCAGACCCCGTCGCAATTCCAATCGTCATCCCGACGCCAACCCTGGCCGTGGACCGGCTCGTTACGCCGGACCCCGTTGTCGTGCCAATCGTCATTCCGACGCCGACGGTCGTAATCGACATCGACCTCGCGCCTGATCCCGTCGCCGTCCCACTCGTCATACCGACGCCGACGCTGACCTTCACGCTGACTCCAGACCCGGTGGCGGTTCCCATCGTCATCCCCACGCCGACCCTCACGCTGGGCATCGGCCTGACCCCGGATCCCGTTGCGATCCCGGTCGTGGTTCCGACCCCGACGGTGACGATGGGCCTCACGCCTGACCCGGTGGTGGTCCCCGTGGTCATTCCTGACCCGGTTGTCTCTGTCGGAACGCCGCTGACCTACGACGCCTTCGCCTGGGGCGACATGGCCGGTCAGATATTCGGCACCGCCGGCAGCCGCGTGGCCTGCGCCGACGACACCGCGGCCTCCGCGGACACCCTGCGGGCGACCAGCGAGGTATTCGACGCCGTGGTGACCAACGGCTACGCCGCGGGCCTGGGAAACAGCGCGACGGCCGACACGGTCGACGCGGCGAGCTTCTTCGAGATGCTGCGGATCGGCGGGACGCTGGCCGAGGCGGTCATGGTGGCCGTGGCCAAGGTGGACTACACGAGCGTTTCGGTCGGGTTCGGCGGGTTCACGGTCGGATTCGAGCAGGGCGGGTACAATCTCTACCGGGCCCTGACCCGCGAGGCGGTGCTTGACGGGAACCCGGTGGCGTACGCCCGGCCCGGGGCCACGGAACTGTCCGTCGCCCAGGCCGACGAGACGGCCTTCTGGTACGGCATAACGGCCGTCAGTTCGGCCGGGGTGGAGAACCGGGCAAGGATGCGTATTGTCCGAGAAAGCGTCTCTGGGGGCATCCTGGGAGGTCCCAGGCCCAATCCGGTGGCTTGGGCGAGGGCAAGGGCCGTCGAGGGCGGTCAGATCGAATTGAGCTACGAGTACGACGGCGGCGGCGCTGCTGGGGTTGCTACCGGGCTGCAGGTGGGCCGCGCGACCGGTCACGACGGGGCGGGCGTTGACTGGGGCGCCCTGATTCAGACGATAACGATTTCCGGGCGGGCCCACGGAAAGACCACGCTGGCCCCGACATACGCCGACGGCGAGACGGTTTACCTGGCCGTGCGGGCCGTTACCGCCGCCGGGGACTCCGGGACCGTGCTCGAGCCGGGCGGTTCGCCGGTCATTGCGGATTCGTCAGGGCCGGTTGCCAACCCGGTTCTGGTGGGGAGTCAGGGATGATGATGCCCGAGACAGCCACGGCGACGGCCGAGATGGAATGCAGGATTTGCGGCCACGTGGACGTGCGGGACATCGAGATTCCCATAACGTACTTCTCTCGCACGACTAAATACGGCCTGGAAATCGAGATGGACCTCGACATGGACGTGGTTCACGATGCGCCCTGCCCCAATTGCGGGGCGAACGCCTGCGAACCTCGCCAGCCGTTGGAATGGGAGGGTGAGGATAATGGCTGACGAGAGATACCAGAAGCCGTTCGTCCAGATGAAACGCCGATGGTCCGACCAGTGGGAAACGGAACTGGAACTTGAGGCCGACGGATGGGATACGTGCCTGGCCCCGTCGAGGCCGAACGCCCGGATTTCGTACGTGTACGGCCCGGTGTCACCGGGAACTGGCGCCCGGGAGAACCTTGAGCCAGTGCTTCGCGCACGCAACGGATGGTATGTGCGGATCGTGCGGCAGGTTACGACGGCGGAATGGCAGGCGCAGCCGCTTGTAGTTCCCAAGCCCGTCCCCGTGTTCTACGGCGTGCTCGTGTCCGGCAAGGACGCCCAGGGCGATGAAAGGGTCGCCCAGCCGACCGGCGACGAGGCCGGCAAGTGCCTTGGGCTGGACCACTTGCTTGAACGCACGCAGATTTCCACGTCGGTTTTCTGGGACGGCTCGGCGACGGCGAGGATCAACACCAGTTTGCCGTTCAACATCCGGGACGCCAAGACGGGAACCCTGCGGGGCAACCGGTCAACGGACCGGCACGACGGACCCGACGGGCGGGGCGATTCGTACCAGTTCAGCGACACCGACGGGGCGGCGTGGTCGGCCCGCGACATCGTGGAGTACCTCGTCGTGCAGCATGGCCCGGCGGACCTTGGCATGACGCTGGCGCTCACGGAGGGGCTGGTCAACCTGGGCCAGTACGTCGAGGCCTGGAAGCCTTTTCCGAACATCCGGGCGGGCCTGACGGCGCTGGCCAACCGGACCCGGGGCCACTCGTGGCACATTACGGTGTGGAGCGTCATCGACGACGCGCCGCAGGTCCAGATCGTGGCGACGTTCGCCAAGAACGTCATCGGCGGTGGAATTGTCCTGACCGGCAACACGGACACCGTTAGCCTCGACGGGTCCGACAGCCGGGTCGTGGGCGCCATCGACATCAGCGACGACATTCAGCCTCAATTCGACGTGATCGAGGTCGTGGGCGACCCGCTCATCATCATGGACACGCTGGACTTCTCGGGGGCGGACCCGAAGGAACTGGCCATCGGCTGGTCCGCGGCCCTCGAGACGCGGTACAAAGAGGCGAGCGACACGGGGCGCGCCGAAGCCGCCCTGGAGTCCGTCTATCGGGTCTACAAGGTCAACGGGTCGCAACTGGTGGCCGGTCCGTCCGTGCAGGACGATGGGTCGCTTACGACCGCGATTACACCAACGCAATCGTACCTGGGGAAGAAGCTTCTTCGCGTCCTGCCGATGCTCAAGACCGACGACGACAGTTCCGGGCCGGCCGAGTTCCGAAAGCCGCTGGTCTACGCCCTGATGCCCGACGCGGCCACGTATTGCGATCTCAGCCAGGCAAGGCACGTCGACAAGACGATGGGCAACTTCAATTACCGGATGCTGGACGGCGAGATGGGCTTCCGGCTCGTCGGCGGGGCAATCGCTCACGTGCTGGCCCTGAATCACTGGGGGGGTGGACCTGAAGCTACCGAGATTGACCCCAAGATCGACTACGAAACCATCGCCGCGACGGTGGCGTGGGCCAGTACGGAATCCCTGCGGGTCACCGTCCGCATCCCGCGGGACAACCACGCCGGCGTCCCGCGAACCTTGAGCATCAGCGTACCCGGGGCCCAGGCGTGGTGGCGGGCCGAAAACGTCACGACGGACATCGTGGACGGCGTGCGGCAGGTCGAGAGCTATTCCGAGGAGCTCCGCAACGACCGGGCAAGGCTCCAGGCCATCGCCACAATGGCCCAGGCGTGGTACGAGGTTCCACGGCGAACGGCGAACATCCAACTGGCGGGAATCACGGACGATTGCAAGGTCGGCCAGATCCTCGAGCGGATCGAATCGCGCCAGGGGGCCCAGGCGGTCAATACCGTCGTCTCGCGGGTCAGTTTCGACGCCGTTCGCGGCACGACGCTGATCCAGACGGACTTCCAGGAGATCAATTTCGTCACGTTCTCGGGCCAGGGCAACGGCATGGCGGGCATCCGGCAGGCGGGCCTGAGCTTCCCCGCAGGGGCCGCGATCGGCGCGACCAACGTGGGCGAAGAACCCGACAACCTGCCCGCGCAGGACCAGGGCGGGGGCCACCAGGTCATCGTCAGCCGCGGCAAGCCTACCGGGGCGTTCACGAGCGGGACGACGATAACCCTGAACCCCGTGGCAAAGGACGGCACGGACATCCCCGGCATGGCCAACGTGGTCTGCCACCTGGCGGCCGACAAGTCGTCGGTCACGGCGTCATTCGCGACATCGGACATCCTGTCCTACGCCCTGTACGAGGGCAACGACGGGGCGGCCGACGGCGTGCTGGTGGGGACCATCGTTGGAGCCACGGGCGATGCCGTGCTGACAGGCAGCATCATGGCGTACGGTGGTGACTACAACGACCCGGACGTAACCGTCGGCACGGAGAAGGGCTGGCTGTTCTGCGGCGGGGACGCTATCAGCCGGACAACGTACGCGGCCCTGTTCGCCAAGCTCAGCACGAAGTATGGCGTGGGCGACGGCTCACTGACGTTCAACCTGCCGGACACCCGGAACAAGACATGGCGAGGGGCCAATGCCGGCGAGGCCCGCGACAACGCCACCACGCGGGGCTACGCCTGGCACGGCGAGACCGAGAACAACCACGGCGACCACGTACTGCGGCACACTCACCTGATGACCACGGGCGGCACGGACCTGGCAGCGGGCACGGACTACGGCGACACGACGGGCAATCCGCAGTGGGATGGCGTCGAGTCAGGCATCAACGAGCGGCCCACATCCGACACAAGCGACCTGGCCAGCCACAACGGCCCGTACAACACCAACGCCGACACGGACAACTGGCCCCCTCACTGGATCGGCCCCGGCATCATCAAGACGTGAAACGCCCCAAATCAGTTTTGAACTCGAAACCCAATTTGGTTTTCATTTCGCGCGGCGCATCGCGCGGCGCTCGGCGCGGCGCTTTTGAGAACCCAATTTCCGCACGGCGGCCGAACATTTCCCCGCACCGCGCGGACAGCGGTTGAGAAATATCCCCGCACGCAATCCGAAACCTCGCCGGAACAATTCCCGCCGGCTTTTCAGAATCGCGCCGGTTTTCTTCGCTCGCGGATTCCAATTTCAGCCGCCGAAAACGGCCTGACTTCCGCCAC
>DATKUU010000094.1:0-38044 GCA_035530455.1 Phycisphaerae bacterium | reverse complement strand
CCCGTTCTTCGAGCACTGCTCGCGGACAAACTCCCGGGCATGCCGATAGTGCGCCTCCCGGACCTCCTCCGGGATGTCCTTCGCATCCGCACGCGTCCCGTCCGCCTTCCCCAGGTTCCTCTCGTCCGCCGGAAACGCCTTGCTCGCACTCGACACGAGCGCAACCGTCCCGTCCGACTGCTCCATCTGCACCAGATGAACCGAATCGAGATTCAGGTGGATACCGATCGGCAAAAGGGCCCGCTTACGAAGCGCCATGGACTCTCCCTTGAGTTTCTATGCCTATCCGGAAAAGGGGACTGGCTCCTTTTCCGAACCCATTTTCATCTGCGCACATCTGCGTCCATCTGCGGATAACGCCGTTGTTGCTTTCAGCCTAACCAGCAACACCGTCGGGTCAAACGCCGACGCCCCCATAGCCGAAACCCGGCAAACCGGGAAAACAGGCATTCCATAACCTCTTGGCGGACAAAGGCTTAGCCGCTCCGCCCGTTGCGGCAGGGTAGGGGACCCGTTATGCCATGGGTCGTAGGGGTGTGCACATCACCGCCGAAAAAAGGCCGATTTTCTGTCCCCCGAGGCCGGCTCCGGGCACACGCTGAGGCCGTGCCCGTAGTGCGGTGGGCCTTGCTGGGGGCGCAGAAACAGCCCAAAATCACGCTTTTCCGTCCGTCTTATCGGCCCAGGGCAGGGGAGGCCTTCAGTCATTTATCCCCCCCCAGGATTTGCCTGCCAACACCCCCGCGCGCTGTCACCCTGAGTCCCGGCGCGCCGGGATCGAACGCTTGCCCTGAGCACCGCCGAACGGGGATCTCGCCTCGAATCCGTTGCCGCAGGCCCTGAGCGACCCCGGCACGCCGGGGGAGTCGAACGGGTCAGCCTTTCAAATCGGAAATCCGAAATCCCAAATCCGAAATCACATTGACTTCCCCCCTCTCCCATGCCAAAATCACCCTCGCCAATTCCAGGGGGCAGCATGGCGCTTGGCGAATCCGATACCCGTGCCAAACTCATAGACCCCGCCATCCACGCCCGTGGTTGGACCGAAGACCTTATCAAACGCGAGGAATCCTCTGGCGCCATCGAAATCATCAACGGCAGGCCGACCAAACGCCCCAAGGGCCGGATTGACTACACCCTCCGCATCCGAGTCCACCTGGACACCCAACCCGTCGCCGTCGCCCTCATCGAGGCCAAGGCCGAGCACCTGCCCCCCAACCACGGCCTGGAACAGGCCAAGTCTTACGCCCATTGCAAGCGCCTGAACGTCCCCTTCGCGGTTTCAAGCAACGGCCACTTGTTCGTCGAATACGACCGCTTCACGGGCCAGACCAGCGCCCCGAAGCCCCTCAGTGACTTCCCGACGCCCGCCGACATGCGGTATGATAACTTGGGATGCAACCCTGAAAGGAGACGTTACCATGAGATTTTCTACACACGGACGCGCGCTTTGGCTATGGCCCGCAGCGCTGGGTATTTTGGCGCTCGGACTGACCTTCTGGGCCGCCAGCGAGGGTTACACGATGCAAGGCAAAAGCAAGCAGCCAGAGTCACTGAGTGTGGTAGCCGGCCGGATCGAAGCCCGGATCAGCCAAAGCGGCAAGCCCGGCCTGGAGAAGGTGCGGCTTGGCGTTCTCCTGCATGCGGACAACATTCAAACGGCCGACGCACTGTTCAAAGCGCTAAAGGACGGGGGGCAGGACGACGAGTACGCCGTGCTTGGCTACGCCAAGGCCAAGTTCCTGTCGGGTCAGTCTGCCGATGGCTTCCGGCATCTGCAGGAGTTGTGCGTCCGTTATCCGAACAGCCCGACGATCCTGTATGAACTGGGGATGGCCCATATCAGGCAAGCGAGGGGCGCTGAGGGCATCGTTTTGATGAAGCGCGTCCTCGAGATCGATCCCTTTTACGCCCGGGCAAACCACGAGTTGGCCAGGTGGTCCGCCGCCCGATCCCAGCCGGACAAGGCGGTCGAGTACGCTCGGCGGGTGCTCTGCGTTGAGGATCCCGGCTCCCCGCTGGCCGAAAAGGCGCTTCTCCTGCTCGACAAGTTAATCCCGGAGAACAAGCCGTAGGCGCGGCCTGCGTCAGCCGGGCTTCTTCGGCAGGGATTGGATAATCTGGTCCGCCAGGCCGTAGGCGACGGCCTCGTCGGCTCTCCGGAATCCGTTTGCCCCCGGAAAGCGTCACGACGGTCGGGGACAACATCAAGGTCGTCTCGAAGACCTTCACGCCGCCGGGCGACATGGCGTTCAAGGAGTTCCCTTCGCCGAACCCGTGGCAGTACGTGGACATTGAGACGGACCCGGACACCCTCACGGCGGATGTCGAGGAGGAAGGGCCGGACGCCATCCAGATCTCGGCGGCGGAGGTCGAAGCCGACACGGCCGGCGACTGGCCGCTGAAGGGCGAAGGCAACCTTCAACCCCCGCCCGGCGGCGAGGGACCCCTCCCCTCCTGGTCGGCGATGATCAGCAAAGTGGAACTCTACTGGGAGACCTACGACCTGCCGGGCGACAACGAAGCGATCGACGACCATCCCGCGGTGCCGGCCAACGGCGGCAGGCGTATCTTCCCCGGCAAGAAGGAGTATGATGACAGCGTCGAGGACGCGGCCAAGCGGCGGCTGGCGTTTGCGGTGCTGGAGTTTGCGGAAGGCGGCGCGCCCACCGCCGGCACGGAGATTTACTTCCGCCTGTGGGACGTGGACGATCCTTCGGCGGATGGACCGCCGATTGATACGGAGCCGGAAGTCGATCCGGGGACTAGCGGTCCGGACAACAGGGACGCGAGCGCGTGCTTCGCTGCGGAGCACGTCCAGATCGGGAAGGTCAAGCGGTTTGACGGCACGACGGCGTGCGAGGCGTACAAGGCGAAGATGACGATCCGCGCAGGAATGCAGCCGGGGGACAATTGGCGATTCGCCGTGGCCTGGGGCGACGGGGCCCAGGCGCGCCTCCAGGCCATGACCCAGCCCCAGGCGGACACGTGCCAACCGCCCGACGGCGTCGCCGAGTCCGAAATGCTGACCACATGGCGGAAAGTGCATGTGGAGTTTGACACGATGGAAGCACCGGATTCGGAGCCGTTCGGCACCGTAACGGGGAACTCCTCGAAAATAACCAATGATAGTTTGCAGGCGCAGGGTGAGCCTAACTGGGTCGCCACCAAGCTGGAGGGGGGTGTTCTGGACCCAGACCAAGACAATCCGAACAACTCGGTGGACTTTGTCGGCGACAACACATGGGAGGTGTTATCTAACACCGAGGACACCGTCACGGTACTGACGAACTACACAGATGACGACTTTGATAACGACGAGCAGAACGGACGAGACGATGCCGGCGAAGTTTTCACGATGAGTACCTACGCTGCCGATCCCTCAAATGATCCCTTTGGCATCAACACCGATGATCCCGAATGGAGAACTGACCTCAATCCTCCGAACGCTGCTGCAGCGCTAGCCGAGATGAATCTGTACTTCGATGATGCATACATCTTGTGCGTTGAACAGACCACGGGCAACGCCCATTCAGAGTTTGGGTGGGTTCGCATGACTAACGATAATCTGGCCGTGGCTGACGTTCCTGGGGATACGTCCTACTGGACGGTGTGTGTGGGATGGGCGTATGAGTCAGCGGCGGCCAAGTTGCGACGCGCGGCCTGCAATCCCTGCGCAGACCACACGTTTTACTGGGGCGACGACGACCCGGAGAGCGAGGGATTTCCCCCAGGCCACGTCACGGGGGTCCACGGAAATTCCGGAGCCATTCCTTCGGAACAATGTACGATCTTTTTAGAAATGGTGAGGGATCATGAATTAAGGACCCGGGCACACGTGGTATGCCACGAAGTGGGGCACTGCTTCGGTCTTGACCACGCCGATTACGAAGGCGAATTTGATCCGGATAAAGACGGTATTATGGAGTGGAAACAACCTGAAAGTATTACTTGCGAAAAGCAGTGGTTTGACATGAAGAACTTCAGAACTCCTGCTATGCCCGACAGGTTTTCGTATCAGAACATTGCCGATCTAAGGGAGGCCGCCGATGATTAATAGGGACATTACAAAGGATGTCATCACGCGCAGGCGCCTCTTGGGGTGCGTGGTGATTGGGCTAGGTCTTTTCTGTTTGTTGTGCGCGACCGAAGGAGGAGAGGTCCCCGAAGAAAAAGGGCTTGAAGTTGGGCTGCGCGCCAACAAGCAGCAGTATGTCTGCGGGGAGCCCATTGTTCTTCAAACAACTGTGGCGAACCCTTCCACGAATGATTTCAAGAGCCGGCACTGGGGGATTTCATGGGGCGCGGGCTTTGGCCTGGAAATCGCATACGGCGAAGACGGGGATTTCCGTGATCTCCAGAAAGATTGGGGTGTTTACCGGGAGTTGGCGCCCAGTAAAGTGCCGCTCCACTTCGATGGGTGGAGGGACCGTCATTGGCTGCCTCAGGTACTGGAGGCGCAACAGCGCTACGAGCGTATAGATCTGTTGGTCCTTCCAAAGCCTGGTTCCTATCGGTTGCGCGCCGTCATAACCGAATCGGAGGAAACGAGGTTTGTCTCGGAAAGCGTGACTTTTGAGGTCGTCCCTTTGGCCAAGGCGAAGGATAACATCGCGGAACTCGGTGACCAGGCCTTTGCTATCAACCTAGGGTCTGCAATATTCCACGCCCATTATCATCAGGCAATGTGGATAGGTGGAGCTCCGCCAGGCGAGAGCCTTAGGCAAGCCGAGTTCGACAAAGTGGCCAAGGTCATTATTGAGAAGCACAAGGACAGCGCCTTCCGCGAGACGGTCATGTACATTGAAATAATAGACACGTGGGATTTCGAGGATCAAGGGCGCTATGGAAGGCTGTTGGAAAGTCAGAAACAGTTGGCACAGCAGTTCACGGAAGAGTATCCGGACTCGTGGCTCTTGCCTGATGTGTACCGCCTCCTGTTTTTCACATACGTTGAGACGAAAGATTACAGGAAGGCTGCGGCCTTAAGGGAAGAGGCCGTGGGTGCGGCGCCATGGGCTACCGTCCTGGCCTCGGTGCGCAAGTATCAGTTGCCCTCCAATCCGAAAAGGCTGTCGGGAGGCGCTAGTCTGAGCCCCGACCCGGAGGCAAAGCCGTAACTGCAGTGGAGGGCCATCGGCGCGGGCATTGCGGGAAATTCGGGGGAGGGAAAAAGGGGACCTGCTACTTTTTCAGAGGAAATTCCGCCGACTCGCTTTCGCCCCATTTTTCCGGTTTCCGGGCTTGCCACGGCGTAGCCCATCGGGCGAAGACGGGTCCGGTTTCCGAGTTCTCTCACTCGCCCCATGTGCAAACGGCATGCCAACCGCGCTGAAATTCCGGTCACTGTGCCATCGCCCCGACCGGCCCGGCAAAAAGCAAGGGCAAACGAGGGTTCTGCGGGGCAAAAACGGGGCAGGGCGGGGCAAAAGCGGGGCAGTACGGGGCACGGCGGGGCACGGCGCCACTGTGCCATGTGGAACGTCCCCGGTTTTCAGTTGATTCGCTCCGGAACTTCTGCTAGCCTTCCATTGGACTGGCGACCGTGTTCCAGACGATGGGGAGGCCACTCGCATGGACGTCAAACTGTGCCTCATCAAAGGCAATCCCAAGGGCAAGACCGTCGAGGTCCCCGCAGGCGCCTTGAAGGTCGGACGGGCCGAAGACAGCGACCTCATCATCGCCTCGACCCGCATATCACGGCAGCACTGCGAGGTCGTCAACGAGGGGACCCGGCTGGTCGTCCGCGATAAGGGCAGCGCGAACGGAACCCTCGTCAACGGCAAGAAGGTCCAGGAACAGGTCCTCCAGCCTGGCGACGAGTTGCAGATCGGTCCGCTCACGTTTACCGTCGAGATTAACGGCATCCGCAAGCGTCCGGCCTCCACGCCGCCCAGCAAACCCCCGGCCGCCGGTCCTGGGGCTCGGCCTCAACCCCAGGCCACGAAACCCCAGCAGACGCCCGCCAAGCGGAACGTCCCGCCGGGGCCCAAACCGGCCCAGCCTCAGCCGCAAACCAGAACCGCCCCCAAAGACATCGCCGCCACCCTTGACCGCCTCGCCGGCGGACGCGCCAACCCCGCCGCCCCGGCCAAGCCTGCGAAAGGCGCCGGCGACGTCCTCCAGATCTCCGACGAGGACCTTCTCGACGCCGACCAGTAGCGGGCCGCGCCGCACCACACTTTCTCCCGCGATTGCCTTGCGCGACCGCTCGCGCTTCCTATGCTTCGCACACCCGGATGAATCAGCACACCTCCGGTCCCCAGGAGCCCCCAAAAACCGAAGCACTCTCGCGCTTGTCCAAACCGCCTCGAACCCGCCCAAACAACGCCGGATCCCCCTCCAACCGGCCCTGCAAGCCCAGTGCAACATAACATATATTATCGGACGTTATGGGGCGGGCAGTTTCCCAGCGAGGCCAATGAAGCCGCTGGAATGGGTACAGGCGGTCTTCTAAGACGGGGCTAGTGCTCTGTCCCCATTGAAGCACTGGCGGCTTGCTTGCCACGCCGAAGCCTTTGGCGAAGGCGGGCCCGCCAGTACACCCGGAATGGCGGGCAGTATGGGCAGATCCCGGCGCGCCGGGACCCGTGCCACCCATCATTCTGTGTGGGACAGAGCACTAGGCGATGCGGGCGATAGGAGCCGTGAAGCTGAGAGAGCGGCGCGCTCGCGGCGTCGGCAGGCGCCTGGGACGCGCGATAGAGGCTTGGGGGGGCTTTGGTGTACAGGCCGCATGCATGGGGCGCCAAGGTTTCTTGAAGGAGATGCGTGCGTGGCTGAGAACAATAGCACAGCAGAGCCGCGGCAAAAGCGGAAAAGAGGCTTGCAGGCGGAGGGTGGAATGGGTATAGTCGGTCTTCTAACATGGGCCCAAGCGAAAGACGCGTAAGGGAGGTGAGACAGAACGTATGCTCCGAATTCGCGCTAGAGGCAACGAAAGCGTTGAGCAAATGCTGAAGCGCTTCAAGAAGTTGTGCGAGAAGGAGGGCTTGACCAAGGAGGTCAAGCGCAACTCCTACTACGAGAAGCCGAGCGAGCGGCGCCGACGGCAGCTGCGGAAGGCGATGCGCCAGGTCATCCGTCGGCAGCGCGGCGAGGCCTAGAGACCCCCTGCCCCGTGCCGATGCACCGGCAGGGGACCGGACCGGGCTAGTCTGAGAGTTACGGATGGTCGAGGCCCCGCCTGTAGTCACCGAGCGCCTGACAAAGGTCTACAAGGATTTCTGGGGCCGCCAGAAGGTCCACGCCTTGGTCGGGCTGGATCTGGCTCTCGCGCGCGGCGAGGTGTTTGGCCTTCTTGGGCCGAACGGCTCAGGCAAGAGCACCACCATCAAACTGCTGCTGGGCCTGATTTTTCCCACGGCCGGGAGGGCCAGTGTCCTGGGGCATCCGCCCGGCACGCGGTCCGTCAACCAGCGAATCGGCTATCTGCCCGAGGAGTCGTACCTTCACCGGTTTCTCACGGGCGAGGAGACGGTGGATTTTTACGGTCGGCTTTTCGGCCTGCGGCGAAAGGAACGCCGCCGACGGACCGCGGAGTTGCTCGATCTGGTGGGGCTGGACCGGCGGTCGCGGCTGCGGCAACTGAAGGAATACTCCAAAGGCATGAGCCGGCGCATCGGCCTGGCCCAGGCCCTCGTGAACGACCCGGAACTGCTCCTTCTGGACGAGCCGACCACCGGCCTGGACCCTATCGGGACGCGCCAGATGAAGGACCTGATTCTGCGCCTCAAGGCCGAGGGCAAGACGATCCTCCTTTCCTCGCACCTTCTGGCCGACGTCCAAGACGTGTGCGATCGGATCGGGATTTTGGCGAGGGGGGAACTGAAGAAGATCGGCAACGTCCGCGACCTGCTGCTCGTTCCGGACGTTTTCCAACTCCGCGCCAGGAGGGTTTCGCCGGCGGCCGCCGAAGCCATTGTCGCCGCAGCACGCACGGCGGGGGCGGACGTCCTCGCCGCCGAGCATCCGGCGACCACGCTCGAAGACCTTTTCCTGCGTGTCGTCCGCGCGGATTCCGGGTCCGCCGGGTCCGGCGAAAGCCGCCCGCCGGATTCTCCACCGCGCGCCGGGGCCGACTAGCATGCGCCGCGACGCCAGCCATTGCGGGCCAGCTCGCCCCGCCGCGCGGGCCCGTTCCTTCTGGCCGCTCCGCCGCCTCTGGGCCGTCGCTCGCATCACGGTTCTCCAGGGCCTCCGGATGCATTTCTGGCTGATGGCCCCGCTGGCGATTCTGGTTCTTGTGGCGGTGGACCTGTCGAGCGAGCGATTCGACCCGGTGTTCGAGACGATTCCGGCGGCGGTCGGGACGGCGCTGTTTACGATGGCGGCCCTGGCGGTTCTGGTCGCCACGTTCTTCGCCACGTACTCGTTTCCTGCGGAGGTCGAATCGCGCGTCGCCTACACGGTGACGACCAAACCGGTCGGGCGGATCGAACTGGTAGCCGGCAAAGTGCTCGGCACCTCGCTGCTTCTTCTGGGCATGCTGGCGGTGGTGGCGGCGGGGGCGTACGGCTACTTTCTGGCGCGGGCCTCGGGGGTCCGGGCCCTGGCCGCCGAGCGCCATGCCGAAGCCGTCCCCCGCGCGCGGCATCCGGCCGACCTGAACGCCCTGGAGGCGATGGCCCATCTCGGCCCGCTCCAGACGTATCGTTACCGACCCCCCGACACAAGTCCTGAGATCCGGATTCATCATGCGGCCGGCACGCAGGAGGATGGCGGCACGCTGTGGGTTCTCGGCGAGAGCGGAGCCAGCCTGCGGTGGAACCTGGCCCGAACGCCTCTGCGCCGCTGGGTCCTTTTGTATAGCGCGGTGGACCAGGCGGCCGCAGCCACCGAGGCGCTGCGGGCGGCGCTGCGGCTGGGCGCCCAGGCCCAAGAAGCGGGGGACATGCCGGCGGCCCAGGAGGCGTACACGGCCGCGGCCCAGCGGCTTGAGGAGGCGGCAGGGGTGTGGGACCTTGTGGCACAACTCTGGGAGACGTGGGTCCGCCAGATATCCGAGCAGCCCCCCCCTGCCCCGGCGGCGGCATTGTACCGGCGAACCGGTGCGGCCGTCAGCAAGGTCGCCGAGACCTTCGCCGAACTTGTTGTGAATACGACGCCCGCAACCATCGGCGAGGTCGCCTCGCGGCTCCCTGCGGTCGTGCCTCCGCCGTGGTCCGGTCGGCTGGTCATTGAGGCCGAGGTCCGCCCGCCTCCCGAACAGCCGGACGAACCGACCCAACTGACAATCCAGATCGTGCCGCAGATGCCCGGCGCCCAGTCGAGCGACGAGGAGAAAAAGGGCTACACGGTCACGCTGACGCAGACCGGTTCGGAGACGCAGACGGTGCCGCTCCGCTTGCCCGCCTCGCCGCCTGCGCAGGGCGCGCTGCGCCTGCCGTTCAACACGGACGTCAGCCTCGAAATCCGCGCCCGCGAGCCGGGGCACCTGGCCGGCGTCCGGCGCGGGACGCTGTGCCTCGTAGGTCCGGGGGACGAGACGGTTGCCGTGCTGGACGGACCGGAGATGGTGTCGGAGCAGTTCCGCCGGCGGACGTGGATCTACGGCCGGAGCGGCGAGCCTAGACAGGTGGCCGTTTTCCGCTTCGCCGACGTGCCCGCCGCCATCCTCGGCGAGGGAGACATCCCCGTCGAGGTCGGATTCACCCTGGCCGCCTGGAGCACGACGACCTTCGAAACAACAGCCCAGGTGACATTCGTGAACCCCGCAACAGGGGAGTCTCGCGCCCTGAAATTCACGCCGGAGACGCATCACTCGGCCCTCGTCTATCTGGACCGGTCGTTCTGGCGCGGGGGCGCCCTGGAGGCGCACCTGGAGTGCCTGACGGACGGGGATTCCTTCGGTCTCCTGGGCGAGAGCGTCCAACTGCGCCTCGACGGCGGCCCGTTCCTGTGGAACTTCGTCAAGGCGGCGCTCCAGGTGTGGCTGTTCGGGACGGTCCTGTCGGCGGCGGGGGTTTTTCTGAGCGTGAGGCTGTCGTGGTTTGTGAGCGCCTTTGCCGCCATTGCCGTTCTCATCGTCGGCATGTTGCACCCGTTTTTTGTTCAGGCGATGCTCGCCACCGATTCGCCGGTTTGGCGTTGGATAGCCCGGCATCTTATGCCTTGGGTCCCCAACCTGCGGGCCATGCTTCCCGGTGAGGCGGTCACGTGGGGCGAAGTTCTTCCTCTAGCCGGTCTTGGAATGGCGTTTGTTTGGACAGCCGTTGTCGTCCTTGCAGTGATTTTTGTGGGAGGGTATCTCCTGAAGACGCGCGAGGTGGCGGCATGAACGGAGCCCGGCCGACACATGAACCGACTGGCGGTGCGGCGAGCCCCTGGCGTACAGCAGCCTATATCGCGGTTCTTGCGATTCTTCTGGCGGCGGTCATTCACCCGCTGCGCCGGCATGTGGAGGACCTCCGGCAGGATCTTCTCGGTCGCCGCGAATCGCCCGCGTGGCGTCTGGTTCAGGCGTCGCAGTTCGGCCTGGCTTCGGCCGCAGGGAACTCTGTCCGGATGGTGCCCGGCGGACCGCGGCTTGAACTGGGCGACCTGGCGTCCCAGGCCACCATCCTGGTGCTGGGGGGCTTTCGCGGGCCCTATGCCGTCTGGCTCTGGATGCAGGCCGAAGAGGAAAAACACCAAAACGCCCACTTCGATCTGATTGATCGGTACACGCGCATCGCCGCCCTCCAGAGCGAGTACCCTCAGATGTGGGCCTACCACGGCTGGAACCTTGCCTGGAACATCAGCGCCCAGTGGCACTCGCTCGACCGCAAGTACCAGTGGATTCGTCGCGCCACCGAGTTCCTTCAGGAAGGCAACCGGAAGAACCCCCACAACGCGGAGATTATGGCCGCCCTGGGGCGCATCTATGGTGAGAAACTCGGCCGGTCACAGGAAGCCGAGTATTACCGCGCCCGCGTTCGGGAGGACGAGGGCCGCAGCACCTTCCTCATCGCCTACGAGTGGTACGACCGCGCCCGCCAGACGAACGACCGCTACGGGACGCTGGGCGGCTCGCTTTCCAAGGCCGTCATCTATAGCCAGGCCTGCCACAACCTTTCGTACTATGCGACGGAACTGACGGCCGAGGCCTTCACGACGCTCAAGAAGAGCCTGGAGCCCCGCCAGGCCGGCGACGACACAGCCGCGCGCGACGCCTTCCAGCGCGGTCTGGCTGAGTTGAACGACGCGCTCGGGGCCTGGGAATGGGCCAGGCGCGAGTGGAAGGAACACGCCATTCGGTTCGAGCGCGAAGGGGTCACGGCCGAACTCGCGAACACCTATCAACGGTTCTACGGCGAGGCGGACGCCACGGTGAGGCAATTGGAGCAATTGCGGTCGCAGTTGACGTACGAGAGCCTGCCCTCTCTTGCGCCCGACCTGGATCCGCCGGAACTCGACTTTTAGGCGAGCGCTTATCGGCCCAGGCAGACCGCGCTCGCCTGGCCTCCAAAGCCGCTGGATATCTTCATAGCATATCTTAGTACACGTGTTCTCGCGCGCAGGGGCGTGCAATCCAGCCCGATGGCCGGGTCGGGGTCCGTCAGGTTCGCCGTCGCCGGCACCTCCTGCCGCCGAAGCGCCAGGACCGTCAGCACCATCTCCACGGCCGCTGCCGCGCCTAGCAGGTGGCCGTGAGACCCCTTCGTGGACGAGACGCTCAGGCCCCCGGCATGTCGGCCGAAGGCGCTCCGGATCGCCTTCGCCTCGGCCAGGTCGTTCGCGGGCGTGGCCGTCCCATGCGCGTGGACAAAGTCCACGTCCGAGGCCCCCAGGCCGGCGCGACGGACCGCCTCCTGCATCAGGCGGGCGAGGCTTGCGCCGCTCGCCTCGACGTCCGTCAGATCGGTCGCTTGCGCGCCGCCGGCCGAGCCGACAACGCGCGCCAGGACCTCCGCTCCCCTGCAGCGTGCGGACGCCTCCGATTCAACGACGAGGACCGCGGCGCCTTCGCCGACGGCAAAACCACGGCGCGTCAGCGAAAACGGCCGGACCGACGTGGGCGGGTCGCCCCGTGCATCGGCCAGAACGCCCATCCGCCGATAGGACGCCAGCACGAGCGGATGAATGGAGGCTTCCGCAGCGCCCGTCAGAACGAGATCCGCGGCACCGCGCTCGATGAGGCGGACGGCCCACTGAAGGGCATGTCCGCCGGAGGCACAGGCCGTCACGGGCGCGCCGATGGGACCCGCGAGGCGGAAGCGGCCGGCGATAAGACGGGCGGCGGCGTCGGGCGTGGCGTCGGCCCACAAGGCCGCGCCGGCGCCCGGGCGTGCGGCCCGGGTCAGCGCGAAGATGCCGCCCTTGCTCAACGTCACAAGGACGCCCGCCCGGTGGGGATCGAAACCTCCCGCATCCAGGCGCGCTCCGTGCCACGCCTCATCGGCGGCAGCGACGGCGAACTGGATGGCCCGGTCCGCCCCTTCGGCGCCCGCGGGCGGTGAAAAATCGCTCACGGCCGCCGCCGTCAACTCCTCGAGTCCCGGCATGTCAGTCAGGTAGGCGACGGCGCTCTCGCCCCGGAAGACGGCGTCGGCCGAGGGGAGTCCCACGCCCTGGGGCAGGACAAGGCCCAGGCCGGTAATGGCGGCGTACGACATGCTACGCACCCACGGGCGCGGCGGTGACAGGGTCGCCTGCCCCGACCGGCTCGAGGCCCAGGTCGCGGATGAGCTTCAGGTCGTCGGCCGGCGGACGGCCCCGGGTCGTCAGATAGTTGCCCACCAGGCAGGCGTCGGCGCCGGCCAGGAACATCAGGGCCTGAAGTTCGCCGAGGTTGCGCTCGCGCCCCCCTGCGAGTTTGATGATGCGGTCCGGAAGCACCAGCCGGAACATCGCGACAATGGAAAGGATCTTGAGCGGTTCCAGGGGCACGGCGTTCTGGAGCGGCGTACCGGGAATCGGGTGGAGGAAGTTGAGAGGCACGACGTGGGCGCCGGCGTCGCGGACGGCCAGGGCCAGGTCCACGCGGTCGGCATCGGTTTCGCCGATGCCGAATATCCCGCCGCAGCAAAGTTCCATTCCGGCGGCGAGGGCGGCCCGCGCCGACGCCAGACGATCCTCATACGTGTGCGTGCTGCACACCTGCGGAAAGTGGGCCCGCGACGTCTCCAGGTTGTGGTTGTATCGCCGAACGCCCGCAGCCGCCAGGCGCGACGCCAGGTCGGCATCGAGCGCGCCTGCGCTGGCGCAGACGTCCAGGCCTGTCTCGCTGCGGACGGCCCGGGCCATCTCTTGCACGCAGGCCAGTTCCTCCGGCGCCAGGCGGGCCCCACTCGTGACCAGGCCGAAGCAGGCGGCGCCGTGCTGCGCGGCTTCGCGGGCCAGGTGGACCACCTCCTCGGTGTGCATCAGACCGCAGGGCTCGACCGCCGCTTTCCAATGCGCGCTCTGGGCGCACCATCGGCAGTCTTCGGTGCATCGGCCGACCTTCACGGGAGCGATGCTGCACAGGTGAACCCGCCGGCCGCGGAACCTGCGGCGGACGCGGTCGGCCGAGAGAATCAGGGGCCAGGGGTCACGCTGGGCCTCGCGCAGGAGGGCGACGGCCTCCTGCCGGCCGATCGGCTTGCCCTGAAGGGCACGGCGTGTGACATCGTCGGCGAGACTTCGCACGAGCCCCTCCGGCCTGGCGGGCATGGGGCTTATCGTGGCGCGCCGACGAAGTCCGCAGTCAAGTTCCGGCTGTCCACCAGTTCCCACTCGCTGCCCGCCGCGGTCATGCCCGCCTTGACCAAGTAGAGGTTGGCGCGTTTGGCCACGGAGTCAATGACGAGAATGGCCTCGCGGCTGGTGGAGACGGGGCCGGTCACCATGACGTAGTCGCCGGAGCGGGAAGAGGTCGCGGCGAGTGCGGTGTTTTCTGCGCGGCCGAGGTGGAGGCCGACGGCCAGCGCGGCCAAGGTGAAGTTGACACACACCAGGGCGATGAGAATGAGGTCTTTGGTTTTCATGTCAGGTCCTCGCTTGTGTGGGGATCGGGATTAATCGGTCCGGCCGAAATCGCCGGTTCGGCCGCCGAGTGACCGGCCGCCGCTGATCTTCAGTTTCTTGGTCGCCTGGTCATAGCCGTAGAAAATCATCCGGCGCGACGCGGTGTCCAGGATGATGAAATCCACGTTGTTGTCGCGGACCTCGGCGGTGACCGCGAGGTAGGTGGCATACACGCCGCCCTGGGCAAAGGCGGCCCGGTCCTGCCTGAGCCCGCCGGCCACGACGCCGCCCAGCAGCATCGCCAGAATCACCAGCGCGGAAATCGCCCACATCTTCCCGTCCATGGTCCTCTCCTTTCCTTCCGGCCCTTGTGCGGCCGGGATGCCCCTGGCTAGATTCGCCGGAACCGTTTGCACGGAATGGCCAGCACCGTCAGGCACATGACGACCGCGACGATGTTCGCAATGGCGTACGAGGGGCGAGGCGTTCGTGTCGGCGCCTGTTCGGCGCGCGCGGCGCCGGCCAGCAGCAGGCCGAGCACCAGCCCCGCCGCGATGCGTCCCCATCGCCCGCACCTGTTCCCGATCCTTCGCATCGCCGCTGGTTCTCCCTCGCGCTAAAAGAACGCGCGGATAGGCCGAATCAGGCTCCGAAACGTCCGTGTGCCGACCGACACCGTGTCCCACGAACGGCTCCGCGTCCTGGCGGCGTCGGCATATGCCGTACGGTAGACTCCCACAAGCCCGTAATATTCGCCGCGAAACGCATGCACGACCTCGAAGGCCTCCGCGGCCTCGGGCTCCGCCAGATGATAGCAGAAGGCGAGCAGCCCTGCAAACCCCGATCCAAAAACTTCCTCCCACCGGGCGAGGCTCTCGAGGTCTTCGCGGGGGGTCCAGTTTTCCCACCGCCGTCCGCCGCCGTACGGAAACCGGCGGCCCTTGACGTCCACCAACAAGTTGTCGCCGCCGGCACTATAGACGACGAAGTCAAAACTTTTGAGTCGCACGCCCGCGAAAAGAGCCTTCTTGGCCTCGTCCACGGCAACGTACGGAACGCCGGCCGACCGCAAGTAATCCTCGAAGCACGCCTCGTAGATGACCTTGCGGTTGGCCATAAGCGGGCCTATTCCGGCTCGCCGCCAAGATCGCGATAGTCTTTCGCCGCGCTCGTGGGCCCGCCACTATCCGCTGGGCGCAGGTCTCTCACTCGAACCAAGGGCCAGGCAATGTCCTTGTCGTCAACGGTCACAATGAAGCGCGCGCCGGACTCTATCGCCCTCTTCTCCTGTCGCAGGATGGTGCCCCCGCGGCAATCCGGCAGGACTGCCCGGCCCTTCCGGCGAAGGTGGCTCACGACCGTAAACACTCTTTTCCAGTCTCGGTTCCACGTTGCGATATAGTACTCCGGCTGCTCCTTCAATTCGGGTCCCAAGCCACGATCCCTAAGGAGCATTCCGAGGATGACGTCGCCGCAGCCGAAGCCGCAGGCCGCCATCGGCTTCCCGCCCACGTCGGCGAGCAGCCGGTCGTAGCGCCCGCCGCCGAAAATCGCCCGCAATTCGCCCTTGCGGTCGTGGACCTCCCAGACCGGGCCGGTGTAATAGTCCAGGCCGCGCACCGTCCCGATGTCGAATCGGCACCAGGAATCAATCCCGTACGCCTTGAGCAACCCGAACAGGCGTTCGAGTGATTCAACGGCCTGAGCAACTTCGGGGGTGGCCCGCTCGCCGGCGGCGATGTCCGAGAACTCCCGCCACGCGAGGATCCGTTCCAGAGCGGCCCGCTGGTCCGGCGCCAGGCCGGCCTCGGCGAGCATGGCCTCGAGCGCTTTCGCTTCCACCTTGTCGCGTTTGTCGAGGATTTGGAAGATCTGGGGCACCTTGGCATCGGCGATGCCCAGGTGCCGCACCAGCGCCCCGAGGAGCCGCCGGTCGCTGATGCGAAACTCCACGTCGTCCGGCCCGAGGCCCAGTTCCGCCAAAGCGTCGGCGGCCACGGCGATGCATTCGGCGTCGGCGACCTCGCCCTCAACGCCCACAAGGTCCACGTTCCACTGGAAGAACTCGCGGAGGCGGCCTTTCTGGGCCCGCTCGTAGCGGAAGCAGCGCGAGATGTTGAACCAGCGAATGGGCTCCGGGAGCGAGGCCTGCCGGGCCGCGATCATCCGCGCCAGCGTCGGCGTGAACTCGGGCCTCAGGGCCAGCCGGCGCCCGCTCTTGTCCTCGAGCCAGTACAACTGATCCGCAATCTCCGGGCCGCTCTTCCCGGTGTACAGGTCCAGGGGCTCCAGGGCGGGACCGTCCACCTCCACGAAGCCGGCCCGGCGGCTGACGCGGCGCCACGACTCGAACAGCCACAGCCGCAGCGCCATCTCTTCGGGGTAAAAATCCCGGGTTCCCCTGACGGATTGAATTCGCATCGTTCGCCGCCTGCCTCAACTCAGGGGGTGTCCAAGACGTCCCGAATGCGTTCAACCGAGCCGTCCGCGTGCTCCACCACGAGGTTGACCTGCGTAGTTCCTGCGCGGCTCACCTGATCGTGCGCGGGGCCATAGGTGACCTGATACATGCCCCGGTCGTCCGGACCGAGAAGGAGAAATCCCCGGTCGCCCTGCCGCACGGGATCCCGGCGGGGAACGACCGCTTCCCCGCCGGCGCTTGTCACCAGGGTCAGGGTGACGGCTTTGGGCGCTCCGCCGCGGGCCCGGAACTCCAGGTTGATCTCGCGCCGGTAACAGGTGATCCGCATGACCTGTTCGGTCGCGGTCTGCACGTCGGGACGGTCGTCGGCGGCGGGGTAGAACAGCCACGCCTCCTCGTGCCGGTCGTAGATCCAGTCGCGCCGCTCGCGGACCACGAAGGGTGTTGCGCAGACCTCGTACTGCTGGGGCTCGTGGCCGGCCTGGAAGACGTGCGTCCATCGGTAGTGGCCCCTGCCCTCCTCGGCCTCAACGAGCGCCGCGTCGTCGCCGACGCTGAATACGACGTAGTTCGCCGCGCCGGGCGCCACCTGGAGTTCAAACAGGACGGGCTCACCGTCGTAAACCCACTGGCGTGGCGCGCTGGAGAATCGGCCGTCCGCAAGGGCGCTGTCCGCCCAGAGCGTGGCCGGCGAGCGGACACATCCGGCCGCGAGCGAAGCGAGAAGGACTGCGGCGACGGCGGCCCCCCGATTCGGGGCCGATGCCTTCAGGCCGGCCAAGGTGTGCCCCCGTTTCCGTGTGCAAAAGGGCATACGGTTTCTTGTTACACCGGCGGGATAGTAGGCAGCGGAGCCAAAAGTGTCAAGTTTATTGCCTTCGGGCAGAAGCAGCGGAGGAGGTTCTCACGTCCATGCCGGCGGGCGCGGTCAGTCCTCGCCGAGAGGCCCGTTCTCCTCGCCCAGCGTCGCTTCGGGCTCGGCAGCCGCACCGCGGCCCCGCATCCGCCGATAGGCCGCGATGATAGGCCCGCTCAGCGCATACCCGCCGAACCCCGCAACCAGTCCGACGAGCCAAAGCATCGGCACGAGCGCCAACCCCAGCACCGCAAACGCCAAAGTCAGCACGATGACGACCAGGTGGCTGATGGGCCGACGCTTCCGAAAGACGTGATTCAGCAGATGCTCGTACTCCACGTTCGAGACCATCAGGAGCCCCAGGACGACGGCCAAAAGGGGGAGAAGCCACAGCATCGCGAGCGTCAGGCGAGGATAGGTATTGGCCTGCCAGCAGGCCGCCAGAAAAATCACGACGGAGACGAGCATCCCCGCGGCGGCGGGGGTGGGGAGCCCCTTGAAACTCATGTGGGCCTCCTCGTCCTCCTCGTTCTCCACGTTGAACCGCGCGAGGCGAATCAGGGCGCAGCCGAGGTACACGGCCGCGCACACCCATGTCACCCACATCACTTCCTTCGGCGCGGTGTGCTTCAGGCTCTCGACGACGACGCGGTTCATGAGGAACGCCGGCGCCACGCCGAAACTGACGACGTCGGCGACGCTGTCCAACTGGCCGCCGAAATCGCTCGTGGCCCGGGCGATGCGCGCCAGGCGCCCGTCCAGCGCATCGAACACCATCGCCAGCAGCACGAAGTACCCCGCCAGCATGACCTCCGAGCGGCCCAGGTTGTAGTCCGCGGCGGGAAGGTCGGCGGCCACGGCCAGGGCCTTCATCGTCAGGGTGATCGCCGCAAAACCGCAGAGGGCGTTCCCCAGCGTGCAGAGGGAAGGCAGCACAGCCACAGGGTTGGCCTTCATCTTCATCGGAAACTCCCCAGAATCGTCTCGCCCGCGCGAACGCGCTGACCGACGCGGACGGCACACTGGAAACTGCTGGCCACCGGAACGTAAACCTCCGCACGGGACCCGAACTTCACCATGCCGAACCGCTGGCCGCGCGCCAGGCGGTCGCCCACAGCGGCATCGCAGACGATCCTCCGGGCCACAAGGCCCGCGATCTGGCGGACCAGAACGCGCGTCCGCCCCCCCGCGGCCTGGCGCAAAAGGAGACTCGTCCGTTCATTCTCGGCCGAGGCCGCCGCCTTGTACGCACCGGTGAACCCGCCCGCCCGGTGCGCGACGCTTTCCACCTCACCATCGCAGGGGGCTCGGTTCACGTGGACATCAAGCGGCGACATGAAAATCGCGATCCGGTGGGCCCGCTCCCCCAGGAACTCCGGCTCCTCGACGTCGTCCATCTGGACCACCTTGCCGTCGGCCGGCGACACCAGCGCTTCGGCGGCCGCGGGGACCCGGCGCTCGGGATCTCTGAAAAAGAAAAGGACGAAGCCAAGAGCCAGGGCAAAGAGCGGCACGAGGTACCAGAAAAACACCGCCGACAGGACAAGTCCGGCGACCGCCAGGCCGCCGAAAAGCACAAGTTCTCGCAGACCGTACCGCGCCAGAGGGATGCGCACGCGATCTTTCTCCGGTCCCGGCTCGAAATAGTGACCGCACGGCACGCGCGTCAGTGCCAGGTCGGTGGCATCCATGGGAAAATCGCGACAGGTGCGCATGCGCTTCTCATAAATGCGGCATCGGCGGGCGTCGTCGAGAAACGGGCAATGAAACGTCAGGTCGCAGCACGCACCGCACCGGCGGCACTGGCCGCGCCGGTCCGCCAGCCGCCGTCGGACGTAGGCCGGCCGCAGGCGGCTGAGGACCTGGCGTCTTGCCTGGCCGACCAGCCGGCTGACCCACCGGCCGGCGCGCGCCATGACCACGGCCGGCGAGGCCGCGTAGCGCCGGTTCGACGCCGCCACACCCTCCGGAATGTCGTCCGGTTCCATCCTGGTCCAAACCTTGAGCGCCCCCCTGCCCTGTCCGCCGGTGCGCCGTCCGCCGGACCCTCATTCCAGGTTTGCGTGGCGCGAGTCGAGGTCCTGCGGCCGCTTGCCGAGACGTCGGCCGATTTCCGCACTGACGGCGTCGAGCAGAATGAGCAACCCCTGCTCGAAGAGCGACCCGCCGTACTGCGACGACCGTTCGCTCCACCGCTGCGACCGTTTGGACGGCGCCGGGATGACAATCGTTTCGTCCGCCAACTTCGCCATGGGAGAGTCGGGGATGGCGGTGATGGCGAAAACCCTGGCCCCCGCCTGCTGGGCCACCCGCGACACGAGGACCGTGACGTGCGTCTCACCGCTCGCGGAGCACGCCAGCAGGAGGTCCCCGCTGGCGATGGCGGGCGTCGTCGTCTCGCCGACCGCGTAACTGGTGAGTCCCAGATGCATCAGGCGCATGGCAAACGCGCGGGCCATCAGGCCGGACCGTCCGCCCCCGGCCACGTAGGTGCGGTCGGCCTTGAGCACCTCCTCGGCCAGGCGTTCCAGACCCTCCACGGGCACCTGGCCCAACATGCCGCTCATCTCCTCGAGAATCTGGGCTATCGAGGTTCGTATGGGCATTCGGATGGCATCTCCGTGAAAACCGGCCGACCAGTATACCGCCTTCCCGGCCGGGACACAATCCCCCCGCGCGCAAAGCAAAGGGGTGCGCCAGGGCGCTTGACACGCGCGCCAAGGACGGCTACGGTGAACCCTCGCGACCCCGAAGCCGGCGGTCCGGCGGGAGAACGCCGACCCATGAAGCGCATCCTCGTCAGCCCGCTCTCCTGGGGCCTGGGCCACGCCACGCGGGACCTTCCGATTATCCGGCACTTCCTCGCGCGGGGGCACCACGTCACGATTGCCGCCGAGGGACGCGCCCTGGCGCTCTTGCAGCAGGAGGCGCCGTCGTGCGACTTTGTGGAACTGAAGGATTATCCCCCGCCCTACTCGACGACGCGGTTCTTCGTCCCGAAGTTTCTGGCCATGGCGCCCGTGATGATCCGCGCGATGAACCGCGAGGCGCGCAGCGTGCGTCGGCTGCTGGCCGAGAGGAACTTCGATCTTCTCCTCAGCGACAACCGGTTCAACGTCTGCTCGCGGCGAATCCCGAGTTTTCTCATCTCGCATCAACTGCGGTTCCACACGCCGCTGGCCTTGCGCCCGTTCGAGATGCTGACCGAACTGTTCAACTACTTCTACCAGCGTTATTTCACGGCCGTCATCGTCCCGGACTGTGCGGACCCGAAGGACAACCTTTCCGGCCGGCTGTCGCACGACCTATGGTTCGCCCGCCGCCGGAAGATTTACTACGCCGGTGTCCTTTCGAGCGTCGCGCGGACCGACGTCCCCGAGGATGTGGACGTCTTCATCAGCATCTCCGGGCCGGAGCCCCAGCGCACCCAGTTCGAGCGCATCGTTCTGGAGCGCCTCGCCGACCTGGACGCCGGACGCATTGTCGTCGCGCTCGGCAAACCGGAGGTGAAGGAAACGCGGAGGATCGGCGAGCGCGTCACTGTGTACGGCTACCTCGACCGCGCGGGCCAAGAGGAGATGCTGAACCGCGCGCGGCTCGTCGTCTGCCGCAGCGGCTACACGACGGTCATGGAACTTGCGGAAGTGGGGAAAAAGGCGCTCTTCATCCCCACGCCGGGACAGACCGAGCAGGAATACCTCGCGGACTATTACGCGCGCCGCGGCTACTTCCACGCCGTCAGCCAGTACCGCCTGGACCTTGCGCGCGATGTCCCCCTCGCCCTCCGGATGCCAGGCCTCCCCTTCCGTTCCGACACGCGGGCGAATGTCGAGAAGTTGTATAACGACCTTTTTGCGCCGATCCTCGATTGAGGGGGCGGCGCGCTAAACGCCGAAGAGGCGCTTCGGATTGTCGCGCAGGAGCAACCGTGCCGTCTCCACCGCCTGCGTCTCGTTCATCAGGCCCGCCTCGACAAACTCGCGCCCCAGCACCCGTGCCAACACCCGGCGGTACATGTTGAACTTCGGAAGACCGAACTCGACCTTGTACATGTCGCTATAGTAGCCGATGAGTTTGACCTTCGGCACAGCCTCCAGGCGCCCCCGCAACTCCTGCTCGATGTGGACCGGCATGTTGGCGTACCACCAGTGGCCGGAGGGTTTTACGTTCGGGAAGATCCACGCAAACGTCGCCAACTCGTGGCTCCACGCGGTCGAAAGGACCGACACCGCGAACTCGACTTCCGCGTGGCGGCCGAATAGGTCCGCATATTGCACGAGACTGCCGCTCTTCGACACCAGGTCCCGCCCGCCCTCGACCCCCGCCGGGTACACGTTCCGCAGGACCCCGATCATCAGTTGCATCGGTTTGCGGAAGTTCCTGCACCCCTCGATGACGGCCTCAAAGGCAAAACCGGTGAGCGCCTCGACCTCGGCAGGCGAAAGGCCTTTCCCTCGGGCGGCACGCGCCAGCGCCCGCCCCGCCGCCCGCTCGTCCGGCGGTTGCGGAAGGAAATCCGGCGGCAGGCTGATGGTCGCCGACGCCGCCCCCTGCCCCGCAAAGTACCGGAACAGCCAGCCCACCGCATCGCGCAAGTCCGCCGTTGTGCCCACTTCCACGCCCGTCTTCGCGGCGATCCGCCGACGCACATCCTCGTCCGCCACGCGAAACACCAGGTCGTCCGCGCGCAGACTCGGCACGAAGACGCTCCGGTCCACGCCCGACAGGTCCTCATCGAACGCGTTGGTCAGGAACACCTTCTCCAGATTGGCTCGGCCGAGAACCGTCCGGTACCGGTGGTCCTGCTTGCCGCTCTCGGCCACGGCCTGGGCGAGTTCCGGCCAGTTCTGCTGCGTCAGCCGGGCCGCACGGAACCGGAACAGTTCCCGCGCCGCCTCCATCAGCCAACTGTGCTGGACCGTGTTGTCAAAGGCCGCCAGGCGCAAGACCATTTCGCCCGTCCGCTCGACCTCGCTGCGCCGCGCGTCCACGGCGTCGGCGGGCATCCCCGACGAATGCGCCAGTTCCGTGTAATAGTGGTAGCCCAACAGGTCGCCGAGTGTCCGGGCGTGAGGTGCGTCGTGGGGCACGTGGCTGTGGCAATCCACCGCTCGGATCTTGAAGATCTCGTCCGCCAGGCGCTGTTCCAGGCCCGTCATGGCTTCCCCTTTGGGCTTTGTGCCGGAGCGATACGGCCATTATAGACCGCCCCGCCGCCGACGCAACCGACGCGCGGGCCCAAACGGTCTCGCCTTTCCCCGCGGCGCGGCTATAATAGGGGCGGAAGGAGAGGATGAAAATGGCGTGGATTGAATCGGTCAGCGTCCGCTGGGACCACGAGGACCTCGGCGCCTGGCTCCGCCGACCTCTCCCGCAGCCGGCGCTGGAGTGGGTCCGCGAGGACCAGGACGCTTTCGACATCCGCTTCCTGGAGCAGGTCCTCGCGCGGGCGGGAGAAGATGTGGACGTCCTGGCCCAACTGGGGCACCTGTACACCCGCGCGGGGCGCCACCGCGACGGCCTGGCCGTGGACCGCCGGCTAGTGGCGCTGAAACCGCGCGACCCCATCGCCCACTACAACCTGGCCTGCTCGCTGGCGCTCGTGAAGCAGAAGGCCCGCGCGTTCGCCGCCCTTAAGAAGGCCCTCGCGCTCGGCTACAGGGACGTGGTTCACATGCGGAAGGACCCGGACCTGGAAAACCTGCGCGGCGACCCGCGGTGGGACGGCTTGGTGAGCGCCCTGGCGGCGCGAGCCCGCCGCCCGGCACGCGGGCGCAAATGAAAGGCCTCGCGCCCGCTGTCCCCGCGCGCCGCTATTTTCGGCCGTAACGCTCGCGCCAGAGGATTTCCTTGAGCGGTTTTTTGTCCGCCTGGGGCGTCTTCTGAGGCGCCTTGCCGACGGGAAGCAGAATAATGAGCCGCTTCTCCTTCGGCACGCCGAGCAATTGCCGCGCGAAGTCCTCCTCTTTCAACAGCGTCCCCTCGACCCATACGGACGCATACCCCAGGGCGTGCAGGGCAAGGAGCATATTCTCGGCCGCGGCCGCGGCGTCCTCCAGCCACCACCGCGACACGCTCGGGTCCGCGAGGATCCCGATGGCCGCCGACGCCGTCGCGAAACACGGCTGGACGCGCTCCATCGCCTTGAGGGTCTTCGGCTCCTGGATGAGGATGTACTGAAGTGGTTGGCGGTTGCCGCCCGACGGCGCCCGCCGACCCGCATCGAGGATTTTCATCAGATCCGCTTCCGGGATCTGGGCCGCCTCGTATTGCCGGACGCTGGCCCGCGTCTGAATCGCATCGAAAAGGTCCATGACCGCCTCCTCTCTCTGCCCATCGGGTGCCGTGGCTTGCACGCTATTCTACGCAAAAACCGTCGGCAGCGAAAGGGTTTCGTGGGCTCCGCCCCGTCTCTTGCCGCGCGCGGCCTCCAGGCGTAGGATGGCGCCATGCCCAAGCGAGCGCCGCTGCTGGTCTTTTACTTCCTTCTGGGCGCTTATGCCGTCTGCGCTCAGGCGACGCTTCTCAGGGAGGCGCAGGTTCTCCTGTTCGGGTCGGAACTGTCGTGGGGCCTCGTGCTGGCGTTCTGGCTGGCCGGCGTGGCCGTCGGCGCTCGCGTCGGGGGCTGGGCTGCCGCCCGCGCCCGCCGGCCGTGGCGTTTTCTCGTCGCCGCTGCGCTCGCCATGCCGCCCATCCTCGTTGCCGAGATCCTCTTCCTCCGCATGGCCAGAATGGCTTTGGGCGTCGGGGCGGGAGAATACATCGGCCTGGCGGACATGGCCTGGGTGTCCCTTGCCGCGACCGCTCCCGTCAGCGTCTGGGTGGGCCTCACTTTCCCTGCCGCGAGCGCCTTGCTCGGAACCGGCGCGCGCGGTCCGGCGGAGCGTGCGCGCGCCGTCGGGCGCGTGTACCTTGTCGAATCGGCGGGCAGCCTGGTCGGCGGCGCCTTGTTCTCGTTCATCCTCGTCGGTCGCACGAGCCCACTCAGCCTGACCGTCGCCGGCGGGGCGTGTCTGGCGGCTGCGGCCGCCGCCCTCGCGCGCGACCAGGCGCGGTGGCGGCCGGCGCCCGCCCTCTTCCTCGCTTGCGCCGCTTTGCATGCCGCTCTCGTCCTCGCCGGCGCTACGGCCTGGCTCGACTCTCAGGCTGTCGCCTGGCGCTGGCACAGTTTCGCGCCGGGCCTCGATCTCGTCGAGTCCGTGGATTCCCGCTACCAGAACATCGCCATCGGGCAACTCGGCCGACGGCAATTCAGCCTTTACACGAACGGAACGGTTGCGGCGACGTGGCCGAACCACACGGACCTTGCAATCGAAGCCCACCTTGCCGCATGCCAACACCCGGCGCCGAAGCATATCCTTGTCCTCGGCGGCGGCCTGGAGGGAAAGATCGCGGAACTGGAGCGCCATCGGCCCGAGCGCCTCGACTACGTCACCCTCGACCGGGTCGAGTACGATGCTGTGTACCGGCGCCTCGACGCCGTGGACCGCCGGGCCGCCGACCGTATCCGTCCGCAGACGCACTTCGCGGACGCGCGGCGCTACGTGAAGAGCGTCGCCGCCGCCCCGGCCCCGCGCTACGACCTCGTGGTCCTGGCGGCGGCCGAGCCCGCGTCCGCTCTCGAAGCGCGCCTCTACACCGAGGAGTTCTTTGCGGAACTTTCGAGCGCAATGGCCGACGACGGCGTGCTGGCGTTTTCGCTGACCGGGTCGGTCGGTCACTGGGGCCCCGAACTCGCCGCCTACGTCGCCTGCATCGTCCGGCCCCTCCAGCGCGTGTTCCCGGAGGTGGCGCTGACCTTCGGCAATCCCGTCCACGTCTTCGCCGCCAGGCGCCCAGGCGTTCTGGCGCCGACCGGCGAGTTGCTCGCGGCGCGGTATCGCGAGCGCGGCCTGGAGTCGCCCTATTTCGATCCAGTCTGGTTCGAGGGGGCGTCCGACATCCTGGACCCTGAGAAGCGGGCCCAGGTCCGCCGGACGCTCGACGCCCAAATCCCCGAACACCTCAACACGGACGACCAGCCTGCGGCGGCCGTCTATTTTCTGCGCTACTGGCTCACGACGACGGAGGCGGCCCACGCGGAGCGGGGAGCACCGCCTTTGCGGCGCACCCGCCTCCTGGCCGATCTCCTCAGGCTGCGCTTCGAATGGGTCATCGGCGCCGCCATCGCTGCTGCGCTCCTCGCGTCGCTTGCGGGTCTTGCCCGCGGCCGGAGATCTTTCCGTCGGGCCGCACTGCTCTGGTCGGTCGGCACAACGGGCTTCGCGAGCATGGCCGCCGAGATTGTGCTGCTCTATACCTTCCAGACCCTCTACGGGTACGTGTACAGCATGATCGGCCTGGTGGTGGGGGTGTTCATGTTCGGGCTGGTGGGCGGGAGCCATCTGGCGAATCGCCGGCTGCGCGCCGCCGAACGGGGTGCCCCGCGCCATCCGCCGGGTCTCCTGAGCCTCCTGGCGCTCGACCTGGCCCTTGTAGGGTTCGCGTCGGGCCTGGTGCTCATCCTGGCGGGCCTGAGGGCATCGGCGGCGGACTGGCCGGTGCAAGCAGCGACGTTCGGCCTCGTGGCCGTCGCGGGCCTGCTGGGCGGGTTCGTCTTTCCCGTTGCCGCCGCCGTCCGAATCGGCGAGGGCGAACCCCTCGAGCGCGCCGCCGGAACGATTGACGCGGCCGACCACTGGGGCGCCTGCGCCGGCGCGCTCGTCACGGGCGTCGCCCTCGTTCCGGTCCTCGGCATCACGGGAACTTGCCTGGTCGTTGCGGCGATGAAGGCACTGAGCGCCCTGGTGGTGGGTGCGGCGGCTATGACCCGGCCGGCTTCGCCTGGGGCTTAAAGGCCATCGCCTGCTCCTGAGACCAGACGCCGGGAATCTTCATCCCGCAGGATGCGCACGCCCCGTCCTTCAAGCCCGTCGCTTCCACGCGGTAGCCGACGCGCCCGATGACCGTCTTCGCGCATGACGGGCAGTACGTGCTCTCGGCCTCGTGGAACGGAACGTTGCCCAGGTACACATAGTGCAGGCCGGCGTCGAGGGCGACCTTGCGGGCGCGCTCAAGCGTCTCCATAGGCGTCGGCGGGAGGTTCTTCATCCGGTATGTGGGGTGGAACCGCGAGAAGTGGACCGGCACGTCGGGGCCCAGGGCCTTCACGAGCCACTTCGTCATCCGGCCGACCTCCGCCGCCGAATCGTTGAGCGTCGGCACGAGCAGCACGACCACCTCCGTGTGGATGCCGATGTCCGCCAGCACTTCGAGGGTCCCCAGGACGGGCGCGAGCCGCCCGGCACACGCGTCCTCATAAAACTTCTCGGTGAAGGCCTTCAGGTCCACCTTGACGGCCGTGAGGTGCTCGCAGAGTTTCCGAATCGCGGGTTCATTGATATAGCCGTTCGAGATCATGACGCTGCCGACGCCCGCGGCGCGCCCGGCCGCCGCCGTGTCGTGCATGTACTCGTAAAAGACGACGGGCTCCGAGTAGGTGTAGGCGATCGTCTGGATGCCGCGCGCCTGGGCTGCGCGCACGAGGTTCTCGGGCGGGACGAGGACGCTTGGCACCTGCTCGGGGCGGAACTGGCTGATCTCCCAGTTCTGGCAAAACTTGCACTCCATGTTGCACCCGGCCGTCGCAACGCTCAGCGCGACCGTGCCCGGCAGGTAATGGAAGAGGGGCTTCTTTTCAATCGGGTCCACGTTCGTGCTGCAGAGGTTGCCATAGACGAGGGTCTTATAGTCGCCGCCGCGGTTCTCGCGCACGCCGCAGTACCCGCGTTCGACGTCGGCGACGACGCACTCGCGCGGGCAGAGCGTGCATCGGACGGCCTTGTCCGGCAATCGCTCGAACCACATGGCGTCGTGCACAGCCACTTGCGGCTGCGGCGCGTCGTCCTGGCCACGTGCGCCCCCGCCGGCAAGGCCGAGCGCGCAGGCGCCGCACGCGCCCGCGGCGAGCGCCCTGAGAAACTCCCGGCGTGTCCCGTCCGTTTCGTTCTTCATGCCACGTCCGTCCACAACTTGCCGATGCTCACCACCTCAATCTGCGCGAGGTCCGCCGTCCCCAGGCCGCGCGCCTGCGCGCTGGCCAGGTACCGCACGGGCCGGCCCTCGTCGGCGAAAGACTTCAGGCCCACCGCGGCGCGGCGGCGGTCGAGGATTTCCATGCCGACGCGGTCCAGCGCCACAGGATCCGCCGCCAGCAGAATCCCGCCGTAGGCCCATTGCCAGCGGGGGCGCGACGGCGGCCCGCCGTGGCACTGCGGGCGCGTCGCGTCACAAATCGCCAGCCGCAGTCGGCTCCGAATGTGCGGATGCGCCACGACGTCCGCGATGAACGGGTCGCACCCGTTGCCGTGGTACTTGTTCGGATTGTGAATGGCCCCGTAGAAATTTTTCAGGGCGCACGTGAGGCCGGCCAGGTTGTGGTCCTTGAGCACCGGGGCGCTTACAAGCGCGGTCGTTTCGTCGGTGACGATGCGGGAATAAAGGCTGCCAATCTCGCCGCTGGTGGCGATCTCGCCGCCGTAGCCGCCCGGACCGCGCGAAGAGAGCGAGTCCGTGCCGTAGCACCGGACGCCGGGGCCGCTCGCGCGCAGAGCGTAGCCGGCGGCCCGCAGTTCGCGGTCGGAGCGGTCCCAGAGGGTGATGTGCTCCGGCGCGACGCCGGCCGACCCGAGGGCGTCGGCCAGCGCGCCAGCCGTCTCCGGCCGAGTCGCCAGCCCCAGGCAGTTGACCTTCACGCCGACGCGGTCCGAAGGCTTGAGCCACCGGGCCCACGTGTCGGCCGCCTTCGCTTCTGGCGCCAGGGCCTTAGCGGCTTCATCGAGGAGTTCGCGGACGCGCCGCGCGTCGAGCGACTCCTCGGCGAGGGCATCGTGGCGGATGACGACCACGCGCGACTTGCCCTCGGCCGGCTTGCCGGGCCCGAACGCCGACGCCGCATACGGCAGGGCGGCGACTGCGGCCGCGGCCCCGCCGACCTGTGACAGAAACTCACGCCGATTCATCAGGGCCGTCCTTCCTCCTTCTCACCGAAGACGTGCGCCTCGAAACGATAGACGGTGACGCCCGGCTTCTTCCAGGCGTCCGGCGCGAGGCCCGCCTTGTCGGCTGCGCAGTGCGAGAGGAACTCTTCCAACGACCATCCGGTTTCGGTAGCGACCTGGGGGAGGAAGCAGCCGCTTGTCCCCTGCCCTTCGATGTAGATGCCGTGGCGACCGAGTTCGATCTCCTTGAGCGGGTCGCGGACCTTTTCGAGCGGCGTCAGGACGGAGATCTCGATGTCTATGTCGGCCAACTCCGCGCTCGTCACCGGATTGTCGCGGAACCGGAAGTCGCGGGCGGCGGCGCAAGTCATCTGGGCAATCGCCCGGTACAGCGGCGCCTGCGCGACGAACGTGCCAATGCAGCCCCGCAGGCGCCCGTGGTTCTTCAGGGTGACGAAGGCCGCCCCGTGTTTCTTAAGCGTCTCGGTCAGGTCGTAGCGGGGCTCGTCGAGCGTCATCTTATGCGCCTCGACGAATTCTTTAAGAACGTCGCGAGCGACGCGCAGAAGCGTCTTCTTTTCCGCTCGCTTCAGATATTCCTCCTCGCCCGTCCGCCAGAAGACGACCGAAGCGTAGGTCACGGAGTTTTCCCAATCGCCCGTCACTCGGCCGCTCGTGTCGTAAGCGACGCGGCGGCTCTCCACGTCGCCCCAGGGTTGGAGCACCTCAAGCAGCAAGCCCACCGCCGCCCGGCCGCATACCGTGTCGCCCGTCTCCTTGATGAATCGGTCCCATCCCTTCGCGTCGAGGGCGCGGATGGCGGCGACGGCGCGGTCGTTCAGTTCGGCAAGGCGCTCCGGCACGCGATCGGTGAACGGCACGTAGTTGAATCGCGGGCCATAGTGGCAGAAGTCCGTGCTGACCACGAGAAGCGTCTCGGCGTTCGCGAGGTTGCGTACGACCCTAGCCAGCGTCGCGCGCTCCGTGGGCGTCATCACGCCGACCAGCACCTCGACCATCGCGAAGTCCCCGAGGGCAACCTGCAGGAACGGCAGTTGGTTCTCGACCGACCATTCACCGGCGTGGGCGGCGGGCTGTTCCCTGACGACCGCGCACCGGAGGAGCGCGTCGCGCGCCGCGGCGTCCACCAGAATCCGCCCCAGCGGCGTCTCATACGCATCCACCCGCAGGACGCTCGCACCGCGCACAGCCGCCTGGTGGCTCGGGCCCAACAGGATCACGCGCTTGTACGTTCGGCCCTTGAGCGCCGCGTAGCCTTTGCCTGTGACCGCGCCCGCATACGGGTAGCCCGCATGGGGGGCGATGAGGGCGACGGGCGGCTGCGGCGTCGGGGCGCCGCCGCCGGCCAGGAAACCATCCACCGTTTGCCGAAGGTCTTTCGCGTCGGCGGGGAACCACTGCCCCGCCCCCGTGCAGGCGTGGACGCGCTCGGAGGGCTTTGCGCCTGTCGCTTCGGCGGCGCCGGAGGGTCCCGTCGGGCCGGCAACCCACGCGACGCCCGCTACTACCAGAATTCCTGCGAACCGACGGAATCGGACAGAGGGTTTCATGGCGGGCCTCCCACTGCCTGGAAACACGACTACCTTTGATTATAGACGGACGCCGCGCTGCGGACAATCGGCGTCTGGCACCCGGTCCGGCCGGAGAGAAATGGGCAGTCGGCCTAAAAAGTTTCCCAGTGGAGGACGTCCTCGAGGGCGCGCTTGCCGGGGCTCGCAAGGTCGCCTTCCGGCCAGCCGAGCGCCACCAGGGCCACCAGGCACACCTCGGCCGGGGCTCCCAGGCGTTTGGCCACCTTAGGCGCGTAAGGCTTCTTGTCGCCGGCCACCCAGCACGCGCCGAGCCCCAGGGCGTGAGCCGCCACGAGAACGTTCTGCGTCGCCGCCGACCCGTCTTCGAGGTAATACTTCGTGTCCTTCGAGAGGACGGCGATGCAGACGGGCGCGTCGGCGATGAACTTGCCGTACTCGCTCATCGCGGCGATGTCGCGCCGTACAGCCGGGTCGGTCACGACAACGAATTCCCACGGCTGTTCGTTGCGGGCGGTGGCGGCCAGGCGCCCCGCATCCACGACTTGCTGGATAAGTTCCTTCGGCACGGTGCGGGCCGCAAACCGCCGGCACGATCGCCGCGTCCGCAGGGCTTCGAGCGCGTCCATCGGCGTCTCCTCCGCTATCGGGGCGTCACGACCATTTCCTGCTGGTCCACCATGTCCACGCGCTTGGAACTCGGGTAATAGGTGATGACGCGGGCCTTCACCTCGCCGAACTCCTGAAGCGCCTCGTTCGCCTGCCAGAGGCGCGCCCACTGGTCCGGCCCGGAATAGAGGCGCAGCAGTTCCGGCTGGCGCTGGTACATCAGGCGGCGCGCGCTGCCGCGACGGTCGTCCACCCACAACTGGACGCCGCCGTCGGCCGACATCTTCTCGACGCCCATCCGCTCCTCGCGCGGGGCCGCCGCGCCGCTGACGCTCGGCGCGCGCTCGCTGAAGGCCACCTGAAGGTCGCTCGAGCGGATCTTCGTGGTGGCGGCCTCGCGGCTCGGGGCGCCCGTCTCGCCCGGCACGCCGCGGCCGGTGTGGATGGATTCGACGTTCCCCTTAAAGTATGCGCGGTCGCTCGGGCCGTCGTAAGCCATTCCTTCCGTCCAGGCGACGAGCGTCCGCGAGTGGCCGGCCGGCACGGGGTCGGCCCAGAACTCCTTCTCGGCCTCGGGCTTGAGGCCCGGCTGGGGGCGACCCTTTTCCGGGTTCTCCCGCGACAGGATCCGCATGCGTCCCGGCCCGCGTATGTACGCCTTGCGATTCTCGGCCAGGTACGTCAGGTTCGTCCCGGCGATCTCCATCTGGTAGCGGACGCAGCCGTCGGGATCCATGCGGCGTTCGGCGGCAAGGACGTCCTCCTCGGCGAAGACGCGTTCGATGGCCTTTCGGCCCAGGAGACCGCCAAGTTCGCCGGGCGCCTGCTGCTTCGGCGCCTCGGCGCCGGCGACAGGCTGCTCGGGCGCCTCGCGGAAATAGACCCACAAGCGCCGGCAATCGAGCCGGCTGCCGCCCGTTGCGGCCTTGACGTCGGACTCGAAGAAGGCGAAGTTCCGCTTGTCCTCAAAATGCATGCGCCGGGCCCAGCGGATGACGAGGGGCTCGGCGGTCTGGCGCGGTTGGCCGCGAAGGTCCGTCGTGGCGGGCATCTCCAGTTCGCCCGCCCCGCGCACGTCGGCCAGGCCTTCCTTTTCCACAAACTCGATGTACGGGCCGACGATGCGCGACCCGCCGCGCGCCGCCCGCGCGGGCTTGCCCTCCAGCAGCAGGATGCCGTTGGTCAGATCGCGCTTCACGTGGTCGCCCTCGGCCACCATGTCGCTACGGTCAATCAGGACGTTGCCGGTGGCGTCGAGGAACTCGGCCTCGAGTTCGCCCTTCGCGTTCCGGCCGAAGGTGACCAGGAGGTCCTCGGCCCGGATGGTTCCCTTGACGTCGTGGATGAGGACCTTGCCGGCGGCTTTCAATCGCTTCGGCTCGCTGCCGTCGCCGCCCGCGCCCCGCGCGAAAGACATGTCGAGGTCCTGGGCGGTGATGTCGCCGACGTTCTGGGCGCCCGCGACGGTGTTGCTGGGGCGGGTATTCTTGACGAAGACGTCGCCGTGGCCGACGAGGCGCTCCACCGCCTGGCCTTGCCCGTCCGCAGCCGGGAAGAAATCAATCACCAGTTCGTCTCCGCGCAGCAAGCCGTCCTTCTGGACGACCTCGGCCTGGCCGCTGAAGGCGGCGCGGCGCAACTGGCCCGCCCCCGTTCCGCCCTCGGGCAACTCATAGAATTCCAGATGCATGCTGCGGGCCCATCGGGCGTCCAGGGCGCTCGGTTCCGGCTTGGGCCCCCCGGCGGCAGCCGCGCCGGTCAGGCTCTCGGTAGCCACTCGGGCGTGGAGTTTCCCTTCGCCCGCGACGTCGGCGGTCCCGCGTGTCCGGTCGAAGGTGAGCCGCCCGCCCGTCAGCCACATGCGATCCGGCTGCTCGAGAATCCGCTCGCCCGGCGTGCCGACGACCAGCCCGCTGCCATTCTTCAGGTTGTAGTGGACCTCCCGGCCGACGATACGCGTCTCGCCGTCCTCGACGACAGCCGGCTTGCCTATGGCGGTCACCTCGTTCTCGGCGCCGGCAAGTCCCTTTCGCTCCTCAGCCGGGACGGGGGTGACAATCAGCGGCCCATCGGCGATGACCACCAGCGGAGGCGGCGCCCCCGGTTGCAGATACTTCGGATCGCCCGACGGAGGCGGTGGCGCTGGGGGGGCGTTCGCGGCCGGACCAGGCTGCGTGCCCGGCGAGGCGGCCCCGGAGGGGGCTGTTCCGGCCGGCCCTGTGCGCTGCGATGGTGCGGAAGCCGACACATCCGCCGGATCCGCTCCGGCTGCGGCGGCTTCCTCAGTCGCCGGCGACCCCTCGGGCGCGCCCGGCTCGATGGCCGCCTGAGCCGTCCGGTTGTACAGCGTCAACAGGTCGCACAGGAGCCGCTGCGCCAACTGGCGGGCGTCCACGTTGCCCGCTAGGTCAATCCGCCAGAGGCTGCCGCCTGCGTCCTCTTCGGGCGCGGCTTGCTCCGGGGGCGGCACGGCCGGGGGCTGCTCCCCGGCGGGAGCGGGCGGAGCCGCAGGCGACTGCGACGATGCCGCCGTCGCCGGCGCAGGGGCCGGCGGCGCAGGCGGTTCGACGGGCTCCGGCGCAGCCGGGGTTCCCGGGCGTTTGCCCAGTCCCATCTGCAGACGGTCGCCCGGCTCGAGCAGGATGAGGATGTCTTCGTAGAAGGTCATGGTATCAATGCGTCGGGTCTTGCGATCCAGGAGTATGCGCATCTTGCGGGCCGTCAGGTCCATGTCCTCGCTGGCCAGGACCACGGCGCCATCGGTCGCCAACTCATACATCTCGTCGTCGAACGTGAGTTCCTCCATGCCGACGAGAATGTCGTCGGACGTCTCGTCGTACGTTCCGCGGTCATGGGCGAGGACGACGTTGCCCCAGAGGCGCCCCGACTTGATATTGGCGATGTCGGTCAGCGGGCCGTCGGTGACGGCGGTGGCGTAGTCGGCCGAGAGGGTGATGACCTCGCCGCTGCGCGTGAAGAATTGGATGCGGGGGCGGGTGATGTCGCACGTGTCCTTGCGGCGGTGGATGACGACATCGGCGAGGAACCGCATCTCGATGCGCCCGTCGCGGTCTTTGCGGACGAGGTTGACGTTGAAAGAATCTCCGTGGAAGGAGCCCGGGGCGAGTTCCATCTCCTCACCACCAGCGGATTCGCGGAGACCCTCGGCGGGAATTTCCGGCCCCGGCGTCGTAAACGATTCCAGCCACGTGCCGTACAGATGCCTCAGCAGCATGTACACAAACACCGCCGCCAGGAACGGCAGGACGATGAGCATGACGCGGCGGAAGGTCATGGGGCGTTCCTCCACGGCCGCCGCAACGCCGGCAGGTTTTGCGGCAGGCGGTCCTGGTAGCGGCGCATCACCCCCGCCCAGGCGCCCTGGTGCTTGAGGATCATCTCTACGGTCTCCCGCACCGCTCCCGCGCCGCCCGGCGCGCGGGTCACGTAATGGGCGAGGCGCCGGACCTCCTCGACGGCGTCGGCCACAGCCACCGCGAACCCGACGCGCGCCAGCACCGGGACGTCCGGCAAATCATCCCCGATGCAGCAGACCCGGTCGGGCGTGCGGCGAAAACGCTTCAGAATCTTCTCCAGGACAGGCAATTTGTCTTTTGCACCCTCGTAAACCGCGGCGATGCCGAGTTCGCGGGCCCGCCGGCGGATGGTCGGCGAGCGTCGGCCCGACAGGATCGCCGCCTCGTATCCTGCGCGAAGCCAGTATTTGACACCCTGGCCGTCGCGCACGTGGAACGCCTTGACCTCCGCCCCGCGCGAATCGTACACGATCCGCCCGTCGGTCAGCACCCCGTCCACGTCCAGCACCAGGAGGTCAATCCGTTCGAGCACGGCGGATTCCTGAACCATATTGGGTAAGTCTTGCCCATTGTTGCGCGGCGGGTCTCCGCACCCGCTGCGCGCTTTCGCGCTTTTGCGCGGTCGGTGCGGAGACCGACCGCGCAAAATTTATATTACAGGCCGACCCCTTCGGCGAAGAGGTCCTGCACGTCCACCAGGCCGACGACGCGACCGGCGTCGTCCACGACGGGAATCTCCTCGATGTAATAGCGGTTCACGAGGGCGATGGCCTCGGCGGCGCTGGCGCCGGTGCGGACGGCCTTCGGCCGGCGCGTCATCACCTCGCGGATGGGGCGGTCGAGCGCTTCCTCGCGCCCGCCCTCCAGCAGCCTTCGTAAGTCCGCGTCCGTAAAGATGCCCGTCAGTTTCCCGCGCCCGTCCATCAGGATGATGGCGCCGCTGCGGCGGCGCATGCGCCGAAGTTTTCCCAGCGCCTGGCGCACCGTCACGCCATCGCGCACCGCCGGCAGGTCTTTGCCTTTGCGCATCACCGTCTCGACCATCAGGAGGTGACGGCCCAGGGTGCCGCCCGGATGGTAAAGGGCGAACTCCTCGCGGCTGAAGCGGCCGGCCGCCTGGCGCATCTTCAGCACCGCCAGCGCCAAGGCGTCGCCCAGGGCGAGCATCGCGGTGGTCGTCGCGCTGGGCGCCAGGCCCATCGGGCAGACTTCGTCAATCTGGCCCATCCAGAGCAGGACCTTGGCCTGGCGGGCGAGCGTGGACTCGCGATTGCCCGTCATGGCGATGACGGGGACACCCATCTTCTCCAGTTGCCCCAGCAGGCGCGTCACCTCGGCCGTCTCACCGCCGTACGAGAGGATGAGGGCGAGGTCGCCCTTGCGGACCCGCCCCAGGTCTCCATGCACGGCTTCGGCGGCATGAAGGAACTGGCTGGTGGTGCCCGTCGAGGCAAGCGTCGCGCTGACCTTCCGGGCAATGATGCCCGCCTTTCCGATGCCGCTTGTCACCACGCTGCCGCGACACCGGTAGAGCATGCGGGCGGCCTGGTCGAAGGCCTCGCCGAGGCGGCCGACCAGGCTGCGGATGGCGTCGGCTTCCGCTTCCAGAACGTGACGCGCATAGGCGCGGTCCACGGCGGGCGTTCGGCCGGAGCGCCGGGTGCGCGGTCGGCGGTTGCGTTGGGCCATGCCTTCCCCCTGCCTCGGGTTCGGCCGTCGGACGCTTAGAGTGTATTCGGTGTCCGGCGGCCCTGCAAGGGCTGACCACGCGGGGCGGCTGCTCAGTGCCGCCCGTGCCGCCGGGAAGCGTCTTGCAGAAACATCCGCTCGCGCAGCGTCAGGCTGTCAATCCCCTGCTCGTGAATCTTGCGGAGGATGCGGTCCACCTCGGCGTCGTCGTCCGCGCGCGGGACGGCGTCGGCCGGGGCCCGGCCCGCCCGCTTCAGCCCAAGCCCCCACCGCCGAATCCGCGGGCCGAATCGCATCCACAGGAACCCCAGCGCCATGCCGCCGAAGTGCGCAGCATGGGCCACGTTGTCCGTCCAGCCGTGCGTCAGGCCCAGGATCACATGCCGCGTCTCAAGCAGCACGTAGAACAGGGCGATCCACCGGGCCTGAATCGGAATGAGGAAGAACAGGAGGAACTCGGCCCGGGGGTTAAGGACCGCGAAGGCGATGAGGATGCCGGCGACGCCGGCCGAGGCGCCGACTGCTTGCGCGTCCAGAAACGACACCAACTGTCTCGCATGTAAACCTCCCGACAGCAGCACGTCAACCGGAAACGAACCGTACAATTGGTACATCGCCGCATTAAAACCGATTTCAAACAATCCTCCCACCACGCCGCCTGCAAAGTACAGGCACAGGAACCGCTTCGTGCCTATCTGACGCTCAAGAGCCATGCCCAGCATCAGGAACATAAACATGTTTATCAGGATGTGGTCTATCTTGTGGAGCGAGTGAAGAAACATGTAGGTGAACAGTCGCCAGACCTGGAAATGCAGGATGTTTCGGACGGATAGATCGCCCCACGCCGATAGCTGGCCGCGAGAAAGCACGTCCACCACATAGGCGGCGATGGTGACAAGGAGGACCAGTTTGACACCGGGCGGGAAGAATCCGCCTCGGTCGGCGAAAAAAGACCGTCGCGGCCGGCGCGTCGGCTCGTTCCACGTCTTGTGCCAGGCCACTAGAAGCCCCCTCCCCTGATCCCGGCGCGCCTGCCCCGTTGGGGCCGGGACCGGAACGCCGACCAATAGAGCAGCGCAGCCACGGTCTTGGCATCCGTGATGCGATCGTCGCGGACCATCGCCAAAGCCTCTTCGATTGGAACGAGGACCGTCTCCATCTGTTCTCCCGGTTCGCGGTTCGGCTCGCCGGGCTCCAGCCCCTCCGCCAGATAGACCTGGAGCCGTTCGGAAAGAATGCCCGGACTCGGGTAAAGGGTCATCAGGGGCTCAAGCCGCACCGCACGGTAACCCGTCTCCTCGGCAAGTTCCCGCAGGGCGCAGGCGACGGGCGCCTCGCCCTCCTCGAGCGTGCCGGCCGGCAGTTCCAGGACTTCGCGGCCCACAGCATAGCGCCAGGTCCGCACCAGGAGGACGCGGCCCGGCTCGGGGAACCCCAGCACGGCGACGCTTCCGCGGTGGCGGACGACCTCGCGCGTCGTCTCGCGCCCGTCGGCCGCGCGGATATAGTGGACCTCCAGCGCGACTTTGCGTCCTGCGAAGATGGTGCGGCGCGCGAGGATCTCGGGCTCGTCGGGCATTGGTCCTCCAGCGGGTGCGGACTTTCCGGAGCGATTATAGGCGCCGGCCGGCGCGGGTGCAACCTTGGGGACGGCCGGGGTTGGGCACTGGGCATCGGGCAACAGACATCGGGGTGCGGGCCGTGTGCGCGGCGAACGTTCTTCGAGCCGCGAGATTACTCGCGGCGACCTACCGCCAGGGCGGAACTCCCAGATGCGGCACATGCCCCCCGCCACAACCTTTTTCCTGTTGACGGCGCCTTGCGAGCGCGGGATGCTGCAGACCTTGGGTCACCTCACATCTTCATAAAGGGGGATATGCCATGGCCGGCCGTACCCTATTTGTGCCAGTAGTCCTGACCCTTGCCCTCGTGGCGCTGGCCGCCTTGGGCGCCACTATTCCCATGGCCGAGGCCCCAGCGCCCCCGGCCTTCGTGGCCCACATCCGCGACGTCCTCGACGGGGACTCGCTGGTGGGGGCCGTTTCGGGGCGCGAGGTTGAGATGCGCCTCTTCGACGTCAACTGCCCCGAGTACGATACGCCCGACGGCGAAAAGGCCAAGCAGGGCACCAGCCGCACCGTGCTTGGACGCAAGGTCTGGGTCTTCCCCACGGGCCGGCGCGCAAAGGATGCCTACGGCCGGCTGCTCGTGCGCATCTGGACCAACGAGAATGGGTGGCTTTCGGACCGCCTCCTGCGGGAGGGCCTTGCCCGCCGCTACACCGATCCCGACAACCCCTCGCGCGGCTTCGAAGATCCGGCCAAGTGGCCCACCCGGCCACCTCCGCCTCTCCCGCCCGGAACCCCGCCGCCCGACCCGACAGTCTATGTGACGCCCAGCGGCACGAAGTACCACACCGCGGTCTGCCGCTACGCGACGGAAGACGCTACGGCAATGAAGCGCTCCAAGGCCGAGGCGAAGGGGTACGCGCCCTGCAAGGTGTGTGACGCGGGACAGTGAGGGCAGTCCGAGGCCCACGGCACCAGGCATAGGCTAGTGTAGTGCTTCACTCAGATGATATCTTATCCAGGACGGCCCGGGCTCGTGCAACTTTGGCCAGGATGTCGTCGGCCTTGGCCGTCCACGTGAAAGATTTGGGATTCTGGTTATGTTCAGCAATGTAATCAACGATT
>DATKUU010000093.1:0-3110 GCA_035530455.1 Phycisphaerae bacterium | reverse complement strand
GTAACGTCCCGGATAGTCTGGAGATAGGGCTTGACAAAAAATTGGCTCTTGCGGAGAATTAGTAAGATGCAGAGGCCGCCCATTAACACCAAGGCCCTGATTCGTGCGGTCGATGCTCGGGGGTGGAAGTATGCGGAAACGGCACGTCGGGCCGGCGTCAATGTCGGGAATCTGAACGACATCATCAACGGGAAGGTCGCTCGCCCCCGGCAACGGACAGTCCGCCTACTGGCGGCCGCCCTCGGCGTCTCCGAGGAATCGCTACAGATGCCGCGCGGTCAGGATGACGGACGGCCGCAAACGGGCGTAGCGGACGAGATGGAGCTGCTGAACCTCTTCCGTCAAGCTACTTCGGGCGGGCAAGAGAAGATTCTGATTTTCGCGCGGGGGGTCGTGGCGGGAGCCACGGCAGTAGAGATAGGCGCCGCACAGAATCTCCACGAGAAGCTGGGGCAGGAAAGTGAGAAAGCAAAACGTCGCGGATGAGATGTACGCCGCCCTCCGAAATCCGGTCCGGGTCAGTCAGGAGCCGGAGGATATCCGCGGCATCCGTCAGGCGTGCGTCTGTTCCCCGACAACCCACGTTCGCGACCTCCCTGCCGCGTTCCGATTTCACGGGGCAAGCGCCTCTATCCTAGCGGGTCGCGAATGGCGCCGCAAGAAAAAAATGGCAATAATCTGACCGCTGGCGTATAATGCCGCTGGCGACGGATTGCCACATGCAGACATCGGGAGATTGAAATGCAACGCATCGCCTTCGGGGTCGTTCTCGGAATCGCCCTGCCCGTTCTTGCGGGGCCTTGGCCCGTCCAGCAACTCACGGACAATACGACGTACGACGCCTCGCCCTCCGTTTCCGGCGGCATCGTCGTCTGGCGAGGCTGGGGCGGCAGCTCCAAAGACATCTTCCGATATGACGGGGCGACTACCCGGGCGACCGACACGGCCGTCACGGAAGAATCCAACCCCTGCATCGCGGGCAATGTGCTCGTTTGGGAGGACGACCTGCACGTCTACCTCCAGGACGGCAGCGGCATGAGGCAGATTGGCAGCGCCAACTCGCCTTACCACGGCCGGCCGCAGACTGATGGGAAGTCCATCGTCTGGTCGGGCGGGGACGGCGGGGCGGACCGGGAAATCTTCCTCTACGACATCGCCACGGAGACCACCACGCAACTGACCGTCAACGGCGATGAGGACCGCTACCCCCGCATCGATGGGGGACGAGTCGTCTGGGAGCAAATCGCCCACAACAACACCACGGGCATCGTCCAGCGCGTCATGCTCTACGACGGCAAGGAGGTGCGGCAGATTACGCCGGAGCATGCCGACTGGTTCCGACAAACGCCCCGGGAGCCGGACATCTCCGGCAACCGCGTCGTCTACGGCGAGCGCATCCCGACCTACGACGAACAGGGCACCCCCCTCCAGGTAGACCAGGTCATCATGGTCTACGACATCCTGGCGGACACGACCCTCTCCCTGGGCGTTCCCGGCGAGTGGGCGCAGTGCGCGCGGATCTCCGGCGACCTCGTGGTGTGGGGCTCGTACACGACGAATCAGCCCGACCTGTGGGGCGTCCACCTGCTCGACGGGGAACTCATGCGCATCACGGACAACGACTACGCCGAGAACCAAGTTGAGGTTGACGGCCACACCATCGTCTGGCAGGGCCACGACGGCATCGACTATGAAATCTTCTCCGCCGTCATGCCCGAGCCGACCACGCTCTTGCTTCTCCTGCCCATCCTCTATCTGCGGAAACGCCTGTAACTCGCCTCGCGCCGCGCGTGGTTACAGTGTCACTCCAACCCGCCGCAAAGGGGCGCAACTTTCGTCCGAATTTGCCGACAACTCCTTGACAGGCGAAGCCCTTGCGCCGTAACCTGCCGTATGGCCTGAAATAGCCCGAAATGGCCGGATAGGGTTTTCATCCCGGAGGCCGGGGTTCGAGTCCCCGTGGGGCTATTGCGGTAACGGCTTTTATCATGGATGGTTGGGACAATGGCAGGGACGCGCCGCAAAACCAGGTGTAACCAAAACTGTAACCAATCTGCCCGAAAAGCCCTTCCCCGCGGCTGCCTATACAAGAGGAAGGACACGGGGGGCTGGTGGTTGAAAATCCGCTGGCCGGCGGACGAAAAAACCTCCTACATCCCGCTCCGGACAAAATCCGGGCGCGCCGCCACGCACTCCCGCCAGGTCGCTCTCGTGCTGGCCAAGGCCATGTTGCAGCACCGGCTCAAAGACGCGGCCGAGCTTCCGCCGCCGCCGGCAAGGCTGGAGGCGCTGGCGACGGAGTATGCCCGCGACCACCCCGGCCGGCAGGGCGCGTTCAACGCCTCCGTCGTGCGCCGATTCGCCTCGGTGACCGGCTGTGCCTCCGTCGCCGGCCTGACGGCCACGGCCCTGAGAGAATACCTGCACGGCCTGCGCGAGCAGGGGCGGCAATCTGCCACACAGCTCAACCACCTGTCCGCCCTGTCGGCCTTCTGCCAGTGGCTGGTGACCTCGGATAGGCTGGCCGCGAACCCCGCCAAGCACGTCCAGCGCCCGAAGCTGTTCAGGCCGTCCCCTCGCGGCCTCAGTGACCGCACACGGGCCGCGCTGCTCGATAGGGCACGACGGGCCGGTGCAGAACTGGAGGTCTCCCTGGGGCTGAATACGGGCCTACGGCTCGGGGAGTTGATGCACCTGCGCTGGTCGGACGTGGGGAAGAAGACCATCACCGTCGGTTCGGAATCGTTCACGCCGAAAGGGAAGCGGATTCGGCGAGTGCCGGTCAACGCCGAGCTGGCCAAGGTGCTCCATCGCGGAACCGGGCTGGTCTGCCCGCGCAGGTCAAAAAAGGACTGGGAATCGCTCCTGGCCGGGCTCGTGGCGGACCTGCCGGGCTGGCCGCCGGGGAAGCTCTGGCACCGCCTACGTGCCGACGTGGCCACGCGACTGGCCAGGAAGGGCATCGACCCCTACCGGCTCATGCGAGTGATGGGCTGGGAAGACCTCCGCACCGCACAGCGGTATATCGAGGCATCGACCGATCCGGACGTGCCGGAGTTCGAGGGGCTGGGATAGAAAACAACTGCCCCCGCTCCGAAGAACGAGGGCAG
>DATKUU010000092.1:0-7389 GCA_035530455.1 Phycisphaerae bacterium | reverse complement strand
CGAGACCAGTGTTCCAAAGTTTTGCGTTCTTCATCTGTCAACACGATCGGACAAGCGACGCGCATCGGCTTCACCTCCTGCGGAGGAGTATAGCCGATGAGGCGAACATAAGCAACACTAATTCTGAAGCACTACACTAGTAGGTGCGGGCCGGGCGCCGTTTCGAGCCGCCGGCGTCAGCTCGCGGTGGCACCCCTACCTCGAGGTCCCCCTGTCGCGCGATGCAACCTCGGCCACCACCCGCGGGCGGAAGAAACGACCGCAGGGGTCATTTTCGCCCCCACGATTTGCCTTGAGGCGACGCCCGTCGGGTCTATAATGCTGCCCCGCAAGCGAGGAAATGCTATGCGAACCGCGTATCGGACACACACGTGCGGCGAACTGGGCAAGGCCCACGTCGGCCGGACCGTCCGCCTGGCCGGATGGGTGGACGCCACCCGCGACCACGGCAACCTCATCTTTATTGACCTGCGCGACCGCTACGGCGCGACCCAGTGCGTTTTCAATCCAGCCGAGGCGCCCGAGGCCCACGCCCTGGCCGAAGGGCTGCGGAGCCAGGACGTCGTCGGCCTGGAAGGGACGGTCGTCGCGCGGCCTGCGGAGGCCGTCAACCCCAGGATCGCGACCGGCGACATCGAGGTTCACGTCGTGCGGGCCGAGGTCCTGGCAAAGAGCGACCCGCCCCCCTTCGTCGTCGCCGACGATTGCGACGCCGGCGAGGACGTGCGCCTGCGATACCGGTACCTGGACCTTCGGCGGCCGGCGATGCAGCGGAACCTCCTGGTGCGCCACGAACTGGTGCGGACGATGCGGCAGACGCTCGAGGCCGAGCGGTTCATCGAGGTCGAGACGCCGCTGCTGACGAAGTCCACGCCGGAAGGTGCCCGCGACTTCCTCGTCCCCAGCCGCATCAACCCCGGCCGCTTCTACGCCCTGCCCCAATCGCCGCAACTCTTCAAACAGATCCTCATGGTCTCCGGCTACGACCGCTACTACCAGATCGCCCGCTGCCTGCGGGACGAGGACCTGCGGGCCGACCGCCAGCCGGAGTTCACCCAATTGGACCTGGAGATGGCGTTCGTCGAGGAGGACGACGTCCTGGCGGTGACGGAGCGCGTGGTGGCGGCGGTCGTCAAGGCCGTCAAGGGTGTCGAAGTCAAAACGCCGTTTCCGCGTCTCACATTTGCCGAGGCGATGCGCGACTACGGCTCGGACAAGCCGGACCGGCGGTTCGAGATGAAACTCGCGGACGTTACCGAGGTGGCGCGGGCGAGCGAGTTCCGCATCTTCCGCGAGGCCGCCGAACACGGCGGTCACGTCCGCGGCCTGAAGGTGCCGGGCGGTCCCGGCGCGCCGGGACTCACGCGGAAGGACATTGACGGCCTGACGACGTTCGCGGCCGATTTCGGGGCCAAAGGCCTGGCCTGGATGCGCGTCGAGGCCGAAGGTTTGACCGGCCCGATCGCCAAGTTCTTTAAGCCCGACCAACTCTCGGCGATGTATCAGGCGTTCGCCGCCGAGGAGGGCGACCTCTTGCTCTTCGTCGCCGACTCACCCGCGGTCGTCGCCGCCAGCCTCGGCGCCCTGCGGGTCCACCTGGGGCACCGATTGGGCCTTGTGCCGGAGGGGCAACTGAACTTTTGCTGGGTCACCGACTTTCCGCTCCTGGAGTGGGACGTTGAAGAGAAGCGGCACGTGGCGATCCATCACCCGTTCACGAGTCCTAAGCAGGGGGATATGGAACGCCTCGAAACGGAGCCCCTGTCGGTCCGCGCGCGGGCGTATGACCTGGTCCTCAACGGCGTGGAACTCGGCGGAGGAAGCATCCGTATCCATCGGCCGGACGTCCAGGAGCGCGTCTTCCGCCTTCTCGGCATCGACAAAGAGGAAGCCGAGATGAAATTCGGCTTCCTGCTGGAGGCGCTGCGGTTCGGCGCCCCGCCGCACGGGGGCATCGCGCTCGGGCTGGACCGGTTCGTGCGGCTCCTGGTCGGCGCGTCGAGCATCCGCGAAGTCATCGCGTTCCCGAAGACGCAGCGGGCCCAGGACCTGATGTCGGGCGCGCCGGGAACGGTGGACGAGCGCCAGTTGCGCGACCTGCACATCCGCCTGCGTCCGGAGGCCGCCAAGGAAGAATCGGCGGATCACACCGGCGGGCCGTTGCCTGGCAGCCGGCCGGGCGCCTAGAATACTTCATCGCTAGGGCCTGAGGCGGGACCATGGCAGAGTTTCCAAGAACCGCGATTGAGAACCTATCGGTTTCGCGCTTGATTATGGGCGTCAACTGGTGGCTCGCCTACTCGCACACCAGCCAGGCCAAGGACCGCCAGATTTGCGAGTGGGCCACACGCGAACGCCTCACCGGCATCATGGAAACCTTCCTGCGGGCCGGCGTGGACACGATCCTGGGGATCCGCTCCGACCTGAAATTCGAGGCCGCCATGAACGACGCCGAGGATCGCGTCGGCCGGCGTATTGAATCTCCCGGCTCGATGAACGCCGCGTGGTCATGGTTCCCCATGATCGTCAGGTCGAACCCCATCACGCGGTCCAGGCACGCCTTCGGGTCCGGCCCGTAGCCCACCACGTCGCCCAGGCACAGAATCGTGTCGCAGCCCTTTTCGGTGATGTCGGCGCAGACACCGTCCCGCGCCTCGGGAATGCCGCGCTCCGGCCCGAAGGAAGGCCCGTATAGGCCGACCGTACGGCAAGTCAACCGTTTCCGGAAAAAGCATTGGGAAAGCGGCACGGAGCGGGTTGCCGCCAAGCACGCGGAGGGGGAGAATACGCCCGTTCTTCCGTTACGAAAAGCCGCGAGAGCGACAGGATGTCCAACTCGCCTCGATTTTCCTTGACACACGGGGACGGGTTCACAGACAATTCTTGCTTGGAACAAAAACCCGGTAATGAAAATTGTGCGGCGGCGAACTGCGGCACAGTAGTTCTGTGCACCATCTGTTCATAGGAGCGGCCGATGGCCAGACGTGTGGTTTTTCCAGCAGGCAAGACGGTCCAGATGGAAGAGTTCTCTCCCGCCGCACCGGGCCAAGGCCAGGTGGCCGTCCGCGCCATCAAGTCGCTACTGAGCACGGGCACGGAGACCATTGTATTCAACCGCCTTTTCGAGACGGGCAGCCATTGGGATCGCTGGGTCAAGTATCCCTTTTACCCCGGCTATGCGATGGTGGGTGAGGTAACGGCCGTCGGCGGGGGTGTCGCGTCGGTGAAGGCAGGCGATCGAGTCGCCATCCGCGCGCCGCACGCATCGCACCACGTGGCGACGGCCGAGCACTGTTACCCTATTCCGAAGAACGTGGACCCGGCCTTGGCCGCCTGGTTCGCTTTGGCGAAGATCACTTTCCTCGGCGCCCAGGCGGCCCAGCATCATGTGGGCCAGCGCGTCTTGATCATCGGCGCCGGCCCGATCGGCCAAATGAGCACCCGTTGGGCACGGGCCGCCGGTGCGGAGAAAATCCTCGTCGCCGATCGGATCGCCGGGCGGCTGGACTTGGCCCGGCGCGGAGGGGCAACGGCGACCATCGCCAAGCCTGTCGCCGAGGCCGAGCCGGACATCCTGGCGGCTAATGACGGCGAGTTGCCCGACGTGGTCATAGACGGCACCGGTAACGCGGCCGTCTTTGCCGCCGCGCTCAAACTCGCCCGCAAATACGGCCGCGTCGTCCTGCTCGGCGACACCGGTTCCCCCACGCAACAGCGGCTGACCGACGACGTGGTCACCAGGGGCCTGACGATTGTGGGAGCCCATGATGGGCACTCGCGAGCCCCGTGGCCCGAGAGCTGCATCGTGCGGCTCTTCTTCACCCTCCTGACCGACGGACGGATGGAGATGGACGGCATGAACACGCACGAGTTCGCCCCGGAAGACTGCGGCAAGGCGTACGACCTGGCCGCCAACCGCCGACAAGAAACCCTGGGCATCCTGTTCGACTGGACGAAAGGATAACCGTGGAGAGGCTCAAGCAGAGCGTGCCGGACTGGTGCTTCTACAAGCCGCAGCACGATCCCGACGAGTACTACGGCGGCCTCCGAGAGATCGGTTTCGCCGGCGTGGAGATGGTGGATCCTGCGCGCTGGCCCGCTGCCATAGCCGCAGGACTCCAAATCGTCAACCTGTCCGGCCCGGGCATGACCAAGGGCCTCAACCGTCCCGCCAACCATGCCGAACTGTTACCGCAAATCCGCTTGGCCATCGCCGCGGCGGCCCGCGGCGGCATCCGCGACGTGATCGTCTTCAGCGGCAATCGGGAGGGACAGGACGACCGCGAAGGGCTGGCCCATACGGTTGCCGCGCTGAAGCATCTGGCCCCCGAGGCACACGCCGCCGGCGTGAGGTTGGCTTTCGAGATGCTCAACTCCCACGACCACGCCGACTACCAAGCCGACCGGAGTTGGTATGGGGTCGAAGTGGTCCGGCAGGTCGGCTCGCCGGCCGTGAAGATCCTGTACGACATCTACCACATGCATCGTATGGGCGAAGACGTGCTGGGCACGCTGCTGCCAAACCTCCGCGACGTGTGCCATATCCACGTGGCCGCCAGCCCCAGGCGCGACCGGCCCACGACCGCCGGCGAGATTGATTACCGCACGATCGTGCGGAAGGTCCACGCCGCCGGATACCGGGGCTTCTGGGGACAAGAGTTCGTGCCGGCGGGCGAATCCCTGGACGAGTTGGCCAAGGCGTTCGACCTCTTCAATTCGTTCCTGGCGTAGCGGGATGCCGTAGCGGCAGCCTGCCCGGAAGTCCGGCAACGACACAATCCGAATGATCAAAGGCGGGCAACAGACGGCGGGCGACAACCGAGCCGCGAGCGTAAGCGAGCGGGGGCGCGAAGCACCCCGTCATCGCCATCAAGCCGATGGGCGTCAACCGCCTCTGCCCACTGGCCGGTCTGGCCTTCGCCTGGGCGACCCTGCGCGACCAGGACATGGTGTGCGCGGGCACGATGACCGCCGACGAGGCAAAGGAACTGATTGAGATCTCGCTGGCGCTCCTGGAGCGTCGGGCGCCCGGCGTCGAACTCCAGCGGACCCGAAGCAAGACATCCGTCGAAAAACGCTAAGGCCGCCCGCGCCTTCCCTTGCGTCCGCCCATCCGAAGGCCGATAATCCCAGGGTCAGGAGACCTTATGGAAACGCCAACGGGACCCGCCCCTGCACCCGTGAAAGCGGCCGACGCTGCCGCGGCGCCTATCGGCGAAAGCGAACTCGGCCTGATCCGCCAGGCCGTGGTCCGACGCCGCAAGATGAAGAGTGCCGCGGGCGTGGCGCGCAGCTCGGCCATCGTGACGCTGGTGATCGGCTTTCTCGCCTTGCCGTTTGTCTTGTGGAGTCCGAGCCTGAGCGGCGTGGTGGTTGTCGTAGGCGTCATCACGGTCGGGGTGAGGGAATGGATGGGCTATGAGAAGATGCGGCGGGCGGAGACGGGCGCGGCCGGACACCTGGGGTGGAACCAGGTGGCGCTTGTGGGCGTCATCACGTTCTATTGTCTGCTCCAGATGGCATCGTTCTCGCCGGAGGAGATGAAAGCGGCGGCCCTGTCGCCGGAGGTGCGGTCGCTGTCGGCGGCGCTTCCGGGGATGATGGCCGGGATTGACAAGATGGTCGAGACGTGGGCCCCGTACGCGGTGTACGGGTTTTATTCCCTGCTGATTGTGGTGAGCATCGGGTTTCAGGGCGGGATGGCGCTTTACTATTTCAGCCGCCGCAAATACGTCGAGGCGTTCAACCGGGAGACACCGGCGTGGGTGCGGAAGGTGTTGGTGGAAGTATATCGCTGAGGAGAGTGACGCAGCAACGCAGTTGCGTCCGCCATCATCCCCGCGCGCCACACGCCGTTCGAGCCGCGGGCCCGCCACGGGCAGGTAAACTTTGCGGGCGGTCATGTTCCCGGCAACAAAATGAAAAAATTCCAAAAAATTTTTTGGGGGGTGGCCCGGTTTCGGACACGTTTTTTGGGGGGTCGCAACCGCATTTCCAGAGCGCCAAGGGCGTTTTGGGGTATGTCCGCCGTCGCTGAGGCGATGGCGGACGAGAGAAAATTCGCAAAAAGCCCCGTTTTGACCTCGTTTTTGCCCCGATTTGCCCCGTACTGCCCCGTTTTTGCCTCGCAGAACCCTCGTTTTGCCTCCTATGCTATGGAGCGACGTGGATAACTGTCACACCCAAACGGAATTTGCTTGACCGGTTTGGCACGGGATTTGCACGCCGGGGGCGGTTTCAACGCAGAGGGCGCAGAGCACGCAGAGGACGGCTGAGAATGGGGGGACTTCAGGCTGAAGGCCTGAAAGACCGGAGCTTGGGGCGACGCCCCAGGTGGCAGGGATCCCTACAGGGGCCTGAGCCCTGTAGGGGCGCGACAAGGGTGTGATTGTTGCGCCCTTTCAGGGCTTGGGGTATGGGAGGAGGTCCGCACACCCAGGCCGTTGGCCTGGGCTATGATGTTTCAGGCCTTCGGCCTGAACTTTGGTTCCGCGTTCCGAATTCCGCGTTGGGATGGTTCTGCATTCTGCGTTTGGTGTTAGGGGTTCCCCCGATTGGCGGAATTCGCGGAATTCCGTAGGTTCATCACTTGCGAATCTCAACCCGGACCGGCTGGCTGATGGAGACCCTAATGTCACCCCAGGAATCCACCCACACCTCCGTAATTCGTGTGCACAACGTCACACGGCTTCCCCGACTTGTGTCCCCAACCTGATTGGGAGACAGAGAAGTCATCACTTGGTAGGAGGCCCTCCTACCTCCCGAACCCTCAAGTTCGATGCCCACGCATACTCGCTTGTTGCCATCGCGGTCCTCAGTGAGCTCGATATCGGTAATCTTCCCGGGCCAAACAACGGCCCTGCCCCCGAAGTTGGCCTTAGCCCACATGTTGAAGTCCCTAACGCGCCATTGGTTCTGGGCAGAGGTTTCATTGGGTATTGCAAGAGCGTCCCATTGCTTCTTAAGCAGGCCAAACAGAACATAGTAATCTCTGGTCCAGTGGGTGGGCCCTGCAGGCGTCTCTTCGTCCCGTTCGGTCGCGTCCGGGGAAGGTTCCGGTTAAAAATCCGAAGGGGTTCTCTCCCCTTGCGACCCGAATGACGGCGCCACCACCTTGTCTCCCCCTACAATTCCCGCGAGGTCTTTCTCGGAAACGAACTTGTAGGTGCCGTTGTTCTCGCCGGCAATCTGCTTCAAGGTCGGGGCACCGACCTCGTAAAGGAATCCAATGGTGTTTACTCTCACTTGGTGCGGTTTAGCCATTTACGCTGCCGCGAAAAGGGCATAGGCAACGGTTTCCAGAATTTGTTGAACTCGGGCCGAAACCATCGACTTGGGTGAAATTCGATGTTGCCACAACACCCGACGCAGGGCCGCCAGCATGTCCGC
>DATKUU010000091.1:0-5345 GCA_035530455.1 Phycisphaerae bacterium | reverse complement strand
CACGTCCATTCCCATATAATACATGGCAGGTCTCCTCTTGCTCGGCCCTTGGTCTGCGACCGAGACTCTCTCGGTCGGCTATCCAACTCCAGACTAGCCGACTTGAGGAGACTTGCTCCATAGTATCATAACCGTGCCCTGTTCCGCCTTCGTCCCGGCGCGCCGGGACGAAGGGCAGGCCTCTGTGTTAAAATCACACCCGGCACGCAAATCCCGTGCCAACCGCGCCCAAATTCCGCGCGCTGTGCCATCGCCCTGCGCCGCCCCGAAAAAATGCGGGCCGGACGAGGTTTTTGTGGGGCAAAACCGGGGCGGAGCGGGGCAAAACCGGGGCACGGCGGGGCACGGCGGGGCGTCGCGCCACTGTGCCACCGAAACGGCCACACCCGGGGAGAAAGGGATGCTGGTCCGTGCGCATAAAGAGACCGCGGAGCCCCTCCGGGTCCGCGGTCGGGTCGAATCGTTCTTTTGCTGCGCCCGTCAGTCCGGCAGGTAATCCAACCGGCTTTCCTCCGCCGTGCTGTGGGCCAGACTGAAGAGCCGCGGCAACTGCCACCACGGCGACTCCGTCGCCCCCTGCCGCGTCTGGGAAAACTGAATCCCGATCTGATAGCGGTCGTGCTGGCGCCGGCAATGGACCACCCGGCCGGTGAGTTCAAGCGGCGGATGGGCGCCGTTCGGCGGCAAGCGGACGGTCACATGCTCGCCCGTCTTCAGGCGTATGGGGCACTCGGCCCGGAGCCCGTCGAGGGAGAAGTCGCACAGTGCCATGCGGCACTGGGCGGTGCGCGAGGTCTGGGCGCGGGGCGTCAGGTCGTCGCGACGGGCCTGAACGTCCAGGCGGGTCGCAAACCGCTCGAACTGCCTTCGTTCCTTCACGGCGTTTCCGCTGCCGCTCGCTTTCGATGCGACCATAGGACGGTTTCCTGACAGAGCGTCCGGTCCCGCCAGATTCGGCGGGGCGTCCCGCTTTTCTACTATCGGCCGGAAAGCGGTCAAACTTGACTCGCTCCAGGGAAGTATGCGCCGAAATGCCGTAAAGGCAAATCCGCCCCCGGAATTCGGTGCATCGGCACGTGGGAGTGCCAGGGGTGTGGCACGGCTTTGACCGGCTGGGAACCAATCGGGTAGGCTTCGGGCCGTCATCGCGCCGCCTCCGTCTTCGGGGGGTAGGTTCGCGCGGTCGGGAAGCCCCCTGCCTCGTGACCACGGGTCCCCCTTGCTGACGGCCCGTCGTGTCCTGGCAGGCTATTGAGTTTTTCTCTCTTTCGGCCGCGCGTTGCGCGGCCGTGGATTAGTTGACGCCCTGTTCAGCGGGTGCTTCGCGCGTCGGCCAAGGCTCGTCGAACGCGATGCCGACGGCGTACCGGTCGCCCCGTTCCTCGCACCGCACCACCTGGCCGCGAGTGTCGCGCCCTTTTCGCGGCCCCATCGGCGGGAAGAAAACGACCACCGGTTCCTTGGTCTCCAGCGGGTCCGTCGCCATCGCCCCAAGCCCGCCGCGCGACACGTTCAGCACGTGGAGCGAAATGACGTGGCGACGATCCTCGACCGGCCGGTTGCGTCTCACGGCTGTCACGGGAACTTCCACCGTAGCCCTGGAAAACTCGCGGCGTTCGGTTTGGTGAGTCGGCAACCGACTCATCCCCGCCTCCGAATCTGTCTCTAGTCCGGCGCGCGAACGGACCGACGCTACGAACGGCTACCAGCCATGGTGTGCCCTCGCCCCGGTGCATCTACTATAGCCGAGAATCCGCCGAAAGCAAAATCTTTTTCCCACCGCTCCCCATTTTCCAAAAAACGGTGTCAGGAGCCGTTTTTCCCAAAACGGTTCCTGACACCGGTTTTCCTCGGCTGTTCGCGGCTCAGGGGGCGGAAAACGACCCCGGGGTCATTTTCCGGGAAGGGTGGGGAGGCGGCTCATTAGGCCCTGCTCGATGCCGGCCAACTCGTCCGCCTGCCTCCGCAGGTCGGCCCGGAGGACGTCCGCCCTGGCATCGAGGTCCCGGGCCTGCTGGTCCATCTCGTCGCGGAGGAGGGTCAATCGTTGCCGAAGGCGCTGGCGGGCGATCATCTCGCCGGTTGCCATTCGGCCGGCCGCCGGGACCCGCGATTCGGTCGCTTCCCGCAGGATGCTCTGGAGGGCCCGGACGGTCGTTTCCTCGTGGAGGAAGATGGGGCAGTCGGTCAAGGTGTCGCGGGCGAGCATGTCGTCGAGAACGGCCACGCGCTCGCGGAGGTCGGCCGACTGGCGCTCCGCCTGCTGCAGACCGGACCGGGTCCGATTGAGGTTGTCCCGCAGGGTGCGGACGCGGCGTGCGAGGTTGGCCAGGGCCGCTGCGTCGCCTGTCCGTGCGTCGGTGGAGGCCACGAGGCCGGAGTCGCCCGCCTCGGCCGGGGCAGGGGCCCCGCGCCAGGCCGACAGGAGCCTCAAGCCCCCGATGGCCAGGACGACGGCGGCGCCGGCGGCAAAGACCCAGGCGATGCGGCGGTTCGGCCGAGACATTGGGCGGTCCTCAGCATCGGGCAATCGGGGCGGCGGAGGGAAACGGCTTCAGCGGCGCGTCGCTCTCCACAAGTGTATCGGCGAGGGTCGGCGAGCGGATTAGGGAATCCACATGGCCGGCGGATTTTCTTGCGCACGCCGGGAACGTTGACGCCGCCGACCCCCGCCCCTATACTCGCTGGTGTCGGACGTCCGGGCTTTGCCTGGGCGGAGCCGGGCGGCGGTCGGGGATGCGCCGCCGGACATGGGCGAAGGACCTCCCAAGGAGGGATGCTGATGAGCGACCAGCCAGGTGAGCCGCAGAAAGCCGGGCCCGCCCCGGCGTCGCCTCAACCGACGGTGCCGCCTCTCCCGCCCGAACTCCAGACCGCCAACGCCTCGAAGGAAGACCGGAAGTGGGCCATGGTTGGCCACTTGGCGGCTCTGGCGGGTCTGTTGCCTTTTGTGGCCGCGGTTGGCAGTATTCTGGGGCCTCTGATCGTCTGGCTGGTCAAGAAAGACTCTTCCCCGTTTGTCGCCTTCCACGCCAAACAGAGCATGTTTCTTCAGATATTTGCCGTGGTGGCGGCGGGGATTCTGGTTGTGCCGATTGTTACCATTCCGCTGAGCATTCTGGTTTGTCTCGGTGCCATGGTTTACGCGATCTATGGCGCGATCCAGGTGAGCGGCGGGAAGGATTTCGAGTACTACTGGGTCGGCCCGTGGGTCCGCCGGTCCATGATGTAAGGGTCAGGGGGCGGAGAGCGGCCGCTGTCCGGTGGGGGCCGCTGCCGCCTCCTTTGCTTTTAGGAGCCCGGCCGAACGTGAACGTCCTGGTCATCAATTGCGGCTCGTCGAGCGTCAAGTACTCGCTGTTTCGCATGGCGGACGGCGCGGGGGGCGAGACGCTCGCCTCCGGGCTGGTCGAGAAGATCGGCGAGGCGAAGAGCCGCATCCACCACACCGTCGCCGGCCGAAAGGAGTCGCGCGACGCCCCGGCGCCCGACCACCGGTCGGCGTTCGACCTGATGATCCGCGAACTGGCCGAAGGGCCCCGCGCCGTCCTTGCCGGCCCCGCCGACATCCACGCGGTCGGCCACCGCGTTGTCCACGGGGGGGAGCGGTTCACCGAGAGCGTCCGCATCACCGACGAGGTGCTGACGGCCATCGAGGCGAACGCGACCCTCGCCCCGCTCCACAACCCGCCGAACCTGGTCGGCATCCGCGCGGCGATGGACCTGTTGCCCGGCGTTCCGCACGTCGCCGTTTTCGACACCGCCTTCCACCAGACCCTTCCGCCGAGAGCCTTTCTCTACGCCATCCCCTATGGCCTCTACGAGCAGCATGACATCCGGCGGTACGGGTTCCACGGAACGAGCCACCGCTACGTGACGGAGGCCGCCGCCGAACTCCTCCGGCAACCCCTCGACGAAACGAATCTCATCACCTGCCACCTGGGGAACGGGTGCTCTGTGGCGGCGGTGCGCGGAGGGAAAAGCATCGAGACGTCCATGGGGCTGACGCCGCTCGAAGGCCTGGTGATGGGGACCCGCAGCGGCGACGTGGACCCGGCCGTGGTGTTCCACCTGGTGCGGGCGCTTGGCATGACGGTCGAAGAGGTGGACCGGGTGCTGAACCGCGAGAGCGGTCTGGCGGGCCTCTCCGGCGTCTCGAACGACATGCGCGAGGTCCTCCACGCCGCGCGCGCCGGCAACCGCCGGGCGGAACTCGCCATCGAGATCTTCTGCTACCGCCTGCGCAAGTACATCGGGGCCTACACGGCTGTCCTGGGGCGGGTGGACGCGCTGGTCTTTACGGCCGGCATCGGCGAGAACGCTCCGGCCATCCGCGAGCGCTCTTGCGCGGGGCTGGAGGCGCTCGGCTACCGGCTGGATGCGGTGAAGAATGAGGCGCGGGGGCCAGGGGCGCGCGACGTGGCGGCCCGCGACTCCGAGAAACGTATCTTTATCATCCCGACCGACGAGGAGGCGATGATCGCCCGCGACACCGCCCGCCTCGCCGCCGACCACTAAAAATAGGGACAGGCACCAATGGCATTAAGATAAGGGCTGGGCGGCCTGCGAAGGGCCTGCCAGAAAACCTTGGCACACCATCAGGCACACCCTCCGGCTTGCGGTTGCTGCCTGCCTTTGGTATCATCGTGGTCGGTTACGGCAAGTTTTCAGACGAGCGAGCGAGGGCGGACGATGGGAATCGTGCGAAGCGTGAAGCGGTCGTTCTGGCGCGGTCTGGCTGCCCTGGTGCCGACGCTCCTGACTCTGGTCATCCTGATTCTCGGCATCTCGTTCGTCTACGGGTACCTCGGCCAGCCGGTGAACACGGCCATCATGCACGTTGTGCACCGGGTGTCCGGCATCCCTCTCGGCGAGTACGATGCCGCGGGCATTCCCACGGCCGGCAGCGTGCTGGCCTGGTACAGCCGGTACTGGATGTGGTGGGTGGGGCCGGTGGCGGCAATTGTCGGTCTGGTGATCGGCGCGTATTTTCTCGGGACGTTCATCGGGAACCGGCTGTTGCGGTTCGTGGAATCGTGGCTTGTCCACGTACCGCTCTTGCGCCGCATTTATCCCGGCGCCAAACAGGTTTCGGAGTTTTTCTTTTCGGAGCGGACGGTCGAGTTTCGCCGCGTCGTCGCCGTCGAGTATCCCCGGCGAGGCGTCTGGTCCATCGGCTTCGTCACGGGGCGCAGTTTTCACGCGCTCTCGGAGAAGACGGAGCAGGAACTCCTGACGGTTTTCATCCCGAGTTCCCCCACCCCCTTCACGGGCTACATCGTCTGTGTGCCCCGCCGCGAGGTCATTGACCTGCCCATCACCGTGGATGAGGCGTTCCAGTACAC
>DATKUU010000090.1:0-3429 GCA_035530455.1 Phycisphaerae bacterium | reverse complement strand
CGAGACCAGTGTTCCAAAGTTTTGCGTTCTTCATCTGTCAACACGATCGGACAAGCGACGCGCATCGGCTTCACCTCCTGCGGAGGAGTATAGCCGATGAGGCGAACATAAGCAACACTAATTCTGAAGCACTACACTAGTGCCAGGTTTTCTAGACGCCGTCCCGACGGATCCGTTCGACGGGAAGCCTCTGCGCTACAATGCCGAGAAGAAGGTAATCTACACAGTCGGCGAAGACCTCACCGATTCCGGCGGCACAACCGAGGCCGAGTGGCTCGACAAGAAGCGCCGCGAGCGCGAAGCCCAGGGTGGGGAATGGACCGACGAAGACGAGCGGATTGCCAAAGATGAGATGAGTCTCTGGGAATTTCCCGACCCGAGTTGGGCGATTGAGTTCTGACCGCGCGGCGCTGCAAGGGGGTTACGGAAGCGTTTTCACCCTCACCCCTTCCCTCTCCCATCAAGGGAGAGGGAGATATGAAAAGCAGCGGCCGTCACTCCAGGTCAATCGCCACGGCCTCTTCGTCGCAGTCGGGGAACTTGTGGCACTTGATGCAGTCGGCCCAGATCTTGTGGGGCAGGGTTTCCTTGGCGACGCGCGCAAAGCCCAGGTGCTCGAAAAACTCCGGCGCGGTCGTGAGGGAAAAGACGCGCGTAATCCCCAGCCGCCGCGCCTCCGCCAGGCACGCCTCGACCAGCCGCCGGCCGACGCCGCGGCGCTGAAACTCCGCGACGACGGCGACGGAGCGGATCTCGCCCAGGTTCTCCCACGCGATCTCCAGGGCCGCCGAGCCGACGATTCGGCCTTCGGCCTCGGCCACCTGGAAGTCGCGGAGGCACTCGTAGAGTTCGGCCCGGCTGCGCGGGAGCATGACCTCGGTGTGGCTGAACGCGGTGATGAGGGCGTGGATGGGCTCGATGTCGCCCATGCGGGCCTGGCGGACGGTCGCCTCGGTCCCGGCGCGCCGGGACTTGGAAGCCTTTCGCGTTTTCATGGCGGGCTATCGTAGGCGAGCGCGGGCGGCGGGTCAAGCAAGACCCGCGCGGCGGCGGGCCAGGACAACACGTCGGCGACCTCGAAAAACGCTTCCTTCCGTCCGCAGCCGGCTATAGAGTAGAGTGGGTCGTCTGCGGAAGGAGCGGCTCGTGCTCGAAGAACTCAAAGAACAGGTCTGCTGGGCCAACTGTGAACTTCCCAAGCGGGGCCTCGTGGCCTGGACGAGCGGCAACGTGTGCCAGCGGGACCCGGCGTCGGGCCTGGTGGTCGTCAAGCCTTCGGGCGTCCTCTTTGAGGACCTGCGGCCCGAGATGCTGCCGGTCATGGACCTGGAGGGCAAGGTCGTCGAGGGGGATCTCAAGCCGAGCGTGGACACGGCCACGGCCTTGCTCATCCTCGCGCGCCTGCCGGAGATCCATGCCGTCATCCACACCCACTCGCCCTACGCCACCAGTTTCGCAGCGCTCGGCCAGCCGATCCCGGTGGTGCTGACGGAGCACGGCGATGCGTTCGGCATTCCGATTCCGTGCGGCGGGTACGCGAAGATCGGCGGCACGGAGATCGGCGAAGAGGTCGTGCGGATCCTGCGCGACATCCAGATGCAATGCCCCGTCGTGCTGATGCAGAACCACGGCGTGTTCGGCGTGGGGACGACGGCGCGCGGGGCGCTGAAGGCGGCGGTCGTCGTCGAGGACATCGCCCGGACGGTCCACCTGGCGATGGTGAAAGGCGATCCCATTCCGATCCAGCCGAAGGAGGCCCAGCGGCTGTACGACGTCTATCACACGCGCTACGGCCAGAAGGCCGGCGGAGGGTTTGAGTAGATTTGAGATTTCAGATTGCAGATTGGCGAATTGAAAAGCCACGGCAACAGCAAGCCTATGCAGCGCAGCCGTTCGATCGAAAATCGCAAATCTAAAATCGAAAATTGCTTGCGGAGGTCGCCCATGGCCAAGAACGCGTTCCGCACGGAGAAGGACACGCTCGGCGAGGTGAAGGTCCCGGCCGGGGCGTACTGGGGCGCGCAGACCCAGCGGGCGGTCGAGAATTTTCCCGTCTCGGGGCTGCGGGCGCACCCCGCCCTCGTGCGGGCGCACGTAATGGTCAAACTCGCCGCCGCACGCGCGAACGCCCGTCTAGGGAAACTCGACGCACGGCGCGCCGGGGCCATCGAAAAGGCGTGCCTCGAGGTCCTCGAGGATGGGCGCCTCCTGGACCAGTGGGTCGTGGACGTGTTCCAGGCCGGGGCCGGCACCAGTTTCAACATGAACTCCAACGAAATCCTCGCGAACCGGGCGAACGAAATCCTCGGCGCGCCCCTCGGGTCGTACAAGGAGGTCCACCCGAACGACCACGTCAACATGAGCCAGAGCACAAACGACACGTTCCCGACGGCGATGCAGGTGGCGTGCGTCGCCTTGGGGACCGAGTTATTGGCGGTGCTCGACATGCTGGCGGAGGCGCTGGAGGAGAAGGGGCGCGCGTTCGACGGCATCGTCAAAAGCGGCCGGACGCACCTCCAGGATGCCGTGCCCGTGCGCCTGGGCCAGGAGTTTGCGGCGTATGCCGCGGCGATTCGCCGGGCCGTCGAGAACCTCGACCGGGCGCTGGAAGCCTGCGAGGAACTGCCACTGGGCGGCTCGGCGGTGGGCACCGGCCTGAACACGCACCCGGACTACGCCGCCGCGGCCGCGAAACACTTGGCGCAAATCTCCGGCCTCGACCTCGCACCGGCCGAGGACCTCGTGCACGCGATGCAGTCCATGGCCCCGGTCGCGGGGGTGAGCGCGGCGCTGCGGAACCTCGCGCTGGAACTAGCGCGGATCGCCAACGACCTGCGATTGCTTTCGAGCGGACCGAGGACGGGTTTCGGCGAAATCCGCCTGCCGGCCGTTCAGCCCGGCTCGAGCATCATGCCCGGCAAGGTGAATCCGGTGATGGCGGAGTGCCTCGGCATGGTGGCGATGCAGGTCGTGGGGAACGATACGGCCGTCGCGCTCGCGGTCCAGGCCGGGCAACTGGAACTGAACGTCTTCATGCCCGTGATGGCCCACAACGTCCTGGGGAGTCTGGAGATCCTGAAAAACTTTCTGCCGGTCTTTACCGACCGCTGCATTCGCGGGATCGAGGCGGATGAAGCGCGGTGCCGGGCGTATTTCGAGTCGAGCGTCGGCTTGGCAACGATCCTCAACTCTTCACTCGGCTATGCCAAGGCCGCCGAGATCGCCAAAGAAGCCGCCGCCACAGGCAAGACCCTCCGGGAACTCATCCTCGAAAAAAAGTTGATGACGGAGGAAGACCTAGCGCGGGCGCTCGACCCGAAGCGCGTCACTGAGCCGTGAAGAAAGGCTTGAGGCTTGAGAAGAAGCACAATTCGGCATGACAGCCTGCCGTGCGCTGCGCATGGAATAGGGCAAATTCATCGCAGGAGG
>DATKUU010000089.1:0-2150 GCA_035530455.1 Phycisphaerae bacterium | reverse complement strand
CGAGACCAGTGTTCCAAAGTTTTGCGTTCTTCATCTGTCAACACGATCGGACAAGCGACGCGCATCGGCTTCACCTCCTGCGGAGGAGTATAGCCGATGAGGCGAACATAAGCAACACTAATTCTGAAGCACTACACTAGTTATAGGATTGGCTGTATCAGTTCTGGCAGTTGTCGGACTTCTGGCGTTGGCCGGCTCGGCGGGGGCCGGAATCTTTGTCCCGGATGGAAATGGCATGATTGGCCTCGTCGGCACTGCCGGCACGGGCAGTTACACCAACCCCACCAGTACCTCGTTCACGGTAACGGCGAATAAGGCTGATTACTGGTACACGGGTGGCCGCGAGGCACAGTTCGTTTATAAGGCGGTCTCCGGCGACTTCATCCTCGTAGCCCAAGCCAATTGGACTGGCACCGTCCCCTCTGGTGGGGAGGGCGGTCTCCTCTTCTCAGACTCTCCGACTAGCGCCAGCGGTAAAACTGGCTCTTACCTCATGTTTGGCGCCCATCGTACAAGCCCAGTATCGGATATCCTAGGCACCGTTGTGGGCGGCACCTACGGGAACGATCATTACGTGGACGTTGCCGGCGATTTTAATCCCGCCACAGGGGCCGTGTGGATGAAGCTCGTGCGGGTTGGAGACGTCTTCAGCTATTCCTATTCGACTGATTCGACGAATGGTGTTGACGGCGCTTGGGGTAATAATAGTAATACTGAGCCTTTTGTGACTACATCGACGTACACCGGCATCGGGGATACTGTTTACGTAGGCTTTGCGGTGGCTGACGGGTACACTGACAGCACCACCGCAACGATGAACTTCGCGAACGTGGACTTCGTTCCGGAACCGGCGACGATGGCCCTGCTCGCCATGGGCGGCGTGGGTCTTCTTCTGAGGCGTCGTCGTCGGTAGTAGGATTGTAGATGCAGTTGCAGACTTGTATGCAAAACGGGTGATCCCGAGCCGTTCGGGATCGCCCGTTTTCTTGCCCCTCGACTTAGAGCGCCTAACAAAATGATCGTGGCCGGGTGGCACCCTGGCACGGGTACGGCTCGTGCCATGGCCGGCTGGTGGCTTGCTTGCCACGCCATAGCCCCGGCGCGCCGGGACCAGTGCCACCCATTTTGTTTGCGGCTCTTAGCCTATCCGAATATCCCGCCTGGCTGCGAAAAAGACTCCAGGTGTCTTTTCGCGGAAAAGGGGGACAGGCACCTTTTCCAAACGGCCGGAAAAGGAGCCAGTCCCCCTTTTCCGGCGCGCCGGGATGGACATGCCACCCACGCCCAAGGGCGGGCGTGCCACACCGACTCTGCGATTGCCCTGAATTGGCCCGGAAGGGCCTTGACGCCGGCCGGGGGCGGGGATAAAGTCTTTCTCGGACGTCCGAGGGGCGGAGGCCCTTTTCGCCAGCGCGATGATCGACCTACATACGCACACGCTCCTATCGGACGGGGAACTCATCCCCACGGAACTGGTGCGCCGATTCGAGGTGCTGGGGTATCGGGCCATCGCCTTGACGGACCACGTGGACACGGGGCTCGTCGAGACGATCGTGCCGGTGCTCGTGCGTGTGGCGGCGGACCTGGCGGACGAGATGGAGATGCGGGTGCTGCCGGGCGCGGAAGTGACGCATTGCCGGCCGGGGCACATCGCGCGAGTGGTCCGGCGGGCGCGGCAACTCGGGGCGCGGGTGGTGGTGGTGCACGGCCAATCGCCCGTCGAGCCGGTCATCGAGGGGACGAACCGGGCGGCCATCGAGGCGGGGTGCGACATCCTGGCGCATCCGGGCCTCCTGGCGGAAGCGGACGCGCACCTAGCGGCCGAGCGGGGGGTGCTGCTGGAAATCAGCGGACGGGCCGGCCACTCGCTCACGAACGGGCACGTGGCGCGTTTGGCGCGCGCGGTCGGGGCCCAGGTCATTTACGGGTCGGACAGCCACGACGCGGCGGACCTCATGCCGCCGGCGAATGTGGAACGGGTTCTGGCGGGAGCGGGCCTGTCCGCCGACGAGGTCCAGGCGGCCCTGGCGGCCGCTCAGGACCTTGTGGCGCGGGTCCTGGAAGGGGAGGGCTGATAAATGCGAACGTTCCAGAGGATTGCGCGGTTGATTCGGCCGGCGATCGGGTTGCCGGTGTTGGCGGCCCTGGCG
>DATKUU010000088.1:0-2821 GCA_035530455.1 Phycisphaerae bacterium | reverse complement strand
GCGAAAGGACCGATGCAAATGACGACGCTTCCGATGTACTGCAACCAGTGCGAACAGGCTCGGCTGCCCGATGGCGCGTGCACCCAGATCGGCGTCTGCGGCAAGGACCCGGATGTCGAGTCGCTCCAGCAGATCCTGCTGTATGGGCTCAAGGGGATGGCCGCCTACGCCCACCACGCCCGGCGGCTGGGCCAGAGCGACCCGGCCGTCTCGGCCTTCATCGAGGAGGCCCTGTTCGCCACGATGACCAATGTGAACTTCGACCCGGCGGCGCTGCTGGAGCTGGTGCTCGAGTGCGGCCGGCAGAACCTCCGCGTCATGGAGATGCTGGACGCCGGGCACGTGGCGGCGTTCGGGCAGCCCGAGGTGGCGACCGTCCGGCACGGCACGCAGGCCGGGCCGGGCCTCCTCATCACCGGCCACGACCTGCCGGACCTGGCCCACCTGCTGCGCCAGTGCGAGGGCACCGGCGTGAAGGTCTACACGCACGTGGAGATGCTGCCGGCGCACATGTATCCGGCCCTGCGCAATCACCCGAACCTGGCCGGGCACGTCGGCGGCGGGTGGCAGTTGCAGAAGCGCGAATTCGCCGCCTTCTCCGGCCCCGTCGTCGCGACCACCAACTGCGTGCTGATTCCGCTGGACAGCTACAAGGACCGCCTCTTCACCACGCGGGCGACGGCCGTGCCCGGCGGCACGCGGATCGAGAACGACGACTTCTCCGCCGTCGTCGCGATGGCCCAGGCCTGCCCCGCGCTGCCCGAGCAGCCCGGCACGCCGGCGGAATCGACCATTGGCTTCCACCACTCGGTGATCCTCGGCCTGGCCGACACGATCGTCAACGCGGTCAAGGCCGGGCAGATCAGCCGGTTCTTCGTCATCGGCGGCTGCGACGGCGCCGAGCCGGGCCGCAACTACTTCAGCGAGTACGCCCGCAACACGCCGCCTGACAGCTTCATCCTGACCCTGGGCTGCGGCAAGTTCCGCATCAACGGCATCGACCACGGCACGCACCTGGGCCTGCCGCGGCTGCTGGACATGGGTCAGTGCAACAACGCCTACGGGGCGATCCAGGTCGCCGTCGCCCTGGCCAGGGCCTTCAACTGCTCGGTGAATGAACTACCACTAACAATCATGCTGAGCTGGTTCGAGCAGAAGGCCGTCGCGGTGCTGCTGACGCTGCTGGCGCTGGGCGTCAAGGGCATCCGCATCGGGCCGAGGCCGCCGAGCTTCGTTTCCCCCGGCGTCTTCGCGATCCTCCAGAAGGAGTTCGACCTCAAGCTCACCGGCGACTGGCAGGTGGACTTGGCCGAGGCCGTGGCTTGAGACACCGTCGCCGGCGGGTCCGCCGCAACCCAGCCCCTGCCCGCGGGGCTGGGTTCTTAGTAACTATCTCAGAAGCTCCAATCGGTGCTGACGGCGGAACCAGAGCAGGCCGCAGCACAGTTGGATCAGGCCGAGGTAATTGCATGCCTTCTTGGCGTAACGAACCAGGATCGCCCGGCACTTGCTCATCCAGCCGAGCGTTCGCTCCACCACCCAGCGGCGGGCCGGGTACCGCTTGCGTTTCTTCTGGTCCAGCTTCTCTTCGCCGATTCGCCGAATGTGCGGGAGGTAGTTCGCTTGGACCGTCGCCGTTCGGCCGGTGGGATTGTCGTAGCCTTTGTCCAGGCACAGATGCTGGGGGTCCTGTTGGGTCGGCTCCGGCCGACCCACCACGATCGCGTCAATGGTCTGGGCCAGCAACTTGGTATCGTGGACGTTCGCCCCGGCCACTACGACGCCCAGCGGGCCGCCGTCCGCCTCGACGATCAGACTGCGCTTGCTGCCATTTTTCCCGCGATCCGTGGGGTTGGGGCCGACCAGATCCCCCCAAAACGCGCCTTGCCCATGGCCCCGTCGGCGCTCTGCCATTGCCAGTCGACGCCACCGAGTTCCTGGCAGTTCTCGACCAGCCGCGCCCAGAGGGCTTGGAGCACCCCTTTGCCAACCCATCGCTGGAAGGTGCGATGCACCGACGAGTCGTCGCCGAATTTCTCCGGCAGCGAGTTCCACTGGCAGCCGCTGCGCATCTGGTAGATGATGCCGTTGAGCGCCGCACGCTGGTCGATGCGGTCCCGGCCCGTCCAACTGGGCGGGTCCAGCTTGTTCAGGATCGGTTCGATGATCTTCCACAGTTCGTTACTGACTTCCCAAATGGTTGCAAGCGGCTTCACCTGGCGTTTTGGTCTGGCCATCCGTGGCTCCTTGGTAGGGGGTCCTACGGATGGTTATCGGCAAAACAGGGCCTTTTGAGATAGTCACTTAATACGCCGGTTGCCGCGAGCCGTCCCGGCGGTTATAAGGGGGCGTTCGGGCCGGCGCATCGATCGGCCCATGTGAAAGGAGTGCGGATCGTGGAGCATCGCAGGCTGGGCAGGGGCGATCTGGAACTGCCGGTGGTGACGTTCGGGGCCTGGGCGATCGGGGGCCTGTTCTGGGGCGGCAGCGACGACGACGACGCGATCCAGGCGATCCAGGCGGCGATCGACGCCGGCATCGACGCCATCGACACCGCGCCGATGTACGGCTGCGGCCACAGCGAGACGCTCGTGGCCAAGGCCATCGCCGGGCGGCGCGACCAGGTGAAGGTGCTGACCAAGTGCGGCCTGCGCTGGGACGACACCGGCGGGGAACTCTACTTCAAGCTGCCCCGGCCCGGCGGCGGCGAGCCGATCGTCGTCTACCGCAACGTCAAGGCCGACTCGATCGTCTACGAATGCGAGCAGAGCCTCAAGCGCCTGGGCATCGACACGATCGACCTCTACCAGGTTCACTGGCC
>DATKUU010000087.1:0-25740 GCA_035530455.1 Phycisphaerae bacterium | reverse complement strand
AAAAAACGCCCCAAAATCCGCCCGCCACCCAAAAAAAATTTTTCGGAATTTTCTTCTAACCGCAGCGGAAAACAAATCAGGGCGGTGTTTGAAGTCGTTTGGTTGTCAGCCAAATCTTCCCTTTGCGTACTTTGCGCCCTTTGCGGTTGAGGCCTGGTCCACTGATTTCCGCTTGACCGCCGGGGCGGGGCGGATTAACCTGTGGCCTTCCTGAAGCGGTCCGCTTGGCCTACTTAAGAACGCGAGAACGAGGGCCGATGGGCTATAACATCGTTGTCCTGGTCAAACAGGTGCCGGACACCAAACGCATCACCGGCGAGGCGATGCGCGACGACGGGACCGTCAACCGCAGCGCCCTGCCGGCCGTCTTCAACCCCGAAGACCTCCATGCCCTGGAAACGGCCCTGGAACTCAAAGAACGCTACGGCGGCCGGGTGACGGTGGTGACGATGGGCCCGCCGCAGGCCTGCGAGGTCTTGCGCGACAGTCTGGAGCGCGGGGCCGACGCCGTGGTCCTCCTGACGGACCGCCGGGCGGCCGCCAGCGATACCCTGGCCACCAGTTACATCCTCTCCTGCGCGGTGCGGGCCCTGGTGGCCCAGGAGCCGGTGGACCTGGTGGTGTGCGGTCGGCAGGCGATAGACGGGGATACGGCCCAGGTGCCGCCGCAAACGGCCGAGAAACTCGGTTGGCCGCAGGTGACGTACGTCGAGGAGGTCGAGGCGGTTGAGGGGCGAACGATCCGCGCCCGGCGCAACACGGGGGCCGGCATGGAGCGGGTCGAGTGTCCCTTGCCGTGTCTCCTGACGGTGACCGACCAGGCGCCGGCTGCTCGTCCGGCGTCGGCCAAGCGGATGATGGCGGTCAAGAAGGCCCGCTCGCGGGCGGAACTGGCGCAGGAAGCCCCCGGCGAGGCGGAGGCCCGGGCCGAAGCGCTGAAGGCTCGCGGCCTCCTCATCGCCCAGTGGACGCTGGACGACATCGGGGCGGACCTGGCGTGGTGCGGCCGGGACGGGAGCCCCACGAAGGTCAAACGGATCCAGTCGGTGGTCCTGAAGGGGAGCGGCTTTAAGAAGGTCGAGCCGACGGAAGACGCCATCGCGACGATGGTGCACGAGCTGATTGAAGACCATACGATCGGTTGAGACGATGATCGAAGCGAATCAGCAAGGCGACGTCTGGGTCGTGGCGGAGCAGAACGACGGGTATCTGCACGACGTCGGTCTGGAACTGCTGTCGAAGGGCCGCGAACTGGTCGAGGCGCTCGGCGTCCGTCTGGGTGCGGTGGTCCTGGGTGCGAACGTCGCCGGCCACGCCGAACGCCTCATCCAGCACGGTGCGGACCGGGTGGTGGCGGCGGAGCATGCTCTGCTGGCGCATTACCAGACCCAGCCGTACGCCAAGGTCCTGTGCCGCCTCATCGAGGAGCACAAGCCTCAGATCGTCATCTACGGGGCGACGGCGGTGGGGCGCGACCTCGCGCCGCGCGTCGCGAGCAGCCTGCGGGCGGGCCTGACGGCGGACTGCACGGACCTGGAGATCGGCGAGCACGTCGAGCCGGGCACGCGGAAGCACTACCATCGCCTCTTGTACCAGATCCGTCCGGCGTTCGGGGGGAACATCATTGCGACGATCGTGAACCCGGAGCGGTGGCCGCAGATGGCCACGGTCCGGGAGGGCGTGATGCGGATGCCCGAGGCCGACCCCGCGCGCCGGGGCGAGGTGGTTTCGGTCAAGCCGGACCTGTCGGAGTCGGACCTTCCGCTGAGGATTCTGGAGCACAAACCGGCGCGGCGCCTGGTGAACCTGAAGGCGGCGCGCATCATCGTGGCCGGGGGGGCGGGCGTCGGGGGCAAGGAAAACTTCCGCCTCATCTGGGACCTGGCGAACTCGCTCGGTGCCGCCGTCGGCGCCAGCCGCGCCGCCGTGGACAACGGCTGGATTGACAAGGACCATCAGGTGGGCCAGACGGGGACGACGGTGCGTCCGGCGCTTTACATTGCGGTGGGCATTTCGGGGGCCGTCCAGCACCGGGCGGGGATGGGCGAGGCCCAGAAGATCGTGGCCATCAACGCGGACCCCAGTGCGCCGATCTTCCAGGTGGCGCATTACGGCATCGTGGGCGACCTGAACCGCGTCATTCCGATGATGATTGACGCGGTCAAGAAGCGGGTGTGACGGTGGCGAACTTTTTCAGCGACAACGCCGACATTCAGTTCCACTGCGACCGGTTCCGCCTGGAGCCGCTCGTGCGCATCCGCGAGCGTGACTTCCAGGAGGCCGGCCGGTTCGATTACGCGCCAGCCGACTACGCCGACGCGATGGATAGTTACCGGCGCGTTCTGGCGCTGGTGGGGGAGATCGCAGGCGACGTGGTCGCGCCGGAGTCGCCGGAGATTGACCGTGCCGGGTCGCACCTGTGCCCGGAGGAGGGGTGCGTCAAGTACGCGTCCGGCATCGCGAAGGCGCTCCGGGCATTCGGTCAGGCGGACCTGATGGGCTTCACGCTGCCGCGGCGTTTCGGGGGGCTGAATTGCCCGGGCATCATCTACGCGGTCGCCACCGAGATCGTCAGCCGCGCCGACCCGAGCCTGATGAACATTTTCGGCCTGCAGGGGATCGCCGAGACGATCAACGCCTTCGCTTCCGAGGAGCAGAAAGAGCGAATCCTGCCGCGCTTCTCCTCGGGCGAGGTGACGGGGGCGATGGTGCTGACCGAGCCGGACGCCGGCAGCGACCTCCAGAACATCCAGTTGCGGGCGTACGAGGACGCCGACGGGCGGTGGCGGCTGAAGGGTGTCAAACGGTTCATCACGAACGGGTGCGGCGAGGTGCTGCTGGTGCTGGCGCGGAGCGAACCGGACGAGCCCGGCGGCATGGGCCTGAGCCTCTTTCTGTGCGAGCGCAACCCTTCGATCCGCATCCGGCGCACCGAGGACAAGATGGGCATCCACGGTTCGCCGACGTGCGAGATGCAGTTTAACGACGCGCCGGCGGAACTGGTGGGTGAGCGTCGGCGGGGCCTCGTGACGTACGTGATGGCGCTGATGAACGGGGCGCGGATCGGCATCGCGGCCCAAAGCCTGGGGATTGCGGAGGCGGCATTCCGCGTGGCGCGGAACTATGCGGCGACGCGCGTCCAGTTCGGCCGAGCCATCGAGCGGATGCCCGCGGTCGCCGACCTTCTGGCGGAGATGAAACTTGCCATCGAGTCCGGCCGCGCGCTCTTGTACGAGGCGGCGCTGGCCGCCGACTACGAGTACGCGCTGGAGGAAGCGATGGGGCGCTCGGACGACCCGGCGCGCCGCCAGGAGATGAATAAGGAACAGAAGAAGTACAAGCGGCTGGCCGCGCTGCTGACGCCGATGGCCAAGTACTGGCTCAGCGAAATGTGCAATCGCGTCGCGTACGAGTCCATCAGCGTTCTCGGGGGCTCCGGATACATGCGCGACTATCCGCTGGAGCAACTGTATCGCGACGCCCGCATCACGAGCATCTACGAGGGGACGAGCCAGTTGCAGGTGGTGGCGACGGTGCGCGGGGTGACGAGCGGGACGGCCGAGAAGCGCTTCGCGGAGATGGACGCGGCCTTGCCGCCGCGCGGCTTCAAGGGCCTGGCCGCCGCCTTGCGGCGCGTCCGCGCGAAGTTGGAGAAGACGGTGGCGTATGTGAAGGGGAAGCCGGCGGACTATCTGGACCTTTGGGCCCGGCCGCTAGTGGATGTCGCGACGGATCTGTATCTGGCGTACCTGTGGATCGGGATGGCGCGGGATTCGAAGGCCAAGGCTGTCGGCGCCAAGCGTTTCGTCCGCCGCGCCGTGGCCCGGTGCGAGCAGGCGCTGCGGCTCATCACGAGCGGCGACCGTTCGACGCTCGATGGATACGGGGTTCTGGTCGGCCCGACGTTCGCCGAGGAGTAAGACGCCCTCGGCGCGCCGCCGGCTGACGATTCGGAAAGGGGGCTCGAGATGGCCCGCTGGGAGCGAGACCTGCAAGCCCGAAGCCGGATGAGGTGGCTCCTGACACTGGGTGAAGTCACGGCGGTGACGGCCAACTTCTTTGTCATCTCGTTGCACTATTTTCGTTGGATGATTATGCGCGTGGCACCGCAGGGGGGCACGGAGATTGGGCCGTTCACGATGCCCGCGATCGCGACGGCCGCGGTTGCGATTTTTCTGGTTTTTCAGGGCATCGCGTATGGCAGGGAGCGCCCGTGGGGCCGCCGCCTGTTCATCGCCGAGAACCTCGTGCTCATCGTTCTGGGTCTGGTGTGGTTTCTGGTCAAGTTGAGTGAACCGGAAGAGGCGCGCGGCCTGTCGGTGTTCGGGGGACTGCTCTTGCCGATGGTGACGCTTTTTCCGCTGCTCTGGCCGCTGTGGACCTTTTGGACGCACCCGCCCCCGGCCTCCCCAACTCGCTAGGCGGTTGCAGAATTGCGGCACTTTCTTGATGAAAGGCAGTTCCCAGTCCGGTAGAATGATATCCTCTCCTCCGACGCGAGGCAGCGCAGAACCGGTTTACCAGGGCCGCGCATGAGTCGTTGCAGAACGATCACGGGTCGGCGCGTCACACGGCGCGTACGCCTTGCGCTGCTCGCCCTGAGTGTCCTGTGCCTTGCCGCTCTTCCGTGTCGCGCCGCCGAATCCGAACCTGCCGGCGAGCGCATCGTCCGCGTGGTGCTTCGCGGCAACGAGCGCACGAGCGCCCACCGCATCCTGGGTCAGATGCGCCTGCGTGAGGGCAGCACCTACACCCCCGAGGCGGCCGACCAGGACCTGAAGCGCATTATGGACCTGAAGGAGTTCGACAACATCGTCCTGCGGCCGCAGCAGGAAGCGGACGGTCTGGTGCTGGTTGTGGAAGTGGTGGAGAGGCCGATCCTCGCCCGGCTGGAGTTCGGGGGGAACGACCACTTTTCCGACAAGAATCTGGCCGACACCGTCGGTGTGAAGGCGGGCGAGCCGATTGATCTCCATCGCATTTTCACGGGCGCCCGCGCCATCGAGCAGAAGTACCGCGAGGCCGGCTACACCTTCGCCGAGGTCGCGCTCGACGAGCCGCTGCTTGCGGAGCGTCAGGTCGCGCGGTTCACCGTGGCCGAGGGACCGCGCGTCCGCGTCCGCAAGATTGAATTCGTGGGGAACCCGTCCATTCCCGCGGGCGAGTTGCAGAAGCAGATGGAGACGCGGACGTGGTTTCCGCTCCTGTCGCCCGGCGTGTACGACGAGGAGCGTGTCCAGCGCGACTTGAGCGCCGTTCGCAACTACTACATCGAGCAGGGGTTCCTCGACGTGCGCGTGCAGAGGGAACTGGTGTTCAACCCGGAGCGGACGCGGCTTGTGGTCCGCATGGTTGTCGAGGAGGGGCCTCGCTACCGCATCCGCTCGGTCGCCCTCTCCGGCGTCGATCGCTTCAGCCGCAGTCTCCTCCAGAAACAGATGGAGCAGGAGGCGGACCTTGCGCCCGGCGAGCCGTACACCGCCGACAAGATCCGCCGATGCGTCCGCCTCGTGCAGGACACCTACGGCGAGGTGGGGTGCATCGAGACGGGCGTCCGGCCCGTTGTGGATTTCGCCGAGGAGCCCGGGCTGGTGGATCTGACCTTCCAGGTGGAGGAGAGCCAGCAGATCCTCATCGGCGAGGTTCGCGTTCAGGGCAACCGGCTCACGCAGGACAGGGTCATCCGGCGCGAACTGCGTTTTTATCCCGAGGAGCCGGTGAACACCCATCTGCTGGAGAAGGCCCGCAAGCGTTTGGAGGGCAGCGCGCTGTTTGAGCCGGGTTCCGTCCGGATTTCCACCCTAGCGACCGACGACCCCCTCGTGCGGGATATTCTCGTGCGCGTCGAGGAGACGGAGACCGGCAACCTGATTTTCGGCGCCGGCATCAGCAGCAACAGCGGGGTCGTCGGCAACGTTTCCTTCGTCCAGCGCAACTTCGACCTCACCGATTGGCCGGAATCCTCCGAGGAGTTCTGGCGCGGCGAGGCGTTCCGGGGCGCCGGACAACTGTTCCAGATTGTTCTGGAGCCCGGCACGCAACTCCAGCGCTACCGCGTGGACTTCCGCGAGCCGCACCTCGCCGATTCCGACATCAGCCTGTCGTTGAGCGGCTTTTTCTTCCAGCGCGAGCGTGATTCCTACGACGAACGCCGCATCGGCGGCAACGTCGGTTTCGGCAAGGAGATTAGCGAAGACCTCCAGGCCTTCTTGAACCTCCGCCTGGAGGGCATCAACATCAGCAGCATTGACGCCGACGCCCCGCAGGACGTCTGGGATGTCGAGGGCGGTTCCGCGCTTACCAGCGTCGAGGTCGGCCTGCTGAAGGATACCACCGACAGCATTTTCTTTCCGACGGAGGGGTACCGTCTGCGCGGCTCGGTGGAGCAGGCGGGAGCGCTGGGCGGCAGTTACACGTTCACGAAGTTCGCGTTGGACGGCCGGCGCTACTGGACCGTCACGCAGGACGTCCTCGACCGGCGAAGCGTCCTGGCGGTGCGCGGCCACGTGGGGCTCATCGCCGGCGACGCGCCGATTTTCGAGCGTTTCTACGCGGGCGGCCAGGGTAGCATTCGCGGCTTCGAGTTCCGCGGCGTCGGGCCGCGCGAAGGCGACACCTTCATCGGCGGCGACTTCCTCGCGCTGGCCTCCACGGAATACTCTTTCCCCCTGTTTGAGAAGAACCTGACCGGCGTCTTCTTCCTGGACACCGGTACGGTGGAGGAGAAGGTCGGACTGTCGTCGTTGCGGGCGTCGGTGGGTTTCGGCATCCGGTTCACGGTCCCGTTCTTTGGGCCGGTTCCGTTTGCCTTCGACTTTGCCCTTCCCATCGCCAAGGACGCGGACGACGAGACCGAATTCTTCTCGTTCACGATCGGGACGGCGTTTTAGACGGTAGCGGCCCTGCGGCGCGGGTCCGCGGATTTTCGGTTGCTCTCCGCCCGGGAGCGCCGGGCGGCAAACACGAATCGGCGGGAGTGGACAGGAAAGGAGCGTCTCATGCGGACCCTTCGGATGGTCGGGAAGGCGGGCCTGGTCGTCGCCCTCGTTGCCTTGTGGGTGGCGCCGGCACAGGCCGAGATCAAACTCGGCCAGGTGGACATCGTTACCCTTGTGGACAACTACGAACGCACCAAAGACGCCGAGGCCGACGCCAAGGTCGAGGAAGCCAGCCTCAAGACCACCGCCGAGCCCAGGATCAAGCAAATCGAGGAAATCCGTCTCCAGCGCGACGGGTTCAACAAGGACAGCGACGAATGGCGGCGTCTGGACGACAAGGCGTTCGAGGCGGAGGTCGAACTGCGGACCTGGCTCGCCATCGAACAGGCCAGGATGATCCGCAAGCGGCGCGACACCCTGCTGGACATTTACCGCGACATTCAGAAGGCCGTCGCCCGCATTGCCAAGGAGAAGGGGCTCGACCTGGTGTTTGCCAAGGCGTTTCTGACCCCCGGCCAGATTGACGCCGAACAGGTTCAGAACCTTGCGGACCTGAAACAGCACATTGTCGCGACGGCGCTCTTGTATCCGGCCAGCGTGACGGACATCACGGACGGCGTGCTGAAGATCCTGAACGACGAATACAAGGCGTCGAAGAAACCGGCCGAGATCGGCACGCCCAAGGCGGCTCCCGCCGAGGCGCCCAGGGGCTGAGACGGCGACGGCGGTTCAGACGGGACCCCGGCCCGGCGGCCGCTGGTCGGCCTCGCCGGGCCGGTTCTGTTCTCGACGGCGGGCTGCCGGAGCCCCGTTGTCCGGCAGGGGAGTGCATCGGTGTCCCCGCGATTGCGCCGCAGCACGACAACCGGTCTGGCCGCCATGGTGGTCGTCGCCTGGGTTGGGGCGGCCCAGGGCGACATCGCCCCCTGGCTGGGGCCCGGCTGGAAGGTCCGCCGCGTCGTCGACGCCAAGGCCGAGCCGACGACGTATCCCGGCCAGCAAGTCGCTGTCTGCGCGTTTTACACCGGCGGCCTGGCGAAGGCCGATGCAAGCGACCTGCGCGTCGCAGCCGACGGACGGCGCCTGGTGCCCCACCGGGTTCTCCAGGTCGGGCCCGGGGATCTGGTGCGCATCGCGTTCGCGCTCGTGCCCGGCACGGATCGCTATTACATCTATTATGGAAGCGCGGACCCCGGGCCGCCTGCGGAATCGTGGACGCCCGAACGAGGCGTGCTGCTCGAAGCGCGCCGCTGGCCCGGCGGAGACCTGGAACGTCTCGACGCGATCCGCCGCATCTGGGACAAGGCCGAGCCCGTCGGCGCTGATTTTGTCAGCAACGTCAATTTCGGTTTCAACCCCTTCGCCGACAGCGAAACCCCCATGATATTCCATTACACGGGTTGGGTGGTTGTGCCGGAGGCGGGCGAGTACGAGGTCGCCACTTCCAGCGACGACGCCTCTTGGCTCCTGATGGACGGCCGGGAGGTCGTCGCCTGGCCGGGCCCCCACGGTGCCGTCGGGGACGCGCGCCATGCCGCCAAGCACACGTTCACGGCGGGGGTCCATCGCCTGGAGTACTGGCACGTCAACAGCGGCGGCCCGATGATAGCCGTGGCGGCCTGGCGGCCGGCCGGGGAGAAGGCGTTTGCAGCCATCCCCCCGACGGCCTTTCTGCCGGTCGTCAAGGCGACCCTTGTTGAGACCGATGTCCAGAACGAGCGTGCCGTCGCCGACTTCTTTCCCGAGCAGGCGGGTGAAACCTGGTGGCCGGACCAGTACGCCGTCCGCATCGTTTTCAAGAACCTCTCGAAGGGAATCAGCCCGCGTCGCGGCGGGCGGTTCGAGTGGGATTTCGGCGACGGGCAGACCAGCGAGAAACCCGAGCCGGCGCATGTGTACCTCGCCGCCGGCGACTACACGGTGACGCTCAGGGCGAGCCGTGCCGCTCTCGCCCACACCTTCCGGACGACGGTCCGTGTCGAGCGCGACTGGTGGCGACAGGCCGAACGCCGTGTGGACCCCGTCGCTCGTTACGCCGACGCCGTCGCCGAGTACGATTTTCACACGCTGGACCTCGCGAGCCTGCACCTGGCGGTGGAACTGTTCGATTACCGGGACATGAGCGTCCCTCTCATTGCCGCCGCTGCCGCCTTTCTGGAGCGCGAGGGATCCGAGGAGGAAGCCCTGTATCGCGTGGCGCTCGCGCAGGGCCGGCATCTTCGGAAGACCGGCCGCGGGGCCGAAGCCGTCGCCGTCTTCCGCCGCGTCGAGCCGCGCTTGTCCAACCCTGCGCGCCGGGCCGGCTGTACCCTCGAGGCCGCCGAGACGCTTCTCGAGGACCTTCAGCAGCACGACGAGGCCGAGCGCGAGTTCCAGCGCGTCCTTGCGGACTATGCGGCGATCGGGGAGAAGACGCTTCTCCGCCGGGCGCACATCGGCTTGGGCGACGTGGCGCGGCACCGGGGCAAGACGGAAGACGCGCAGCACGCCTACCGCGCGGCCGCGGCTATGCCCATCCGGACCTACACGCCTGCCCAGGCGGCCGTGCGCGTCGGGACCCTCGCCCGTTACGTCGAAGAGTTCACGCGCCAGCGCGAGTGGGACTGGGCGTTCCAGTATCTGGACGAATGGGCGTGGGAGTTCCCCGAGGAGAAACTCGGGGGGCACTGGTCGCTCCTGCGGGCGCAGGCGCTGGCGGCCAAAGGCGATCGCCAGGAATCGCTCCGCGAGGCCCTCGATTGCCTCGCCGCCGCCCCGCAGAACCCCTATGCCGTGCGCCTGCTCATGCTGGCGGCGGAGTGCGAGACGGCGCTCGGCCACGGCGACCAAGCCCGCCGTTTACTGGAAACCGCCGTCGAGGATTATCCCGAGGACGCCTTCCAGCCGGAGGCCCTCCAGCGCCTCCACACGCTGACCGGCGGCTGAAACGATCCCTTGGGAATGCTCGGCGAGTCACGATCGCCCTGGTTTCGGTGGCCCGGCGGATTTGTGTTGACGGGACGGCACGGAATCCGGTAAATAACCCCACCGGCGGACATGCGGGACGCAGTGGGGCAAACCTCAGCCGACGCCGGGGTTTGCCCGGTGTGTTTTCGCACCGTGTGCACCCCGTTGCCGCAAGGAGTTGAGAATGAGTTTTGCCGCTGCCGTCCAGTACAAGGCCATCGAGTTGGGACGCCATGCCGTCCGCATGACCGCCGAGGCGGGGTCCGGCCATCCGAGTTCCGCCCTCAGCCTCGCCCATCTGACGGCGGTTCTGATGTATCACCAGATGCGGTACGACCCGGCGAATCCGTGGAACCCGCTGGCCGACCGCCTCGTGCTTTCCGAAGGCCACGCCGTCCCCATCGTCTATGCTGCCTATGCCGACGTCGGCGGCGTCGTGGGCGCCGACCCGAAGAAGGGGCGCAAACTCTCGATTGAAGACCTCTGGACCCTGCGCGACCAGGGGAGCGTTCTGGACGGCCATCCGAACCCGGCCATCGGCTTCCCGTTCTTCGACGCGGCAACGGGGTCGCTGGGGCAGGGTGTGAGCGTCGCGGCCGGGCTCGCCCTGGCCGCCCGCCTCGATGGCATAGACAAAACTATCTACGTCCTCTGCGGCGACGGCGAGGCCCGCGAAGGCCAGATTTGGGAAGCCCTCGATTTTCTGGCCGACCAGCGCCTGGCGAACGTCCGCGTCATCTTCAACGTCAACGGCATGGGGCAGAGCGATTACACGAGTCCGCAGCAGAGCGCGAGGACGCTCGCCCGGAAGGTCGCCGCCTACAACCTCCATCCGGTGACGATCAACGGCCACGACCCCGTGGCCATCCGCAAGGCCCTCTCGGCCAAGGGGCCGAAGGGCAAGCCCGTCGTCATCATCGCCAAGACCGTCAAGGGCTGGGGCGTCCGCGAACTCCAGCAGGTCGGATACCACGGCAAGCCGCTCACGCCGGAGACGGCTGCGAAGGCCCTCGAGGAACTCCGGCTGCCGGCGAAGAAGCCCGCCTTCGAGTTGTGCCCGCCCATGCCGAAGGGAAAAGTTCCCAAACGCACCATCCGGCCGATGGCGCTCCCCGACCCGGATTTCGCCGCCCTGACCGAGGGGATGAAACTGGCGGCGGCGGTCAAGAAGGGGAAACTGGCGACGCGGCACGTGTACGGCCTGGCGCTGCGGGAACTGGGACGCGCCTCGGATCGCGTCGTTGCCCTCGACGGCGACGTGTCGAACTCGACCTTCTCGGAGTTCTTCGCCCACGATTTCCCCGACCGTTTCTTCGAGTGCCGCATCGCCGAACAGAACATGGCCTCGGCGGCGGTGGGCCTGGCGGCCGGGGGCAAGGTCCCCTTCGCCTCCAGTTTCGCCAAGTTCCTCGTCCGCGCCTACGACCAGATTGAAATGGCCGCCTATACCTGTGCCAATATCAAACTCGTCGGCAGCCACGCCGGCGTCAGCCTCGGCCCCGACGGGCCCAGCCAGATGGGCACGGTGGACGCCGCCTTCTTCGGCTCGCTCGCCAGCGTCCGCACGCCCAAGGGCAAACCCGGTTGCATCGTCCTGAACCCCTCCGACGCCGTCAGCGCCTACAAACTGGTTGTCCTTATGGCCAATCACGAGGGGCTCGCGTACATGCGGACCCTCCGCCCCGAGACGCCTTTCCTTTACAAGCCCGGCGAGAAATTCGACCTCGTCGGCCAGAAAATCCTCCGCAAGGGCCGGGACCTCCTCCTTGTCTCGTGGGGCTACATGGTTCACGAGGCGCTGGCGGCGGCAGACGTTCTGAAGGGCGAGGGCGTGGATTGCGGCATCGTGGACGCCTACAGCCTGCCCCTGGCCGACGGTTTTCTCGAGACCATCGGCGCGGGCGACAGAGCGCCGATCCTCGTGGTGGAAGACAATTACGCGGGCGGTCTGGGTTCGGCGGTGGCGCAGGCGGCCGCGGCGCGCGGCGGCCCGTGCACCGTTACCATGACCCCCGAGCGCATGCCGAAGTCGGCGAAGACGGCGGACGACGTCCTGCGGTACGTCGGCCTGGACCGCGACGCCATCTGCCGACGCGCACGGGCGATCCTTAACGTTTAGCCGTCGGCGGAACGCCGACGGACCGCGGCCGTGCCGGCCGCGGCTAAACGGGGTGAAATGCCATGGCTTTCAAAGACCGTATTTGCGGCGACGGCATCACGTTTGACGACGTTCTGCTGGTGCCCGCCCACAGCGACGTTGTCCCGCGCGACGCCGACACGCGCACCCACCTGACGCGCGAGATCACCATCCACATCCCCATCGTCTCCGCCGCCATGGACACCGTGACCGAATCTTCGCTGGCCATCGCGCTGGTGCAGGAAGGCGGCATGGGGATCATCCACAAGAACATGTCCGTCGAACGCCAGTGCCGAGAGGTCGAAAAAGTGAAGCGTTCGGCCAACGGCATCATCACCGACCCCATCACGCTGGCGCCGAACGAGCGCGTCTCGACCGCCCAGCACGTGATGGACCAGAACAATATCTCGGGCATCCCCATCACGGAGGACGGGCGTCTGGTGGGCATCCTGACGCGGAGGGACCTGAAGTTCCTCGAGGACCAGCAGGCCGCCATCGCCGACGTCATGACGGGCCGCGAGAACCTCGTCACCGCCCCTGCGGGCACCAGCCTCGAAGACGCCGAACGCATCCTCGTCCGCAACCGTGTCGAGAAGTTGCCCCTGGTGGACAAGGACGGGCGGCTCATCGGCCTGATTACCATCAAGGACATTGACAAACTCCAGCAGTTCGCCTCCGCCTGCCGCGACGGCCGCGGACGCCTCCGCGTCGGCGCCGCCGTCGGAGTCCATGATTACGAACGTGCCGAGGAACTCATTGCCAAGGACGTGGACGTCCTGGTGGTGGACACGGCGCACGGCCACTCGGCGAACGTCCTGGAGACCGTCAAGACCCTCCGCCGAAAGCACGACATTCAGTTGATCGCCGGCAACGTGGCCACCGCCGAGGCCGTCGCCGACCTCGCCAAGGCCGGCGTTGATGCCGTCAAGGTCGGCATCGGCCCCGGCTCCATCTGCACGACGCGCGTCGTCAGCGGCGTCGGCGTCCCCCAGATCAGCGCCATCGCAGCCTGCGCCGACGAGGCCGATCGCCACGGCCTTCCCGTCATCGCCGACGGCGGCATCCGCCACTCGGGCGACATCACCAAGGCCCTCGCCGCCGGCGCCTCCTGCGTCATGCTCGGAAGCCTTCTGGCCGGACTCGACGAGGCCCCGGGCCAACTCATCATCTACAAGGGCCGCACCTTCAAGGCGTACCGCGGCATGGGGTCGCTCGGCGCCATGGTCCAGGGCTCCGCCGACCGCTATGCCCAGGATCCCCAGAAGGGCGGGCGCGAGAAACTGGTCCCCGAAGGCGTCGAGGGCCGTGTCCCCTACCGCGGCCGCCTCGCCGATTACGTGTATCAGTTGGTCGGCGGCGTGCGGGCCGGCATGGGCTACTGCGGCTGCCCCACCATCAAAATGCTCCGCACGAAGGCCCGGTTCATCCGCATCACCCAGGCCGGCGTCATCGAGGGCCATCCGCACGACATCGCTATCACCCAGGAGTCGCCCAACTACAGCATTCCGAACCCGCAGGCGGATTTGTAAAGCCGGCGACGCGGTCGGCAGGATCGCCCGGTGATGGGGAAGGAGGCCGAGCCGATGGACGCGTGCGTGAAACTCGCGGGGGTCTGCGTTCTCGCGGCAGCGCTCGCCGTCGTTGCCTGTGCCCAGGAGGCGCCCGCGCCGCCGGAGACGGCGGCAGCGGACGTCGTGGCATCCTCGGCCCCGGAGGCGGCGCCTCCCGCGCCGGGCGACGAGGCGCTCGAGTTCGCTGGCGTTCGGCCGTTCGAGCCGATGACGCTGGTCGTCTTCCGGCCGGGGGGTTCGTGTCCGCCGGTTTACTTCCGCAGTCCCTTGGCCGAACCTTCTGGGAGCGATGCGGCTGTGGACCGGTGCGTTCCGCTGGCTGCGGGCGCGGCCGTGGCCGACTGGATGATGTTTACCGTTCGCGTCCTGGCGTTTCCCATCGAGATGGTGCTGGCGCCGCCGTGGCAGACCCGGCCGCTCGCGCCCGCCGGACCCGCGAGCCCTTAAGGGCGAAAAAGACTCCAGGTGTTGTCTTTTCCCCGAAGGGGCCCGAAGGGTGTTCCGCAGAAAAGACACCTGGAGTCTTTTTCGCAACCGGGCGGGATATTCAGGATAGGCTTAAGGGACTGTCCGGCGACACCCGCTACATGATCTTGTCGCCGTCCAGCGTTCCCGGGCGCTGCTGGGCCAGGTCCTTGATCGCCTTCAGCCTGGCCTCCGACTGCGCAAGATAGGTCTTCCGGCCGGTCTCCCACTCTCCGTTGGCGCTCGTCAGTTCGCGCATCGCCTGGGTGAGCATTTCGTAAGTGTATTGGGCTCGTTGCGGCGGCGTCGTCTGATTGGTGAACCGGATGAAGGCATCCACGACCTGGCGGACCTCCTGGGCGTAGGCCGTCTGATTGTTATTCGCCCGTGCGTTCTGAATGGCGGCGATCGCCGCGTCGGCCACCGCCAGAATCCGTTGCCGGTAGGCCGGGTACTCGGCGACCAGTTGTTGCGCCGCCGCGTCGAACTCGGCCTGGTTCGCCGGACGCCAGCGCACCGGTTCGCGGACGCGCGGCTCCGGGACGATGCAGCGGAGCGCCGAGAGCCGTTCGCTCAGGCCGTCGTACAGTCGGCGGTCGTCCTGGCGCCCACCGGCCTTGAGGAACCGCTCGGCCCGCGCCAGCGCCGGAAAGTAGAGGTCGTACGCCTGCTGGAACTTCCCCTGGACCTCGAGTTCGGGCCCCTGTGCGAGGGCCCTGGCGGCTTGGTCCCGTGCCTGCACCGTCTGATTGGCGGACCACGACGAATGCAGAAGCGCGCTGGAAACCCCCACGAGGATGAGGAATCCCGCCAGGCCGCCGAGGATTCCCGCCTTTGCCCCGGATGAGAGGCAGCTCCACCAGGTGGCGCGCGACACGCCGTACAGGACGGCCGTCGCGGACCGGATCTCGGCGCCGCCGGCGGGCGCCGCCGAGCCGGTTCCTGCCGCGCTTGGCGAGGCCGAAAGGATGGTGCGGCAATGGGGACAGATCTGGGTGTCCACGGGCACGCTGGCCCCGCAGCGGTCACACGGCCGGGTGGAGTGCGCCATCGCTTCTGGCGGCACGGCGGCGAGTTCCTTGCCCCGTTCCTTTCCGCTCGGCACGCGCAGGGTGCGGTGGCAGCTGGGGCAGTGGATGAGCGTGCCGGCACGGCCCGCGTCGGCGACCATACTCCGACCGCAGGGACACCGGAACAGGATGGCCATGGGTTGCTCCTCTCTCCGGCGCCATCTTCGCACCCTGGGCGCCGCTTTTCAAGTCTCCAGGGGCTTGCTTCCGTCGGGCTCGTTGGGGCGCGCCTTGCCGTTGCCGGCGCCGGCCGTCTGCCTCTGCGCGTCGCTCGAGTCCACCGGCAGCAGGACCGTGAACGTTGTCCCTTGTCCGAGTTCGCTCTGGACGGTCACTTCGCCTCCCAGCAGGCCCGTCAACTCTTTTACGATGGACAGCCCCAATCCCGTGCCGCGATGCCGGCGCGTGTGGCTCGAGTCCAACTGCGTGAACTGGTCGAAAATCCGCAGTTGTTGTTCCCTGGCGATGCCCGGACCGGTGTCGGAGACGGCAAAGGCGACCCGGCGTTCCTCCACCGGCCGCGTCGCCAGGCGGACCTCGCCCTCCTCCGTGAACTTGATGGCGTTCGACAGCAAGTTGTACAGGATCTGCTGAACCTTCGCGCCGTCGGTGGTCATGACGGGCGTCTTGGGGTCCACGTCGCAGACGAGTTCGAGCGGTCTAGCGCCCACGAGCGGCCGGATCGTGTTGCAGACCGATTCGGCGATGTCTTGCGGCGAGACCTTCGCGCAGCGGATCTGGATCCGTCCCGCCTCGATCTTCGCCAGGTCCAGCAGGTCGTTGATGAGTTCCAGCAGCATTCGCCCGCTCGTCTGGATGTTCTGGACGTACCGGCCCAGTTTGGAATCCGCTGCGACCTGTTCCGATTCGCTCAGCACCTGGGCGAACCCGAGGATCGAGTTCAGCGGCGTCCGGAGTTCGTGGCTCATCGTCGTCAGGAACTTTGATTTGACCTGGTTCATCTCGAAGAGCGCCACATTGGCCTTCGCCAGTTCCTCGAGTTTCGCGTCGCGGGCCGTGTTCGCCTCGCGCAATTCCGCCTGCGCCTGGGCCAGACGGTCCAGCATGTGGTTCAGGGCGTCGGCCAGCGTTTCCAGTTCGTTCCGCGTGTCAATCTCGCACCGGACCTGGAGGTCGCCCGCGCTGACGCGGTCGGCCACGTCCCGCAGGTGCTGCACCGGACGCACCACCATGGTGCGGAACAGGGCGTAGAAGGCGGCCACGCTCAGGGCGACGACCAGCACCGCCGCCGCCCCCAATACCAACCGGCCTGTCGCCAGCGCCCGATTTCGCTCGCTGATGTCCAGTGTCAGCGAGACGGCCGCCATCGGCTCGGTCTCCCGGTAGGCGCTGTGGCAACTGAGGCAGTCGGCCCCTGCCCGCAGCGCCTGGACGTAGAGCAGCCGATTGCCCTCGACCCGCCAGTGCCGGCTCTCGTCAGGGTGCTTCAGGAAGACCTCGACCGCCTCGGTTTCGAAGGGCTCCAGGCCTCCGGGTATGGTCTGCGGCTGGGCGGGTGCCGGCGGAGGAAGCCGAATCAGCTTTGCGTTTCCCTCGGCCGTCGCCGCGAACCGCGCCAACTGCTCCGCGCCCTTCTTCTCCGTCGCGAACCGGACCGCATGCAGGTTCAGCACGTACCTCTGCACAATCGCCCGCGCGCGGTCCGACTCGCCCGAGCGCGCGAGGCGCCCCATCTCCCACCACGGCCAGGACAAGCACGCCACCACCGTCAGCAGGATGAACAAGCCGAAGATCAGGCGGCCCCGGCGCTCCAGCGCACTTCGCGACTTGCGCTTCTCGGCCATCGGTCCCCTCGCGCCGCTAAAGCCCGCAGATGAGTCCCGGCGAAGTCGGGTTAAAGCCCGCAGATGAGCCCCGGCCTCATCGGGGCGAATCTGCGGGAACCCCCCGCCGTGCCCGTTTAGCCGCCGGCTTTGCTTGCCCGCCGTAGCTCCGGAGGGCGAAGGAGGGGCCGGCGCGCGCCATTCACGTTTAGCCGCGAGCCGCCAGGCGAGCGCGCGCCGGCCCGCCGCCTCACAGCAGGCCGTACGCCTCCAGCGCCTTCTTCAGCGCTGCCGCGTTCTCCGGCCCGAGGTCCGTCAGCGGCAGCCGCTTCTCGTCCGACTCCAGCAGGCCCGTCAGTTTCATCGCCGCCTTCACGGGGATGGGATTGGTTTCAAGGAACATGGCGCGGCACAAGGGGAACAGGCGGCGGTGCGCCTCCTGCGCGGTCTCCAGGTCGCCGGCCAGCATCGCCTCCGTCAGGCGTTTCACGTCCTTCGGCACGAGGTTCGCCACAACGCTGATGACGCCCTGCGCGCCGAGGGCCATGAGCGGCAGCGTCAGCGAATCGTCCCCCGACAGCACCGTCAGCGCGCACCGCGACAGGATCTCGCTTGCCTGGTCCATCGAGCCCGTTGCTTCCTTGATGGCGACGATCTGCGGCACATCGGCCAGCCGCGCAATAGTCGCCGGAGTCATCGAGACCCCCGTCCGCGACGGAATGTTGTAGAGCACCATCGGAAGGTCCACCGCCTCCGCGATCGCCGCAAAGTGGCGGTACAGGCCCTCCTGGGTCGGCTTATTGTAGTACGGGCACACCTGGAGCGATGCGTCGGCGCCCACTTCCTTGGCGAAACGCGTCAGGTGGATCGCCTCGGCCGTCGCGTTGCCCCCTGTCCCGGCTACGACCGGCAGCCGCCCGGCCGCACGCTCCACCACCGTCCGGATAATCCGCTCGTGCTCTTCAATGTCCACCGTCGGGCTCTCGCCCGTCGTGCCCACGGGCACGAGGCCGTCCGTCCCCTGTTCGACGTGCCACTCCACGAGCCGTTCGATGGCCGCATAGTCCACCTGGCCGTCCCTGAACGGCGTCACGAGCGCCACCAGCGTCCCCGAGAACATGACCACCTCCTGCTCCAGCCTGGACCGGCGCCTATTCTACCGCCAGCCGGCGCGCTGTCCAGTTACTATTGAGCCCGGTCTAAATAGTGTCGCGAGCCTTCAGCCGGCGGGCTTGTCCGCCGCACACCAGGGACCAAGGTGACAAAGTAGCGTTAGACGGGCGAGGCGGAGGTTTCTATAATCCGTTTGTCTGTTCGGAGCCCTCGGATGCAAGTGATTCCGTGCATCGTCGTTCCGGCGTTCATCGCCCTGGCGGCCGCGGTGATTGTGTTTGGCATCCTGAAGGCGCGGCAGCGGCGCGAGGCCATGGCCCGCTTGGCGGCCGAACTCGGCTTCGAGTTTTACCCTGACGACCCGTGGGGTATCGCGGAGCGGTACGCGATGTTCGAACTTTTCGGCCGCGGTCACAGCCGGAAGGCATCAAACATTCTGTGCGGCGAACTCGACGGCCGGGCCGTCGTCGCCTTCGACTACAAGTACACGACCGGCAGCGGGAAGAATCAGTCCACGCATCATTATCAGGGCGTGGTGCTAGGCTTGCCGATTATGGCGGCCGGGCTGCGGATGCGCGGCGAGACGGTCTTCGATCGGCTAGCCTCGTGGGTCGGATGGGACGACATTGATTTCGAGAGCGACGAGTTCAGCCGCCGCTACCATGTCCGGTCGGAGGACCGCCGGTTTGCGTACGACATTTTTCACGCGCGGCTGATTGAGCATCTGCTGGCCTGCGGCGACCCTTCGACAGGCTCAGGGTCGCTCCGAGCAGGGTCGAGGGGCGACGTGCCGGACCTCGAGATGAAGGGCAACCTGATGATCCTCTACGACGGTCAGCGCGACGCCGAGAACGTCCGGCGTCTGCTCAGCATCGGCCGCGAGATTGTCGCGAGCATTCCGGAGTACGTCCTCAAGGCACGGGGCATCGGGCGGGAAGAGGGAGGAAAGACATGACGGCAGCGGCGAGTTGGGCGGCCATCGTGGCGCAACAGGAGTGGGCGGTGGCGCTGCCGTGCTGCGCCCTCGTTGTCGTTCCGGCTCTGGTGCTCCTTGGCATTGCGGTTGGCATGTATAACAGTCTCATCCGCGGGCGGAACCACGTCAAGGAGGCATGGGCGGGCATTGATACGGAACTCAAGCGCCGGTACGACCTCATCCCGAATCTGGTGGAGACGGTGAAGGGCTACGCGGCCCACGAGCGTGAGGTCCTGGAGCGCGTCGTCGAGGCTCGCACGCGCGCGGTCGCCTCGACCGGATCGCCCGGCGAGCAGGCACGCGACGAGAACGTTCTCGTGCAGGCCCTCCGGCAACTGTTTGCCCTGCGCGAGGGATACCCGGACCTAAAGGCGAATCAGAATTTTCTCGCCCTCCAGAAGCAACTCGCCGAGACCGAGGACCGGATTCAGGCCTCGCGGCGGCTCTACAACGGCAACGTCCGCGAATACAACAACCGCTGCGAGATGTTCCCGACGAACGTGCTGGCCTCCATGTTTCACTTCGAAAAGGCCGAATTCTTCGAGATCGAATCGGCCGTCGAACGCGCGGCCCCGAAGGTGGGGTTCCAGCAGTAGCCCGGGAACCCGCGGAAAGAGAGAGGGGAAAAGGTATTGGGTTCTCGGAACCCCTAAAAAGTGTTAGCCGCTTGGGAGTCAATGCCATGGCAAGATCGGTTTCCGTCAATGAAGAGATCTACACTCACGAGTACCTTTGGCGGTCTTCATCGCTCCTTCTGGAGAAAGCGAGGGCTGAAGAGAAGCCGTCGTATAAACTTCTCCTGCCATCTCTCTTGATGGGCTTTCTGGCCTTTGAAGCCTTCGTCAACTTCTGTGGTTTTGTGCTTCTTCCGAAGTTGTGGAAAGAGGAGAAGAAGCACTTTAAAGGGAAGGGAATTAAGGAAAAACTCGAAGAACTTGTGAAAAAGCTTCCCTCCTTCTCATGGCAGAAGGATCGGCGTCCGTATCAAAGGATAAAGATGTTGGAGGCTTTTCGTGACATCGTCGCACACGGGAAGGTCTTGGCGAAGCAATATGTTGCGGAGCAGAAGAAAGACGGTAGTCATTTTCAATTCAAGCATACTTGGGATAGATTCATGTCTGTTGATGCTGTAGAGGCGGCCAGGGCCGACATAAAGTCGTTCTGTCAGTCTTTGCTTGTTGAGATGCGCAAGGTATCAGACCACCCACACCTAATTTCCAACGCTTTTGAGGGGCCCCTTGCAAGCGCCAGTGGCTTGGGCATCGACTAACAACCGTTCCGAGGCGTACCGGAACGCCGCCAGCGGCGCGAAGCGCCGTCTCCTGCATTCCGTTGTTGGGCGATACGGAGGTTACTTCACACCTGCGGGTCCAGCTGCTCATGCCGCGCCAGCCGGTCTATAGCGCGCTGCCTCAGCGGATCGTTGCGCGACACACGCGTCAATATCTTGCGCAGGGGCTCAGCCTGGGTCGAGGCAATGTCGAGTCGCCCGTTCTGGAACTGCCAAAACTCCCAGGAGAAAGGCCAGGACTCCGTCAGCAACAGCTTTGCAGCACGGCTCTCAAACTCCCCCATCGATGGCATCAGACAGGCGTACGTGTCGGCTACAACTGCCAACGGGATTCCGAGTAAGCCGATGGGGTTCCTGAGCAGCTCGGCCCTGCTACATAACCAGGATAACCCAAGCATCGGGATCAATAGAACCATCCAGGGGAGGCTTATCACTAGCAGCAGAAGAAGACCTAATAAGGGCAGGGAGACAAGCAAGCCAAGAACCAGGGTTGTGACCAACTGGACCGGAACGACTATCCAGGCGAGCACAGTCAGGATTACGTCCAGAATTCGGTTCGATACCATGGTGCGACCCTCTTGGCGGTCCTCGGATCACGTGATTGTAGATTCTGATATTTGGGGCACAATACTATTTTTCCTTTTGCGGTTTGGCGCGTTCCGCATTCCGCGTTCGGCAGCGTTTCGTCCATCGCCCGCGGTGCCGCGTCATTCGAGGGGCGGTTTGGCGGGCGGTTGGGGCAGGTGGCGTTTCAATTCCGGCAGGTTGCGTTCGACGATCTGCCAGACGCGATCTTTGTCCACGCCGAGGTAATCGTGGACCGGCACGTTGCGGAATCCGGCCAACGCGCGCCAGTCCACGTGCGGATGGCGGGCCTTGAAATCGTCGGACAGGCGCTGGGTGGACTCGGCCAGCACCTGGAGGTTGCGGACGACGGCGTCTTGCACCAGCGTCGAGTGCAGGAATGCTTCCCGCCCCCCTTGGACGTACTGCTCGATGCGTTGGATGCACTCGTGGATATGGACGAGATAGAGGCTGTCGTCCTTCATAGGGGCACGGCCTCGCGCAGGATGCGGTCGCGGATGTACCAGTGTAGGCTCCGCTCGGTCACGATATCCACCTCGCGCTCCAGGAGTTCCCGCAGGTCCATGAGCAGGCCGCCGAGGTCCAGCAGGCTCCGGTCCGCGTCGAGGTCCACCAGAAAATCAAAATCGCTGTCCGGGCCGGTGTCGCCGCGCGCCGCCGAACCGAAGATGCGCACGTTCCGGACTCCATGCCGGGCCGCCAGCGATAGAATCGCCTCACGCTTGTCCTGCAACAGGCTCGCGACGGGCAAGGCGGTTCCTCCGATGGGGCCGTCTTATTGGTTAGACTAACAATTCTCCGGCGGGTGTCAAGTCGGCGGTCGGCCCAGCGTTTCGTCCATCGCGCCGGGGCGGTAGCCTTCCAGGTCCAGCGCCACGTACGTGTAGCCGACCTTTTTGAGTTCCTGCGTGATGTGTTCGCGGTCGCCGAGGAGGCGCGCGAGATCCTCCACAGCCACTTCGATTCGGGCGACGGGAAGGTGGTCGCGGACGCGGCAGGTTTCGTAGCCGAGGCTGCGGAGGAATCGTTCGGCCCGCGCGACGCGCTCCAGGGCCTCAGCCGTGATCTGGCGGCCGTAGGGAAAGCGGCTCGCCAGGCACGCCATCGCGGGGCGGTTCCACGTCGGGAGGTCCATCGCGCGCGAAAGAGCGCGGATGTCGTCTTTCGCCAGACCCGCTTCCTTCAAGGGGCTGCGGACGCCCAGTTCCGCGGCCGCGCGCAGCCCGGGGCGATGTTCCTTCGGGTCGTCGGCGTTAGCGCCGTCGCACACGGCCGCTAGTCCGCGCTCCTTCGCCAGGCGCGCCAGGCGCGTGAAGAGTTCCCGTTTGCACCAGTAGCACCGGTCGGGCGGATTGTGCTGGAAGTTCGGCACGTCGAGTTCGCGGGTCTTGACCACGACGTGCTCGACGTCCAGGCGAGAAGCCAGGTCGCGGGCGCGCTGGAGTTCCTCCGGCACATAAGTCTCGCTGTCGGCGGTGACGGCGAGGACCTTGTCACGTCCGAGGATGCGGCGGGCCTCGGCCACGAGAAGCGTCGAATCCACGCCGCCCGAGAAGGCGACGAGCGCCGACCCGAGGTCCTCGAGCAGAGCGCCCAGGCGCTCGCGTTTCGTTTCGAGGTCGTCCGGGCTCATGCCTTTTCCTTCGGGCGGATGATGAGTCGCTGCGCGAGTTCATCGTCGGCCGTTTGGGCCTCGAGGATGCGCCTCTCGCCGCCGACCGGCTCGACGCGCACGGGGTGCGTCTCGCCCGCGCGGGCCTTGCCGTAGCGGAGGATGAGCCCTGCGGCGACGGAGACGCTTTCCTCCGATGCTTTGCCGCGCAGGAGGCCGGTCGGGCCCGCCATGCGGTCGGCTTCGAGACGCACATCACCTGCCTGGAAAAGTTTCTCCATGAGCAGGTTGTCCTCGTGGCGGCGTCCGAGCGCCAGGCGCGACCCGTCCGCGAGGCGGAAGTGCCGGCCCACTTTCAAGAGTTCCACGTCGGCGACGGTCGGTGCGGCATGGTCCATCAGTTCCCGCAGGCGAAAGGCGAAGCCCGGGTCCGTCAATAGGCACCCCCCGGCGGGCGTGGGATACTCGGTGATGCCCAGTTCAGCGGCCAGAGCCATCTGAGGTTTGCGGGTCCGGCCGGAAAAGCCCATGAGTAGATCGCGATTGACCTTTCCCTCGCGTTCCGGCTTTGTGGGCGGCAAGCGCTTGGCCGACAGCGGCCTCAGGACCAGGTCCTCCAGGCCCGCCTCCTTCGCCACCATCGCCAGCGCGCCGCGGTGCTGGCTCATCGGGCGCTGGCCCAGCACCTCGCCCGTGAAAACGAAATCAGCCTTCTCTTCTTCCATGAGGCGCTTCGCTTGGCGCAAGGTCCAGATGCGGCAGTCGAGGCAGGGGTTCAGGTGCTTGCCGAAGCCATGCGCGGGGTGGCGGATCATTTCAAGATCGGCCTCGGTGGCGTTGACGAGACGGATCGGCACGCCGCGCGATTCGATTGCCCGGACGCCGGGCGGCTTCGCGCCTTCCTCCATCAGGCCGGGGTGCCACAGGTGCTGCACGTGCAGGGCGACGACCTCGACGCCCTGCTTCCGGAGGAGAGCGACGGCCAGTTGCGAGTCCAGCCCGCCCGAGATGCAGCCGATGCCAGTGGCCATTCGCTTCGCCTTGTCTTTCGCCGAACCGGCGTATAGTATGCCTCGGACTCGGGAGAATCAAGCGAGGTGGTGGTGGGCAAGGCGCAGAACGATGGAGCGATGGCGGAGCGGATCGCCGACGCCCTGCGCCCAGAGGTCGAGGGCGACGTGCTGGCGGACCGGTTCAGCCGGGCGGCCTACGCGACCGCGGCGTGCATCTACCGCATCGTGCCTCTGGCCGTCGTCGTGCCGAAGACGGCCGCCGATGTGGCGGCGGCCGTCCGTGCGGCGGGGCGGCTCGGTGTGCCCGTCATTCCGCGCGGCGCGGGGTCGGGCCTGGCCGGCCAGGCGCTCGGGCGCGGCATCGTCCTGGACTTTACGAAGTACATGAACCGCGTCCTGGAGATTGACGCGGGGCGCAAGTGCGTTCGCGTCCAGCCGGGCGCCGTCACCGGCAAGGTGAACGAGGCCCTCGCGGCCCACGGCCTGATGCTCGGACCGGACCCGTCGAGCGAGCCGTTTTGCACGATCGGCGGGAACCTGGGGAACAACGCGTCGGGATCGCGCGGCATCCGATACGGTTCGATGAAGGATTACGTCGCGTACCTGGATGTTGTGCTGAGCGACGGTTCGCAGGTCCGGCTGGAGCCGATGCGGATGGACAACGCGGCGCTCGCCGAGGCCGAGGCGCGCAAAGACCTCTTCGGCCGGATTGTCGCCGGGACGCGCCGGCTGGCCGAGACGCACGCCGACCTCCTCCGACAATACGAGCCGCACACCAGCAAGAACAGCGCCGGCTATAACCTTTTTGAGGTCCTCCGCGACGGGATGCTGGACCTGCCGCGCGTCGTCGTCGGCTCGGAAGGGACGTTGGCGGTCATCGTCGAGGCGGGCCTGCGTGTCGTGCCCAAGCCGCCCGAGCGCGCAAGCATCCTCCTGTGGTTCAAGAACCTGGCCGACGCCGGCGAAGCGGTGCATCCTATTCTGCTTCTGGGGCCGAGCGCCTGCGAGATTATGGAGCGCCATTTCCTGGACATCGTCCGCGCCGAAGGCATCGTGCCGACGAAATATCTCCCGCCCGAGGCCGACACCGTGCTCCTCGTGGAGCAACTGTCCGACAATCGCGCCGAGAACGAGGCTTTTATAGGCGAAGTCCGTCGGCTGGTGGTGGACGACCTTCGCCTGGCGTTCGGATCGGTCGAGGCGTACGACCCGGCGGAGCAGGAGCGTCTGTGGCAGGTTCGCAAACGCGCGGTCCAAATCCTTCAGCGCCTTCGGGGGCCGAAGCGCGTCCTCCCCTTCGTCGAGGATGTCACCGTGCCGCCCGACCGCCTCGTGGACTACATCAAGGGGCTGCGCGAAATCATGAAGGCGAACGGCACGGAGGCGGCCGTCTATGGCCACGCGGGCGACTCGAACCTGCACGCCCGACCCATCCTCGACACGCGCATGCCGGAGGACGTCGAGCGGATGCGGCGGATTGCGGGCGCCGTCGCCCGGCTGGCCATCGGCCTCGGCGGCACGATCTCCTGCGAGCACGGCGACGGCCTGACGCGAAGCGCCTACCTTCGGCTCCAGTTCGGGACGCTCTACGACGTTTTCCGCGAGGTGAAGGCCCTCTGGGACCCGCGCGGGGTTTTGAATCCCGGCAAGATTATCACCGACGCCGACGAGATTCACCTGGAGGATCTCCGCCTGCCGCCCGGATGGTCGCGCCGGCCGACGGGCGAGGCGTTCGACCGAAAACCGTGGGCCGAAGAACTCGAGCGCTGCCACGGGTGCGGCACGTGCCGGGCGTATTGCCCCGTGTACCTCGTGACGCGCGACGAGACGGCGAGCCCGCGCGGCAAGGCGAACCTCCTGAGGGAGGCCATCGCCGGCGACCTGACGCTCGCGGCCCTGGACGATGAACGGATGCACGCCCTGGCCGACCTCTGCTACAACTGTAAGACGTGCCTCGTCGAATGCCCGAGCGGCGTGGACGTCGCGGGTCTCGTGCTGCGCGAGAAGGAACACCTCGCGCGGCAGGGGCGCCTCGGGTGGCGCGAGCGGATGATGGGCCAGGTTCGGCTCATCGGGCGGATGGGGAGCGCGATGGCGCCCGCGGCGAACTTTTTTCTGCGGCGGCGCGCGGTGCGCTGGCTCATGGAGAAGGCGGGCGGCATCGGACGGGGCGCGGCGATGCCCGCGTTCGCCCGCCGCGTGAAGGAAGGGGCGCAAATCCGGCCGGACGGCGACCCCG
>DATKUU010000086.1:0-10284 GCA_035530455.1 Phycisphaerae bacterium | reverse complement strand
GCTTCGACTTGGTGATGGCCGAGCTCGGCGAGGACGGTCCCTTGTTGGCCTGTGGCCAGGAATTCCAGGAAGAGGGTCAGGTATCTGCGATGCTTCCGGACGGTCTCTTCGGATGAGTTCCGGTACTCCACCAGCCATTTGGTATATTCCGCAAGTACTGCGGCGCGGTCCGTGGCGTCTGCCATTCGAAGATGTCGGCATTCCTTGTGTAAGTCCATAAGCTCTCCTCTGTGTTAGAACTGAAGGAAATTGGTCGTCCCTACAGCCGTCGCGACGGCCAGGGCGTAGGTCAATTATGTGAAGAAGGCGGGGAATATGACAGGGCTGGGCGATCACCGACGATGGCTTGGGCCAGAAATCCAGTCTTATTCTTCACATAACTTCCCATTCAACATAAGGATACCAAAACCGCTTCCGATCCCTCCGAGATGCTCTGGTGGCCAGGCAACGTCTGTGGTTTCACCGAACTTCGGGACGGCCGCGTCCTTGTTTTCGGCGGACTTATGCACCTCGGTATTGTCATATCCTACATCACCGTGGCCGACGACAACTCACTCCACATCGTGTATTCCTACGACCAACTCCGCGGGCGCGCATATCCTGCTGACCGTCCCGCGCTTCCAGTCACCCACATTCTTGAGGACCCTGCGAGGGGAACGCTGACGGTTTTTGCCTACAGCGAGGTTTTCGAGTGCAACAGGACGTTTCAGGACTGGCGGAAGATCGCCACGCTGGACCTTGATGACGAACCGGGCCACTCAGACGCAGTCCGCACGATTCATCGCATTGGCGATGCTTTCGTAATCGCTACGTCGCTCAATGGCTACCAATCACTTCACGGCGCGAAACAAGTCTCGCACAGTTTTGACAATGTACCCACAGGCCTCTCGGCGGAACCTCATGAGCCTCCCGCTCCGTAAAGGCATCGGCAGCGGACGGACACAGGAGCGAGCGCCTACTTCACCACCAGCACCGGGCACGTCGCGCGGTCAATGATCATCTGGCGCTGGCGGGCCATGAGGTCGCGCGTCACTTTCGTGGACGGAAAGCCGCCGAGCGCAATCAGGTCCACCTCGCGCTCCTCGACCTCCTTCGGAACGACCGTCTCGACGCTGCCGGTGATGAGCACTTCCTCAATGACGACTTTCTGGTCGAGGGCGCGTTCGCGGATTTCGGCCAGTTGCCGGCGGGCGGATTCCTCGAGTTCCTTCTCGAACTCGCCCATTTCGGCGTCCACGAGGATCTTGACCGACAACAGTTGCCGCAGCGTCTCGGTGTCCACGACGGCCAGGGCGGTCAATTGCGCCCCCAGCGCGCGCGCAAGGTCAATGGCGCGGTCGGCGGCGCGGAACGACGCCTCCGTGCCGTCCACGACGACCAGGATGTGATTGACGGGCGGTTTAGGCATGACGGGTACCCCCTTCCAGCGCGACGGCGAGGCGGTTCTTGATCATTTTCATGATGGTGAACGATTCGCGCTCGCGGTCTTCGAGGCTCGCGAGAATGTAAGCGATGGTTTCCGAATAGTCGGGGATGAAGATCTTGGAGAGGGCGTTCGTGCGGCGCTGGGTTTTCTTCAGTTCCCGCGCCAGGCGCAAGACGCTCGTCTCCAGTTCCGCCAGTTCCCCGAGCAGGCGCAGGGCCTCGGCGAAGCGCTGCATCGCCAGGTCCGCATGGGCGCTCGTGCCGACGAAACCGAACTGGACGTCGACCGGCGCGAGGCGGACCTTCACGGCGGGGATGCGGATGCCCATGAGACCCTGGTCCGTCAGGTCCACCTCGTGGTCGGCACGGACGGCGAGGGCCGCGCGGTCCAAACCGTCCGACCCGGTCTCCAGAAGCGCCTCGGTGAGGGCGGCGAAGGCCCGGGCGAGGGCGTCGTTCGTTCGGCGTTCGGCGTCGCGGGCGCGGCCGAGGCGGCTCATGAGTTCGAAGATCAGGATTTGCCGCTTCTGGTCCAGCAGGTCGAACCCCTCGCGGGCGAAAGCCAGCTGGCGCCCGAGGGCGAGGTAACTGGACTTGGTGGGCGGCACGTGGAGTTTGGCCATGGTTAAGCGCTCGCCTTCGGCTCGCGGCTAAACGTTTCCTGCGGCGCGTCGCCCTTCGTTTCGGGCGAGGCCGACGCGCCCTCGCGGTAATACTGCTGAAGCATGGCGTCGCTGACGCGATGGAGTTCGTCGCGCGGCAGCATCGAGAGGACGTCCCAGCCGATCCCGAGGGTCGTCTCGATGGGGCGGTTCTCGTACTCGCCCTGGCTGAGGAACCGCCGCTCGAACGCCTCGCCGAACTCCAGGTATTGCTTGTCCAGGAGTCCCAACTCTTCCTCGCCGATGACGTCGGCCAGCCCGCGCACGCGCTTGACGTGGGCGTAGCAGGCAAAGAGTTGGCTGGCCAGGATGGCGTGGTCGGCCCGCGTGTGGCCCTCGCCCACGCCGTCCTTCATCAGGCGCGAGAGGCTCGGCAGCCCGGCGATCGGCGGATAGATGCCGCGCTGAAAAAGGTCACGCTCCAGGACGATCTGCCCCTCCGTGATGTACCCCGTCAGGTCGGGGACGGGGTGGCTGATGTCGTCGGCCGGCATCGTCAGGATCGCCATCTGCGTGATGGACCCCTCGGACTTATCAATGCGTCCGGCCCGTTCGTACAGGCTCGCGAGGTCCGAGTAGAGGTAGCCCGGATAGCCTTTGCGTCCGGGGATCTCGTTGCGCGCCGTCCCGACCTCCCGTAGCGACTCGCAATAGTTGGTCATGTCCGTCAGCAGCACCAGGACATGCTGGCCCTCGTCGAAGGCAAGGTGCTCGGCCAGGGTCAGGGCGCTCCGCGGCGTCAGGAGGCGTTCGACGCTCGGCGCGTCGGCCAGGGAGAAGAACATGGCTGCCCGCGCCAGCGCCCCGGAGTCCTCGAAGTTGCGGATGAAGAAGTCGGCGATGTCGTGCTTGATGCCCATGGCCGCAAAAACGATGGAGAACTCGCTCCTCTCCTCCAGAAGCCGCGACTGACGGATGATCTGGGCGGCGATGCGATCGTGCGGCAGGCCGTTGCCGGAGAAGATCGGCAACTTCTGCCCGCGCACCAGCGCGTTCATGCCGTCTATCGCCGACAGGCCCGTCTGGATGAACTCGCGCGGATAGCGCCGGGCGTACGGGTTGATGGGCAGACCGTTGATGTCGCGCCGGTCGGTCGAGAGGGGCGCGGGACCGCCGTCGGCCGGTCGCCCCAGGCCGTCGAAGATGCGGCCCAGCATCCGGCGCGAGACCGGCAGGCGGAGGCTCTCGCCCAGGAACCGGGCCCGCGTCTCGCGGTTCGACAGGCCCTCGGTCCCCTCGAAGACCTGGACGACGACGGCCCGGTCGGAGACATCGAGGGCCCGGCCGAGGCGCGGCCGGCCGTCCGGGCCCACGATCTCGACCAGTTCATCGTACCCGACGTCGCGGACGCCTTCGACGACGACCAGGGGCCCGTCGATGCGCGCGGTGCCGACGTATTGGAGCCCGCGGTCCCGGATTTCGGCGCTCGTTTCGGCCACGTCCGAGTTCCTTACTTTACGTACTCGCGTTCGAGGGCGTCGAGTTCGGCCGCGAGGCGCCCCTCGAACGCGTGGAGTTTATCCATCTCGTCGTTGCCGGCGGCGGCTTTGAGGCGGATGAGTTCCGGCACGGTTTTCATTTCCCGCAGCCGCGCAATCGGCGCGCCGGCCTGGATGATCTTCCGCCCGCGGCGGTGGAGCGTCAGGATGAGCCTGAGGAGCGCCACCTGGCGCTCGGGCGAACAGTAGGCGTCTTTCTCGTCGAAGGCGCTCTGTGCGAGGAAGGCGTCCTTGAGGATTTCGGCGATGAAGAGGATGAGCCGCTGCGAGTCGGGCAGGACGTCGGGCCCCACCAGTTTCACGATCTGCTGGAGGCGGTCCTCGCGTTGGAGGAGGCCAAGCGCCTCGGCCCGCAGGTCCGCCCAGTCGGGGGCCCGGCGCTGCCACCAGGCGGCCACGTCCTCGACGTACTCCGAGTAGGACCGGAGCCAGTGGATGGAGGGGTAATGGCGGGCGTTCGCCAGTTCCGTGTCCAGCGCCCAGAAGCATCGGACGAACCGCCGCGTGTGCTGGGTGACGGGCTCGGAGAAGTCGCCGCCGGGCGGGCTGACGGCCCCGACGATGCTGACGCTGGCCGGCCGGCCGTCGAGCGTCACGACCGCCCCGCCGCGCTCGTAGAACTGGGCCAGGCGCGCCGGCAAACTGGCGGGGAACCCTTCCTCGGCGGGCATCTCTTCCAGTCGCGCCGCCAGTTCGCGCAGGGCTTCGGCCCACCGGCTGGTCGAGTCGGCGAAAAGGGCGACGCTCCGCCCCTGGTCGCGGTAATACTCCGCCAGGGTGATGCCCGTGTAAATCGAAACCTCGCGGGCCGCGACGGGCATGTTGCTCGTGTTGGCAATGAGGATCGTGCGCTCCATCAGCGGCCGGCCGGCCCACGGGTCCACCAGTTCCGGGAACTCGCGCAGCACCTCGGTCATCTCGTTGCCGCGCTCCCCGCACCCGACATAGACGATAATTTCGGCGTCGGACCACTTGGCCAGTTGGTGCTGGGTGATGGTCTTGCCCGTGCCGAAACCGCCGGGGATCGCCGCCGTCCCGCCTTTCCCGATGGGGAAGAAGGTGTCGATGATCCGCTGGCCGGTGATGAGGGGTTCGTCGAGGCGTCGGCGCTCGCGGATGGGCCGCGGCCGGCGGACCGGCCACTTCTGGACCATTGTCAATTCCCGCTCGCCCTGGGGCGTCTCGACGACGGCAATGCGCTCGTGAATCGTGTACTCGCCCTTGGGGGCGAGGTACTTGACGGTCCCGGCCACGCCGGGCGGCACGAGGATGCGGTGGTGCGCGAGGGCCGTCTCCAGAACGTCTCCGACGGAATCGCCGCCCGTGACCTTTCGGCCGACTTCGCCGACCGGCTCGAACGGCCATTTCTTTTTGGGGTCCAGGGGTTCGACCTTCTCGCCGCGACGAATCCACGGGCCGCTCTTCGCGTGAATCTCGCGCAGCGGACGCTGGATGCCGTCGTAAATGTTCCCCAGGAGGCCCGGTCCCAGGCTGACCGACAGCGGGGCCCCCGTCCGCCGGACCGGCGCGCCGGGCCGGATCATCGTCGTCTCTTCATAGACCTGGATGGTGGCTGTGTCGCCGAGGACGCGGACGACCTCGCCGATGAGGCCCTCGGCGCCGACTTCGACGACCTCGTACATCTCGGCCCCGCGCATGCCGGCCGCCATCACGATCGGACCCGAGATGCGGGTGATGGTCGCCGCCGTTTTTTCGGTCTGAACGGGCATCGGCTACGGCTCCTTCTTGCTCCTTGCGCGCACGTCGGCCAGGAGGCGGGCGCCGACCACCAGCCGGAGCGCAGGCCACAGACGCTCCAGCCGCGCCGCAAGGCTGCTATCCCAGACCTGCCGGCCCTCGGCGTCGCGCACGAGGACGCCCGCCTCGACTTTCGCGGGCTCGTCCGCCACCGAGACCTCCAGGCCGTCGCGTCCGACGGCCCGGCGCACCTCGTCGGCCAGGCCCTTGCCGAACGCCTTCAGGTCCTCGGCCCCGAGCGCCAGAACGAACCGCTCGCCGGCCATCTGCGCGACGGCCTCGGCCGCCAGACGGACGAGCGTGCGGTGGTATTCGTCCCCCGCGCGGTCGGCCAGGCGCCGGCGGGCCTCGTCGTGGACCGACCGGAGGGTCTCTTCCAGGCGGTCGGCCCGCATGCGGGCTTCCTCGACCGGCACGGAGGCCAGGAGGAGGTTTCGGCGTCGCTCGGTCTCGCGTCGGGCGGCATCGAGGCGCCCGGCGCGGTCGGCGTCGGCCTGCTTGCGGGCCTGCGCGAGAGACTCCTGGGCATCGCGTTCGGCGCGGCGGACAGCGCGCTCGGCCTGGCGCCGCGCGTCGGCCAGGATCTCGTCGCGAAGGACGTTCTGCGGATTGGGTTCGCCCTGCGCCGTCACGCGCCGGTCTCCTCGCGTCCGAGGCGGATGCCGACCGCCTCCTGCACCAGTTGCCGAAGGGTCTTACGTCCGGGCATCGGCCCCTGCGGCCCGGGAATCTCGACGATGAGCGGCCGGGGTCGGGCCAGGCGGACCTCATCCACCAGGCTCCGCGCGTCGGCGGCCACGGTGTCGGTGACGATGAGGATCCCCAGGTCCGGCCGCTCGGCGGCGAGGCGGATGGCGCGGTCAGCCTCCGGGGCCGAAGCGACCGCTTGGCCCTCAACGCCCGCCAGGCGAAAGCCCCGGACGGTGTCCTCGTCGGCCACGCAGAAAAACTTCACGGCGCGCCTCCGGCCTACATCTTGATCCAGAGCAGAATGGCGATGACGAACCCGGTCAGCGCCAAGCCTTCCGCCAAACCGACGAAAGCCAGGCTCCGCGCGAGCAGTTCCGGCTTCTCGGCCGCCGCCCCGAGGGCCGCGGACCCGATGCGGCCGACGGCATAGGCGGCGCCGACGATGCTGACGGCCATCACGAACGCCACCGACGCCGCCAGCGCAGCCGTCTTCTGAACCATCTGATCGCCTGTCAGCACGACGGTTTCTGCGGTGGGCGGAGCCTCCGCAGCCGGTTGGGTTTCGGCAGCCGTCTCAGCCGCCCGCGAGCCTCCGGCCAATACGCCCAACAGAACGAGCACGACAACAACACCTAGCGATTTCATACCGTGAACCTCCTCTTTGTGCGATCCGTTCAACGCTCAGCCCTTATCCTTGGACGGAAGACAGAACGGCTGGAAGGGATGTCCGCTACCCGTGAAGAACTTGCCGAAAAACTCATAGTATTGCAGCCGCAGCGCCTGCACTGAGACGATGATCCCCTCCAGGACAATCGCAACCGCATTGCCGAGCACCAGGATGACCAGCCCGAGGGCGCTACCGGGGATGCCGCCCCCCGCCGCTTTCTTCAACTCGGCGGCCAGGATGAACGTGGCCATCAGGACCGCGGCGTGAATCATGGCATACGCCGCAAGCCGCAGGAAACTGATCGTGTTGGTCATGTAATTGAGGACGGCCTCGTAAGCCTCGATGACCGACTCGATGAGGGTTTCGCCCCAGGAACCTTGCGGCTCGGCGCGCGTGCTGCGGCGCTCGAGCACGTGCTGAATCGGCGACTTGAGCATCAGGCCGACGACGGCCAGCGGAAGCACCACAAACAGCACCACGTCCATCCAGGGATGCTCGCCCTGGCGAAAGGCCAGATATTTCAACCCGAGGGCCAATACCCCCCAATAGAAAATCGCCCCGACCACGCCGAACTTGTCCAGAAACCCGCCGACGATGTCGCCCCGCCGAAACCGGTTGATGATGTTCAGGATCAGGCCCAGGCTGATGACAATTACCCCGACCACAACCGCCGCCAGCATGAACTCAATGGGGCTCTTGCCCTTCTCCAGCGGGTCCCGCCAGAGGGCCCATTGTTGATACCCGAAATACGAACCGTAGATGACGCCGAAGAGGATGCTGCTCGCGCCCCCAAGCGTGAGCAGGACGCCCACGTCGCGCACCTTCTCCTGCCGGCTCATTAGCAGCATCCCGATCCCCGCCACCGCCAGCACCCCGCCGTGCCCCACGTCGCCGAACATGATCCCGAACATCGCCAGGAACGTAATCGCGACGAAGAGCGTCGGCTCCAGTTCCCGGTATCCCGGCAGGCCGTACCCCGCCACCAGCATCTCGAACGGCCTGAGGAGCCGCGGATGCCGCAGCAGCACCGGAATCTGGTCCTCCGGGACATCGTCCGGGTCCTCGGCCTCGACGACGCACCGGCCGCCCACCAGGTCCTGGAGGCGTCGGCGGACGTTTGGAACGTCGGCCTTGGGAATCCAGCCGGCGATGAGGACCGTCGCGTCGGTGTGCGGGAAGTTCTGCTCGGCCTCGAGGATTCGGCGTTCGACCTCGGCGGCGGCACGCAGGCGGGCCAGGGGCGCGGCCAGCTCATGCCGCAGCGCCTCCAGCGCCTCGCGCGGGCGGGCTAGTTCCTCGCCCAGTTGCTCCTTCTCGCGGCGGGCCTCGGCCAGGACCTGCTTCATCGTCCCCGCCGCAGGCTCCGGGATCACCTCGCGCCGGAACCCCGCCTCGTCCAGGCCGGTCTCCAGGGCGAAGCGGCCTTTGCGGCTCGTGACGGCCACGACCCGGCGGCGACCCCCCTCCTCGCCCAGCGCCACGAGGACCACGTTCGGGCCGACCTTCGCCTCGAACGCCTCGAAGTTCTTCTCCGGCAGGCTGCCCATCGCAAAATGCAGGAACGAGAACCGCCCGACCTGCTCCAGCGACAAGTCCAGCCCCTCGTACGCGCCGACCTGGTCCAGGAGCGTCGTGACGCGGGCCCACCGCTGGAGCGCGGCGGCGCGGCTCTGGAGGACCTGGGCCGCCTGATTCTCCAGCGGCGCGAGCGCCTTCTCCACCTCTTCCAGGCCCATCGGAGGAAGGTCGGCGGCAACGTCTGGCAGGTCGGCCAGTTCCACGTCGCGGACCAGTTTGTCCACCCTGCCCAGGAGCGCGTCCGCCCGCCGAAGGTCCTCCGTCCGGTCCGGAGGCGCTTGCGGCGCCGTCTCGGGACCCGCCTCCGACCGCACCAGGTGGACCGCCCCCAGCGCCCCCAGGCCGCGAAGCACCGTCCGCTCGTCCCGTTCCAGGACGACCACGCTCAGACGCTTCATCAGGACGGCGCTAAACACCTTTCGGCTCCCGTCGGGCGGCCGGAATGAGGCACCGCCGGAGAACGTCCGGGGGTCGGCTCAGGCGGATGCCTTCGCTCAGCGTGATAAGGTTCGCCAGTTCGACCCGGCGGATGGCGGTGTAGGCGACGACGGCCCCGAGGCCCATGTGGCTCCGGCGGAACGCCCGGTTCGCCAGCCGGTAGTACCGGGCCCACGCCAGGGGCTCCAGGTCCGCTGGCGTCCAGGCCTCCTTCGCCCCCGCCGGAAGTTCATCCACGGCCACGCCCGCCGCCAGGGCCGCCACGTCGGCCACGTGCTCCGCCGATGCCATCGCCGCGAACGCCTCGCGCGACACTAGCGCCCCTTTCACGTGGAACGGCACGATCGCCTCCGGCTCCAGGCCGTAGTGGAACTTGCCCCGCGCCGCCAACATCATGTGAAACGTGTCGGTTTCCTGGCGGGCGATCGGCAGGACGTCGTGGCGGTCGGCGGCCGGCAGCGCCCGCGCCCGCGCCAGCAGTTCCTCCAGGTACCCCGCGTCGAGGCCCGCCTCAAGGAAGAACGCCTTCGGCCGGCGGGCGAACAGAACGGCACCGCGAAGGAGCCCTTCCCGTAGGGGCTCGTGCGGTACGAGAGCGGCGAACGCCTCCACCGACCCCGCCGACGCCAGCGCCTCCACCGGCAGCGCCAGGTCGTCGGGCAGGAGGACGAGATGCGGCCGGAGGTCCGCCAGCGCCATCCCCCCCGCCAAGCCGCGCGCCAGCACCTTCAGGTTCTCCATCTGGAACCGCACGCCCAGCCAGTCCAGGACTCTTCCCGCCGCACCGCCCAGGCGCAACGCGATCTCCGCCAGTTCCTCCGCCTGGTCCAGGACGAGCACACGCTCCAGCGCCGCAGCGGTCAAGAACCGGCTCTCGGGAAACAGGGCCCGCGCCAAATCCGTCACGGTGGGCAGGCGGCAGAGGGCGTCGAGACGCTCCGCCTCGGCGAGCCGGCTCCGCCGGCCGTGGATGTTCGCCGCCAAAAAATCCATATCGAGCGCGCTTCGCAGGACCATCGCTCCTAACCGCCCGTCGTTCCATCCCCCTGGCCGCGCACCGCCCGGACGACCGTCCGGACGGCCTCTTCGCGAAAGCGATCGTCCACCCTCACTTCGTTGCGGATGGCCTCGGCCGCCTGGTCGAGGCGTGACCGCTTCTCGTCCTCGGCCTTGCGGACGGTCTCCTGGACGAGGCGTTCGGCTTCGGCTTGGGCGTCGCGCCGAGTCCGGTCCGCCAGTTCGCGGGCCTCGCGGCGGGCGTCCACACGGACCTGTTCGGCCTTCGCGTCGGCCTCGGCCACGAGGCGTTTGGCCTCGGCCTCGGCTTCGAGCATCCGCTGGATGACATCGCGCATGGGGACGGCTCCATCGGCGCGGACGGTTATTCCTCGGCGTCGAGAATCGCCAGCACGTCCTTCGCCGAACGCGCCTCGATCAGCCGGCGGTAGAGGCCCGGCGTTTGCACGAGGCGCGCAATCTCCGCCAGCGCCCGAATGTGCGGACCCGGGTCGTTTACGCGCGCCAGAAGCAAAAAGACGGCGTGGACCGGCTCGCCGTCTATCGAATC
>DATKUU010000085.1:0-3488 GCA_035530455.1 Phycisphaerae bacterium | reverse complement strand
CCGGCCGGTCGATGATCAGCAGCACGTCGCCGATCTTCTTGGCGTCCAGCATGCAGGCCCCGAGCACGGATGCCTCCGCCGTCAGGTCGGATGGCAGAAGCCGGCCCTGGTCACTTCCTCGCGTTGAACCAGTCACGGCCTTTCTCCTTGAGGTGTTCGCAGGGCTCCGGCCCGGTTCTGCTCGCCTTGCCGTCTGCGTGTTTCAGGACCTCGATCGTGAGGCCACACTGTTCGCAGGTCAGCGTCTCGCGGTCAACGATCTCTCGGCCGTTGGGCTTGCCGCTGCAAGACTCTTCGAGGTACACCTGCACCGTTCCGAGGCCCCACCGCATCGGCGGCTTGCATCGGGCCTTTGCTTCCCGCATCGCGTCCGCGTCGATCTTGGCAAGCCATGTCCCGTCGCCCTTCTTGCACGCCTTCCGAACCGCGTCCTTCCACCGGCTGGGCAGGGCCGATCCGAACGCGGCTTGGTGGGCCTCTCCGATTCCGGCGATGATTCTGGAAACGATTTCATCTTCCGTCGGCGTAGCCGGCGGTGTGTTAAGTTCTTTAAGATCTGCCTCTGCCTCTGCGCCCGCGATCCTTTTAATGCGTGATGTTGCGCGCGTGTTGCGCGCCACACCCGGATGTTGCGCATTTTCGGCCTCTTGTTGCGCAACTGTTGCGCCACTGTTGCGCTTCTTTTCCGCCCTCCGTTTTCGGTAGTATGGTGCTCGGCTCGCCGGCCGTCCCGAGTCTCGATACTTGCGATAGTTCAGGACAAGCCATCCGCCGTCGATGACTTCGATCCGCCGGCCTTCGTGCTCCGTCGTGCGGCTGTATTCGTCCGGCGAGAGTAGCAGTTCAAGGGCGTGTTCGCACTCCTCGATGCTGATCCTGGCGAGCATGGCCAAGCCAGGAATGGCCGCCTCGACACGTCCGTCCGCATCGGCCGACGCGAGCATGGTGATCCACAGCAGCCGGGTCTTGTCATCCTCTTGCCAGACGCTGGACGTCAGGATGCTGCTGAAAAGCTTGGTGAAGCCGGCCATCGCGTTCTCCATGTCATCTTGTTTTGCTGTCCAATTCCTCGGCCTCGGCCAGCTTGCGGAAAGAGTCCACCGTCCAGTACACCATGCCGCTTGGCCCGTGCTTGTCGCTCTCGTGGTGGACGCAGTATCTCAGCGTGGCAATCTTCTCGCCGAATAGTCCTGTTGGCGGGCTCAGGCCCTCCGGGTTGTCTTTCGCAACCCCGTCGCCTACGTGCAGGAACATCAGCCAAATTGGCCATGGCGCCTTGGCTTGCAACCTCAGATAGTCCTGCCAGCAGCGCCTGTCAATCCCATCCTGATACGTCCGCGATATCCGATGCCAGGTGAACGCGGCCTTCGTCTTGGCCTCTATCCAGAACACGGCATCCCGCGTGTTCTCGATGCCGAATCGAAACGCCAGCAGGTCGGGGGCAATCATGTTTCCCGACGCGGAATACACTCGCGGCCCTTTGTAGTCACCAGGCTCTTTCTCGTAGGCAGGCAGCACGGTGAACCCGCGTGAGATGAGCCATCTGGCGATTGCCGACTCGCCCACCTGCCCGGCCGCCAGGTTGAGTGCGAAATCACGGCCTGACATAGATCACCCCGAACGTGTCAAACGCCTCGCGGAATAGCGGGGTGTGCTTGCCGAAGTACAGCACGGCCTGTCCTTGCAGCGGCACCGCCACCTTGCGTGGATGCCAGAACTTCACGCGGCCAGCCGGGAAGCAGGCCGCGTCGGCAGCCGCAAGCAGGCATTGAAACCACCGCGTCTCCGTGGCGTTGTTCACGAGCACGATAGCGGAGGACACCTGCCCCCCGCCGATGTGATCCACCAGCTTCTTGCAGAATTGCTGAATGAGCGGCTGGGCGTAGGGCGGATTCATCCATACACGGCCCGCCCACGCCTGTTGCAGGCCATCGGCCTTGGCGTCGTAGAAGCACGCGGCCTTGATCACGGCGTTGGCCCCGGCGCTGGAAGCGGGGTCCAGGTCAATGCCGCCCATCGCCTGCCGGGCCGCCTCGACGTACTCCGCCGGGGTGTACCACTCGTTATCGCCGGCGTTGTGTCCGACGTGGGCCGGGGGCTTGAGGAGGTCGGCGACAACCCGCTCGTCCTCTTGCTCTGTTCGCTCACGCCACGCATGGACTTTCTGCTCGAACTTCTCGGGCGGGATCGCCGCCAGCTTCTGTGAGCGGGCGGACAGCTTCTTGCCGATCCGCTGTTCATCCAGTGTCGGAATGGCAGGCGGTTCCGCCACGGTACCACCTGCGCCGCTACCTCCGCCCTTGGTTCTGGTTCCAGGATTCTTCGGCGCTTCCGCCAGCAGTTCCCCCAGCCGCCGCTCGGCCCGGATGCGGATTTCGGCAGCGTCGGTTTCGAGCTTCCGATTCCTGGCCTGCCTCGCATATTCTTGGATAGCGACGGCCTTGTCGCGGATGTCCTTGGCCTCATCCGTCGTGAGCGCCTCGGCAATGGCTCGGCACGCCGCCGAGTACTTGGTCAGGTCCTGCATGGTGTCCTCCGTCAGCCTGGGCAGAAAGCCCGTCGGGGTCGGTGTGAAGAACGAGGCACGGAGGTGCTCGATCCCGACGCCCAACGGGCTTTGTGCTCAGGCTGTAGGGGGTTCTCGTTCTTCACGCTTTTCCTTCTACCGTGTTCCGTTCACGATTGCAAGCACAATCTTCCGGCTCACCGCCGGTCGTTCGTCCGCCCCGGCGTGTGGCTCTGGCGCCTGGCACGCGCGGGCTTCCAAGTGACGCGGCGCGTGTTACGCGGGATCGTCGCGGTTGCCATCCGTGGCCTCCTCTCAGTGTTCCGTGAATGAACAGTTGCGGCACGACCACACAACGGATGCGCAACTGTTCGGCCCTGGGCGAACATGCTTCGCCGCGTCAAAGACGCCCGCCATCGGCTTCCTCACTTTCATCGCCGCACATGCGGCGGACCTGATCCAATGCCCGCTCGACGAACCACGGGAACGCTTCCTTGGGATGTTGGGCGCAGACCCGAATCGTCCACGTCGAACCGCTATCGTTCGGGAAGTCATACCCGCCGAGGACTTCCCAGCACGGTTGCGGCCACGTCCGCAGATGGAGAACCACGCGGTACAGGCTCCGGGCGTCAGGATGGCAGTCATTGGGGGAGAATGCCAACTGGCCGGTGTAGGCCAGAAGCCGGTCAATCGTGTCCTGAGTCTTCATCGACTCGGAAAACCAGCCTTCACGCCATCCCCGATGCCGCAACGGCTCCCTCATGATCGCCATGCTCGGCGCCACAATCGTGTGTGCCGTGTGGGCTCTCAGGCGATGCCGTGCCCGCCACCATTTTTCAATGGCCCCTCGCTCCTCTTGCAGCAAGATCATGTCGAACATCCCAGGCAGCCCGGCGCGAGGGTGCGTCCGCCAGCCGGTTCCGAGTTCGATCTTCGCCCCCGACCACGGGACCGTCCCTGAATCATGCGAGAAGATCTGTAG
>DATKUU010000084.1:0-2186 GCA_035530455.1 Phycisphaerae bacterium | reverse complement strand
GCGACGATAACGATGTGCTCGGAGCCCGCGAGGGGAACGTCTTTTGTCCACGCTGCGGTCGAGAAAGCGAGAGCGAGCGCGTCCCGGGCCTCGACGGCGTGATTCTCGGCGGGCAGACGGGCCCCGGTGCGCGGCCGCTTCATCCCGACTGGGTCCGCAAGGTCCGCGACGACTGCGCGGCGGCGGGCGTACCCTTCTTTATGAAGCAAATGTCTAACAGGGAACCCATTCCCCCGGGCCTCTTGGTAAGGCAACTACCGTGGCAAGAAAAACTGGCGAAGTAAGCCGCACTACACGCTACCGCCGAAAAAGAGAGGCTCGCATCCTGGGCTGCCCCGTCGCCATGCTCCCAGATGGTCGCGGTCATCACGGACGGAATCTCCAGGGACCAGGGCATCCCCGCTGGTCGCACGGGAAGATATTGCGCTCGGACGGGTATGTTCTTGTCCGCGTCGGAAGAAGTCATCCGCTCGCGGACCCCAACGGATACGCGATGGAATACTTGGTCGTTTGGTGCTCTGCCGGTCGCATACCGCCAAAAGGCGGGTTTCTTCTGCACCATCGGAACGGAGAGCGGACCGACAATCGAATTGAAAATCTGGAACTCATGGAACGCGCGGCGCACAATGCTTGCCACAACGCTGAGCGAGGGAGGGATCAACTCGGACAATTCCTTCCCCGCAGGGCGGCGGGCCGCGTGCTGGACGGCAGGACGTGGGACGGGTTGGCGTGGAAGGAGGGCGGCGCGTGATTACCTCCGAGGAACTCAAGGCCGCGCTGCCGCCCGCCCTCTACGCGAAGGTCCAGGCCCAACTCGGCATCGTCGCCAAACCGAAGCGCAGGAGCAAGTACGGCAACGTGCCGACGTGGGTTGACGGGTTCCGCTTTGACTCCAAGGCCGAAGCGCGACGCTACGAGACGCTGGTTCGGTTGCAGGCTGCTGGCGAGGTTGACTGGTTCTGTTTGCAGCCGACGTTCATCTTGGCGGGGGGGGTGCAGTACCGGGCGGACTTCATCGTGTGTCGGCCCAAGGGTGTGTTGTGCTACCCGGATGTGGAGGTCGAGGACGTGAAAGGCGGGCAAGCGACGAAGACGAAGGCGTATCGCATCAAGAAGCGGCTGATGCTCGACAAGTACGGGATTTCTGTCCAGGAGGTGTCGGCATGACCGGCGACGCGCAGGAAGTGGTTCTCGACCGGCTCTTTGGCGTGTTGCTCGGATGGAACTACGCCCGCGAGAAGGCCAAAGGTAAGCGCCGAGCCGAGGTGACCGCGCGGGCAATCGAGGCGGTATCAGCCGCAGCACACGAACTGCCGCTGCTGGCGGCGAAGGGGAAAACATGAGCGACCCAGATGCGATTGTCGTTTGGCGCGAACTGTTTTGGAACCCGGACCCGCCGACGCTGGAAACCGTGTGCCGACACCTGGGCCGCGAGACGCGGTATTTCTCTCACGGACGAGTTGGCCTCTCAGTGGCAGAACACTCGATACTCGTAGCCAACGCGGCGTCGTCGGGGCTACGGCTCAAGGCACTCCTTCACGATGCAGGAGAAGCCTACACGGGGGACATACCCAAACAGGTCAAACAGGCGTTCCCCGGCCTGGCCAGGTGGTGCGACGAAATACAGAGAGAGACCATTCTTGTGCTGGGCTTTGAGTCACCGACAACGCGAGAGGCGGAAGCAATCAAGATTGCAGACCGCCTTGCTTTTGTGGCCGAAGTGCGGTTCCTTTTTGGTGCTGGTCGTGCGGCGAACTTTGTGCTTGCCGAGTTTTATGGGGGCGGCCCGCTGAACCTTGAGGCAGCCGAAGCGATAGAAGTGCGCGGGCTTGGGGCGGAAGCAGCCAGTGCCGAACTGTACGACGAAATCCGAAAGGTGGCGACATGACCCTGGCCCTAAGCATCCTTGCTGGCGCGTCGGTGCTCATCAGCCAGTGGCTTTACGGGAACAAGTCTCGCTTGGGTCCGATTGTGGGGTTGATAGGTCAAGTGCCGTGGGCGGGATTGATTGTGGCGACGGGCGCGCATGGGTTGTGGCTTTCGTGGGTTCCGATGGGCGTGGTTCATCTTCGGAACCTGGTGCGGTGGTCGAGGTCGAGGGCATGAATCGCCGACCTGTCAAGAGCGCGGTCCTCGGCGGCAAGCGCGTGGAGGTCTGCCAGGACGACCTGGAAGGCTACGCCGAC
>DATKUU010000083.1:0-12890 GCA_035530455.1 Phycisphaerae bacterium | reverse complement strand
GCCCGACCTCGTGCTCCTCGATGAGCCGCTCGCCGACCTCGACGCCCAGCACCGCGCCGCCGTCGAGCAAATCGTCCGCGAACTACCGTCGCGCGGCACGACGGTCCTCCTGACGACACACCGCCTGGAGACGGCGTACCGGCTGGCCGACCGCTGCGCCAGCCTCATCGAAGGACGCCTGCACGACGCCCTGCCCGACAATCATTTCAGCGGGACCGTCGCCGAGGCGGACGGCGAGGCGGTGATGGATCTTGCGCCCGGATGCCGGCTGCACCTTGCGACGCCGCTCCGCGGGCCGGCCCACGTCGTCGTGGATCCGCGCACCGTCATCCTGAGCCGCACGCCGCCCGCCTCGAGCGCGCGGAACTCGCTCGCCGGGCGCATCGCCGCCCTCGCCGTCGAGGGCGACCGCATCCGCGTGACAGTGGACGTCGGCGTGCCCGCATCGCCGCGAGGCGTGCGAGGCGTGCCGATCGTCGCTCTCATCACCGACCGGTCGCTGCGCGAGATGCGTCTGGTGTTGAACGAACCGATTTGGGTCGTCTTCAAGACCGTCTCGCTGGACGTCTATGGAGGCAAGTCACCATGATAGAGCCGGGCGAGGCCCTCGAAATCGTTCTACGCAAAACGCCGCGCCTGGAGGCGATTGTGGTCCCGCTGGCAGAGGCCGACGGCGCGGTGCTGGCGGAGGCCGTCGCCAGCGACGCCGACCTCCCGCCGTTCGACAAAAGCGCGATGGACGGTTTCGCCGTCCGCGCGGAGGACCTCGCGCGCCTGCCGGCGGAACTCATCGTGGGCGAATCGCTCCCCGCGGGGACAGCCCCGGCGCGGCGGGTGGAGCGAGGCACGTGCGCGCGGATTATGACCGGCGCCCCCGTGCCCGCGGGCGCCGACGTGGTCGTCCGCGTCGAGCACACCGGGCCGGCCGCCGCCGGCGCGGGGCGAGTGCGAATCCTCCGCTCCGACCTGCCGCGACGCAACATCTGCATCCGCGGCGAGGACGTGCGCCAAGGCGAGACGGTGCTCCAGATCGGGCGTCTCCTCGGCCCGGCCGCAATCGGCCTGCTGGCGTCGGTCGGGCGCGGCGAGGTCCGCATCGTCCGCCGGCCGGCCGTCGCCGTCCTCGCGACGGGCGACGAATTGGTCTCCGTCTCCGCCGTTCCCGGGCCGGGGCAGATTCGCGACGCGAACTCCTGGAGCCTGCTCGCCTGTCTGGGGCGCGCAGGCGCCCGCGCCGAACACCTCGGCGTCGCGCGCGACACCGAGGACGACCTGCGGAAAAAAATCGCACGCGGCATGAAGCGCGACGTGCTTCTGGTCAGCGGCGGCGTGAGCGTCGGCGACTGGGACCTTGTGCCGAAGGTCCTCCGGAGCCTGGGCGTCGAAGTCCATTTCGCCGCCATCCGCATGAAGCCCGGCAAGCCGACACTCTTCGGAACGCACGGCCGGGGGCTCGTCTTCGGGCTGCCGGGCAATCCGGTGTCCACGCTCGTCGCGTTCCACCTTTTCGTTTGGCCGGCCCTCCGGAAGATGATGGGCCGGGCGGACGCCGCGCCGCCGACTCTCTGCGCGACGCTTGCCGCCGAAACGCTGGTCCGCGGCGAGCGGCGAGCGTTCCTCCCCGCCGTCCTGCGGCGCGAAGGCGAGACGTGGGCGGCCGAGGTGATTGCAACGCGCGGGTCGGCGGACCTCGTGGGGTTCTCGCGCGCAGGCGCGCTGGTGGCACTCGAGTCGGGACTCCACCCCGCAGGAACGCGCGTCGAAGCCTATCCACTCGGCGTCCCGTTCTAAGAGCCTCTAAAAAAATGGGTGGCACTGGCGGCTTGCCCGCCAGTGCATACCTTTTGTTGTCACGCACTGGTGGACAAGCCACCAGTGCCACCCCCGTATGACCGTTTTGTTAGACCCTGTTAACAGGCCGGCAGGTCGTCAGGCGTATTGACGTTCTTCCAGGCGGGCGCAAGATGCGAAGGCGGCGTCGGCGTCGCGACCTTCGGATGCTCCGCCGCCAGCCGCAGCGCGAAACGCCCTTCGGCAGCAAGGCCCTCCAGAATCGCGCGGGCGCGGAAATCATAGTGCGCGAGCAGCGGCTCGACGCCTTCTTTCCCCGGTAGGCGCGGCAGGCTCGCCCACACGCCGGGGGCGCGCGTCGAAAGCAGCCACCCGACCGCGTCGGCCGAGAGGTTCGGCAAATCGCAGGCCGCCGCCACCCACGTCGCCCAGGGCGCCCATCGCATGGCCGCCAGGATACCGGCCATCGGCCCCTCGGCGTCCGGGGCGTCGGGCAAGCGCGTCGCGCCGGCCAGCGCATCCGGCAGTTCGCCCGCGCCGGCGATGACGATCCGCTCGACGGCCGGGCGAAGGGCCTCGACCGTCCGCTCGAGCCAGGTCCGACCGCCCGACGGGAGCAGATGCTTGGGCCGGCCCATGCGCCGGCTCGCGCCGCCGATGAGGACGCATCCGTAAACCGGCGGCCGGCGCCACCGCTCCGCCAGCCACGGACCGAGCAGCCGTTCGACGGCCGCGAGACGGTCGGCGCTGCGCGCCAGGACCGCCAGGGCCGCGCCCGCCTCGGGCGGGGCCGCCGTCTCGCCTTCGCCGAGGAGCCAGACCTTGTCGCAGGCGATGCGTTTGCGGCCCTCGACGAGAACGAGGTCGCACCCGGCCGCCAGGCGCGCCAGACTCGCCTCGACGGCCCCGCTCGCCTCGCCGCGGGTCCGCAGGAAAGATTCATCCTTGCCCTGCATGAAGACGTCGGCGCCCGCGCGGAAAAGGCGGTCGCTGTCCTTGCCGGGACGGTCGAGGTCGAGCTGACTTCCGTGGACCTTGGCGACGGCCACATGGAGTCCGCGGGCCGCCAGATGCGGCAGGAGCGCCTCCAGGAGCGTCGTCTTTCCGGACTCGTGGGACCCCGAGATGCCGAACACCGGCAGGCGGTCAAGCATCGTGCGTCCCTTCGGCTGCGTTCGGGGCAGGCTCCGCCGGCCGACCGCAGTCGCTCGCATCGCCTCGGAGTTTCGCCAAACCGTGGCCGAGGGCCGGCAGGACCGCCTCGAGGTTCTCGCGTGCGGCGCGCTCGGAGCCCGGCAGATTCAGGATGAGCGTCGCGCCACGGATGCCCGACGAGCCGCGCGAGAGGGCGGCGTGCGGCGTCTTGGCGAGCGAGGCCGCGCGCATCGCCTCGTCGAGCCCCGGCGCCGGGCGCTCGAGGACTGCGCGCGTCGCCTCCGGCGTCACGTCGCGCGGCGCAAAGCCCGTCCCGCCAACCGTCGCCACCAGGTCAATCGAGTGGCCGTCGGCGTAATGGCGGAGGCGCTCCGCGATGCGGTCGGCCTCGTCCGGGACGACCTCCAGGCGATAGAGGTGCGCGCCGAGGCGCTCCTCGAGGAGCCTCGCGACGGCCGGCCCGGCCGTGTCGGCAGCCTCGCCGCGCGAGCAGCGGTCGCTCACCGTCAGGACGACGGCCTGGAGACGGTCGCGCGGGACAAGGCGGACGACCCGGGCCTCGTCGCCGGGGCGGACCGTTCCGCCCTTCTCGACGCGGGCAAAGAGACCCAGGCGCGGCATGATGCAGTCGCCGGTCGCGCGACCAATCTCGCACGGGGCGTGGCAGACCTTCCCGATCTGCGTGACGGCCAGAACCACTTCGTCGCCCAGCCCGAGCCGTGTCCCCAAGCCGACCGTGCCGAGGTCCAGGCCCGAGAGGACGACGTTCTCGGCGAACGCGCCGGGCGAGAGGTCCTCGAGGCCCGCGCGGCGGACCTCGCGGATGTCCTCATCGGCCAGGAGGCTGACCTGCCGGTGCCACGGGCCCGCGTGGGCGTCGCCCTCGATGCCGTGCCCCGCGCGGAACCGCGCCGACGCAACCGGCTGCTTGCGTACGCCTTGCGCGGAACTCGTGCAAAGGGCCTCAACGCGCGCCATCGCCGTGCTCCTCGCGGCTCCAGCGTCCCGACGTGCCGCCTTCCTTCTCCAGGAGCCGCACGGGGCCGATCTCGATCCCCTTGCCCGCCGACTTGACCATGTCATAGACGGTGAGCGCGGCGACGGCGGCGGCGGTGAGGGCTTCCATTTCGACGCCGGTCTTGGCCTCGGCTGCGGCACGCGTCCGGATGCGGACGCGGTCGCCCTCCACAGCCGCCTCCACCTCGACGACTTCCAGCGCAATAGGATGGCACAGGGGGATGAGTGCGGCGGTCTGCTTGGCGGCGGCGATGCCCGCCAGGCGGGCGACCTGGAGGACGTTGCCCTTCGCGATAACGCCTTTCGTGCGGAGGCGCTCCGCAATTTCCGGGCCGACCGTCACGTAGGCCTCGGCCGAGGCCGTCCGGCGCGTGACGGCCTTGGCGCCGACGTCCACCATGCGCGCCGAACCGTCGGGGCCGAGGTGCTCCAAATCGGCGCTATCGCTCGTCATGGCGTTCCGCCCCTCCACAAACGCGCTCCCCTTCGGGTCGCGGCTAAACGTTCACATCGTACGCGCCGCGCAAGTTTACCCGCCGTGGCGGGCGCGGCGGCTAAACGTTCACGTCGCACGCGCCGCGCGGCGAGTGCAGCGATTCATCCGCCGATGCGGACCATGAGATCCTGCCGGGCGAAGCGCCGGCCGTCCTGTTTGATGCGCAGCGCTTGCCGGACGGCCGCGGCGAGGCCCTCTTCGTCGGGCCCGCCGGGCGCGCGCAAGGCGGCCCGCACATCCGTCCCCCGCCGCTGCCCCAGGCATCCGAGCAACCGGCCGGTGGCCGTCAGGCGCAAGCGCCGACAGTCGCCGCAGAACGGCGCCGAGCACGGCGAGACGAAGCCGACGCGTCCCGTGCGGCCGGCCGGGTCGCGGGCGAGGAACACCCCGCTCGAAGAGCCGCTCTCGTCGGCAAGCGGCTCCAGGTCCATCGCCTCCGCCAGTCGCCCGCGGACTTCGGCCGAGGAGACGAACCATTGCGCGTGACCGAGGGCCGCCTCCCCGATGGGCATCAGTTCGAGGAACCGGACCTCGCACCCGCGCGCGAGGGCGAACCGGGCCAAGGGCACGACCTCGCCGTCGTTGACTCCCCGCAGGACGACCGTGTTGAGTTTAACGGGTTCGAGTCCGGCGGCCTGGGCGGCCGCGATGCCGCCGAGCGTCCGCACCAGGTCGCCGCCCCGCGTCAATCGCCGATACGTCCCGGGGTCGAGCAAATCGAGGCTGATATTGACTCGCCGCAGCCCCGCGCGGCGAAGTGGCTCGGCCATCTCAGCCAGGCGCTGGCCGTTCGTCGTCAGTGCCAAGTCCTCCAGGCCCTCGGCCGCCAGACCGCGGACGAGGTGGAGGATGTTGCGGCGCAGGAGTGGCTCGCCCCCCGTCAGGCGGACCTTCGCCAGAGCGAAGCGGTCCCGCAGGAAGCGGACGAACCGCAGGATCTCCTCCAGGCGGAGGACTTCCTCGTGGGAGACGAGGGCTACGCCATGGGCCGGCCGGCAGTAAAGGCACCGCTGGTCGCACCGGTCGGTGACCGAGACGCGAAGCGAAATGGGCGGGCAGTCGTAGGTCATCGCCTTCCCCGTCGGTCGGCTCGGCACACGAAATGGCGAGATCTCGCCCCCTTTTGCGTAGCGCACCTTGCTGGCGGATCCGCCATTTTGCAGAAGCAAAACTGGCGGAGAGGGAGGGATTCGAACCCCCGGTAGCCCGTAGGCTACGCCGGTTTTCGAAACCGGTCCGTTCGACCGCTCCGGCACCTCTCCGCGTGTTGGACGGCGCGTGATTGTACCGCGGTCGGCTCGAAGTGTCCATCCCCCTTGGGGCAAGCGGGGCCGGACGTGCCGAGGCAGCGGGGCTGCACGGGCATCTCCTTGCTCTTTCGTGTTTCCTCCTGTAGCATGCCGCCGCGTGGAACGGCTGTTACCTGGTCTTCGAACCCTCTTAAGGAGCCGCATCATGGCCGCAAGTGCCAAACCCGCGACGAAGAGTGAGATTCTATCCAACATCGCAAAGGCGACGCAACTGTCGCGCAAGCAGGTGGTCTCCGTCCTTGAGGCCCTTTCCGGCCAGATCAAAGCCGCCGTGGGCAAGAAAGGTCCCGGCGTCTTTGCTTTGCCGGGCCTGCTGAAGATCGTGGTCGTCAACAAGCCCGCCACCCCGCAGCGCAAGGGCATCAATCCCTTCACCAAGCAGGAGCAGATATTCAAGGCCAAGCCCGCCCGCAAGGTCATCAAGGTCCGGGCCCTCAAGGCTCTCAAGGACATGGCGAAGTAAACGCCGCTGGGGACAAGGCCGAGCTCCGCCGTCGCCTCACAAGCGGCGCCTGCCGGCATCGGTCGCCGGGGGAGGCCGTTGCGCATGAATCCTTCGGGTAGCCGTTCTCTACCGCTATCGTCGGGTTGATGACCCGAAGGTAGCCCGTCCAGAAGCGGTGGTCCCGGCTCCCCGAAAGCAACCCTCGCTTTCGAAGCAGTGGGTCCCTGCGCGGGAGGGCTAGACTTTCCGCGTCGGGCGGAGCGAGAGAGGCCGCTGACCCCCACATAAAATCGGCTTGGACGCCCGGCCTGCCCCGGCTAGACTACCGCCGGCAAATCGCCAGGAAGGAGACACGGATGGCGGACCTCTATCTCGTGACCGGAGGCGCCGGGTTCATCGGGTCGAACCTCGTCCGGGCGATTCTCGAGAGGGGCCGAAGCGTCCGCGTCCTCGACAACTTTGCCACCGGCTTCCGCGAGAATCTCCAAGAGGTCGTGGGCGACGTTGACCTGGTTGAGGGCGACATCCGCGACGCCGACACCTGCCGCAGGGCGTGCGCCGGCGCCGAGGTCGTCTATCACCAGGCGGCAATCCCAAGCGTTCCGCGGAGCATGAAAGACCCCCAGGGCTGCTTCGACGCGAACGCCGTCGGCACGCACAACATGCTCATGGCCGCGCGCGACGCGGGTGTCCGGCGGTTCGTCTTTGCGGCGAGTTCAAGCGCCTACGGGGCGGGCAAAGAACTTCCGAAGCGCGAGACGATGCCCGTCCTGCCCCTCAGCCCCTATGCCGCCGCCAAGGCCGTGGGGGAACTCCTCGTCGCCACGTGGCACCGGGCGTTCGGCCTCGAGACGGTCAGCCTCCGCTACTTCAACGTCTTCGGGCCGAGACAAGATCCCACCAACCAGTACGCGGGCGTCATCGCGGCCTTCGCCACGCGGATGCTGCAGGGCGAGCGGCCCATCATCTACGGCGACGGCACCCAATCCCGCGACTTTACGTTCGTCGAGAACGTCGTCCGCGCCAATCTCCTCGCGGCCGAGGCCCCGGAGGTCCACGGCGAGGTGGTCAACATCGGCTGCGGCGAGGCCATTGACCTGAACGCGATGGTCAGCGCGTTCAATGAAGTCCTGGGGACGAGCCTGGATCCGATCTACGAGCCGCCCCGCCCGGGCGACGTGAAGCACTCGCTGGCCGATGTCTCGGCCGCCCGCGGCCTGCTGGGCTATGAGCCGACAGTCCGTTTCGCCGAGGGGCTCCGCCGGACCATCGACTGGTACCGGTGGGCACTGGAAACGGGCTACGGCGGCTGGGCTGCGCAGGCTCGGTAACGCCGTCGTCCCGCGTGCGGGTCAGCGGCGACCGGCGGCGCGGACCTCTTCCTTGATCCGCTGGATGTGGCCGCGGCCGAGCGCCTTGACTTCGCAGCCGAGTTCGAAATAGCGGCGGATCTTCTCATCCGGCAGGATCCCGAAACAGTCGACCACGGCGAGCGGCCCGCCGGCCCACGCGACGACGTCCTCCGGCCGAAGGTCCATGTAGGGGGCGTGCCGCACGGCCAGGACGACGGCGTCGACGCCCTTGAGCGCCTGCTTGAGGTCCTTGGCGACGCGAATCTCGGTCAGCCCTTCCTGGTTGCGGAAGAACCGGGCGAGCGAATGCCCGGGCGCGGGGTACTCCTGCTGGTTCTCAAGTTCGTACCAGTGTTCGACGTACGGGTCGTGGACGCGGACCTCGGCGCCCATTTCGGTGAGTTTCCGGACCACCAGTTCCGAACCGCTGTAGCGGGTGTCGCCGACGTCCTCGCGGTAACTGGCGCCGGCGATGCAGACAACCGAGCCGGCGATGTACCGCCCCATGTTCCTGAGGGCGTCGCGCGCCAGTTCCGCCGCGTGGAGCGACCGCGTGTCGTTCGTGTCGATCGCCTCGGGCGTGATGCGGAAGACGTCGTCGCCGTCCTCGAACCCGAGGATGTGCTTATAGGCCCAGTACCCGAGGCCGCCGTCCTTCGGCAGGCAGTACCCGCCGATACCGGGCCCGGGGAAGATGATGTTCGAGTGGGTCGGGCGCACCTTGATGGCCTTGACGACCTTGAGGAGGTCCACGCCGTTGCGCTCGGCAAAGAGGCTCCACTCGTTCAGGAACGCCAGGATCGTCGCCCGGTAGGAGTTCTCGACGATCTTCGTCGTCTCGGACTCGATCGGCCGGTCCATAACGGTCAGGGGGAACTCGTCGGTGTTGAGGACTTCGGTGAGGAACTTGACAACGCGCCCGCGCGCCTCCGGGTTGCATCCCGAGCAGACCCGCCAGAAGTCGCGGATGCTCGAGACGTACTCTCGGCCCGGCATGACTCGCTCAAAACTGTGGGCGAGGATCGGCAGCGACCGGATGCCCCGAGCGACGAACGCCTTTTTCAGGATCGGAAACGCCACAAATTCGGTCGTCCCGGGGGCCACGGTCGTCTCGATCAGAACAAGGCAGTCCGGGCGGATCTTCTCGCCGATCGTGCGCATCGTCGCCTCGAGGGCCGCCATCTCGGCCTCGCCCGAGCGCATGTTGCCCAGGTCATGCTTCGTGTAGTCGCACTGGACGTCCACGACGACGCAGTCGGCCAGTGCAAGACAGTTGCTGTTGTAGGTGGCCGTCAGCGTCTTTTTCTCCAAGACGCACCGGGCGATCATCGGATCCACCTCGGGGTCCTCGCTCTTGACGGGCGACTGGCCGCGGTTCAGCAATGGAATCTTCCAGTAACTCCGGGTGCTTGGGCGCTGGCAGCCGATGACGAATTTCGAGGGTTTCCCGGTCTTTTTGTCGACGGTGTCGGCGATGATGGCCGCCATGACAGCCCCCACGAAGCCGACGCCCATGACGACGACGACCTCCTTGCCCTCCTGGCGCGCCGCCTCGGCCAAGCCGCGAATCCGCTCGAACTCGGCCTCGTACGCGTCGGGCCCCGGAATGGGAAACCGCTCGCCGGCCGGACTGATTGAGTACTCGGACATGCCGTCACCTCCGTGTCGTGTGCCATCCCTCGGCTGAACCGCGCCGCGCCCCGGCGCCGGGCTGTCGCCCGACAAGCCTACCGAAAAGCGCCCTGGAATGCCATTCAGATCGTCCGTGTGCCCGATCCCACATCGCTCGCGCCGGCGGCTCGCACGAGGCGCTCAAGGTTCCGCCGGTGACCGGACCTGCGGCTGTACAGGCACCCGGGCCAATCGGAGAAGGCTTGCAGGACGCCGGCGTCGCTCGAGAACGCGTCAAGAATCCCGCCTGAAAATCTCGATAACCCTGCTGCGGTCCTCTTGTCCCGCGGACGAAGGGCGGGAATCCCTACCCAAAGGGTGGAATGGCGTTCACGAACCTACTAAAATTGGAACCGGGGCAGACACAGGAAGGCCGGTTGGCGGAGTGCGACCTTGGCGGATGCTGTGGAGAACTTTGAGAGCACGTTTGCTCGCTGGCTGGGCGTGCGGTCGGCGTTCGCCTTCGGCATGAAAGAAAACAAGACGTTCTTCACGCCGGGGCCGGGCCTCGGCGGGCACTGCATCCCGATCGACCCGTTCTACCTGACGTGGAAGGCCCGCGAGTTCGAGATCGCCACGCGGTTCATTGAACTGGCCGGCGAGATCAACACCTCGATGCCCGAGTACGTGGTCCACCGGCTGATGATCGCCCTGAACGATCGCGGCAAGGCCCTCCGCGGGGCGCGGGTGCTTGTCCTGGGCCTCGCCTACAAACCCGACGTCGACGACCTGCGCGAGAGCCCTTCGATCATGCTCATCGAAAAACTCCGCGAACTCGGGGCGGACGTGTCCTACAACGACCCGTACATTCCGCAGACCCACCGACAGCGCGAACACGACCTCCAGATGGCCAGCCAGGACCTGACGGAGGAGGCCCTCGCCTCCCAGGACGCCGTCCTCATCTCGACCAACCACTCCGACTATGACTACGCCTGGATCGTCCGGCACGCCCGGCTCGTTGTCGACACCCGCAACGCCACCCGCGACGTGACCGAAGGGCGGGAAAAAATCATCAAGGCGTGAATGGGACTTCGCCCCCGGCGCTACTCACTTGGGCGCCCGCAGGGCAAGTGCCTCCGAGGATCCCGGCGCCGGCCGCAGCGACGCAACCGCCTGCGCCACGCCCGAGACGTACAGCGACATCGGCAGGCCGTGATGCTCGCGCACGCGTGCCTCCCGGAAACCGCACGACTGGTACAGCGCCTGGGCCGCATGGTTTCCCGACCAGAAGGCGACTCGTACCTGTTCGATGTCGCGCCCACGCATCGCCGCCATGGCCCGATGCATCAGGGCCTTCCCCATGCCGCGCCCTCTCAGACGCTCGGCCACCACGATGCTCAGGATCTCGGCCTCGGGCAGGTCGTCACCGACGTCACCGCTGTAGAAGAGCGTCTGGAGGGTGTGCTTGAGGACGTTCGGGCGCCAGAGGCGCGGCAGGACGTGCAGGGCCAGGCGCGGCCCCGTCGTCTTCAGGACTTCCTTGTAGAGGGCACCGGTGTTGGTGGCACAGGCGATGAAACCCACCGGGGCGCCCAGGTCGCAGACGAAACCAAAACCGGATGAACTGGCTTCGATGGCGGCGTAGAGATCCTCGAGGAACTTCGGGCCGAGAGATGAAATAAAACCGGTTGGAATGCCCTTGCCATGGAGACTGGCCACTGCCAGCGCGTCGGTGGCGCGCATCGGCCGGATGGCTGCAGACAGTACGTCCCCCGGTTCTCCCCGCAACGCAGATCCCCTCCGAGACCTGTCCAACACCTCGTTACCGTCTATCCCACTGGAGAATAGCCTATGTTTGCGGATAGTCAAGCAAATAACCGGGACCAAGACAAAAACCGCCACCTGAAACGATATACTAGAGATTTTGGGCAAGGAAGGCAAGATGGAATGTCCACCTCCGCCCCTCCCGGGCGGCTGAAGCAAGTATCAGGCTGCGCGGGGCGTGGACGGCGGATTCCCGACCATGACCATCTGAGCGGGACCGGGACTACTTCAGGTCGAGCGACCGGCAGACCTTTCGGCAATGGTAGCCGGAGATGGCGAGCGTGACGGCCAGGGCGAAGAGTTCCGGCCGGCGGAAATGCGTCCAGATCAGGAGCCGCCAGTATCCCAGCCGGCCCTTGTCCAGAATCCCCAGCCGAAGGATGGAACGCAGAAACGCCAGAACGTACTGAAGTTGCATCCGCACCTGTACCTTCGGCGCCCGATACTCCCGCAGGAAAATCCGGACGCGCTCGTAGTAGCGCTTCGGGGAATAGATGCGTTCCAGAACGTTGCGGTATCCCTCGCGCAACCGCTCCAGGTTCATGCGCGGAACAAGGTTGGTCGTTCCGTCCACGCCGTCGCCGCTCGTCCGGCCGAGCAGGCGGCCTTCGCGATTCAGACGTTCGTACAACTTCGTGCCAGGGAACGCCTGGAGCAGGTTCACCATAGCCGTCACGATGCCGCTCTTCTGGATGAAATCTATCTGCCGCTGGAAGATGGACGGCCCGTCGCTGTCGAAGCCGACGATAAACCCCCCCTGGACCTGCAGCCCGGTGCGCTGCATGCGTTTGACGTCGGCGACGAGGTCGCGTCCCTGGTTCTGTTTCTTGTTGCACTCCACGAGGCTCGCTTCGTCCGGCGTCTCGACGCCGATAAAAACCATGTGGAACCCCGCCTCGACCATCATCTCCATCAGTTCCACGTCGTCCGCGAGGTCCATCGAGACCTGCGTCTGGAACGGGAGGACGTGGTGGCTCTTCTGCCACGCGATGAGAGCCGGCAAGAGGTCCGTCCGCAGGACCTCCTTCTTGCCGACGAGGTTGTCGTCCACGAAGAACACCCCGCCGCGCCAGCCCCGGTCGTAGAGGCTGTCGAGTTCGGCCAGGATCTGGGCCGAGGTCTTGGTGCGGAACTTGTGGCCGAACAGCGTCGTCACGTTGCAGAAGTCGCAGTTGAACGGGCACCCGCGCGAAAACTGGACGCCCGTCCAGCCGTACCGTTTCAGGTTCGCCAGGTCCCACCGCGGGACCGGCGTCTGGCGCAAGTCCGCGAATTCGGTGCTCGTGTAGAGGCGCTTCGCCCGGCCGTGCTTCAGGTCCTCCAGGAACGGCGGGAGCGTCACCTCGGCCTCGTTCAGGACGAAGTGGTCCACGTCGTCGAACTGCTCATGCTCGATGGTAAAGAGGGGCCCGCCCGCCACCACCTTGAGGCCGGCGGCCTTGCACCGCCCGATCAGACGCCGCGCCGACTCCCGCTGAACCACCATCCCGCTGACCATCGCCAGGTCCGCCCACGCCAGGTCCTTCGCCCGGAGCCGCTCCACATTCAGGTCCACCAGGCGCACGGACCAGTCGGTCGGCAGCATGGCCGCCACCGTCAGCAGGCCGATCGGCGGAGAACCCGCACGCTTGTGGATAAACTTCAGCGCGTGCTTGAAACTCCAAAACGTGTCAGGACACTCAGGATAAAGCAGCAGGGCGTTAATGTAGGTTTCCCCTTAGGGCCCGGCCATCCCCCGGCCCGGGTCATTCTACAATAATGATATCGGCCCCGCCGGCCATTTTCCACAACTTTCTCCGGGCCCGGCTGGCCCAGGCGCCAGAGGCCAAAAGGGCCGCTGAAGGCGACCGGCTTTTTTGCTTGCCAAACTCCGGCTCCCAGTCATTAAT
>DATKUU010000082.1:0-2540 GCA_035530455.1 Phycisphaerae bacterium | reverse complement strand
GGATCGTCATAGCTCCCGATCTGCTTGTTGTGGTAGGCGATGATCTCGGCTTCGAGCTGCTTGGCCTGGTCCTTGGCGCCCTTGTCCTCTGCGGCCCGCGCCTGCAGGTCGGCTTGCTGCTCCTTGGTCGTTTGCGGCTCCACCGTCCTGAACGGCCCCGGCGGCTCCGTGGCCCGGTGCGCCCACCTGCCTGACGGGCCGCGCCAGACGTAGTAGGGCTTGCCGAACTTGTCGGCGGCCTTCTGTGCGACTCTCAGACGCTTGGGGGGCACGGCCAACTCGGGGGCGGCTTCCGGCTCGGGTTCCGCCGCTTGCGCGCTTTCTGCGCGCTTTTCGGGGCGCTTTTCAGGTTCGGGCGTGAGCTTCTCGGGTTCGACCCTCTCGGCCGCTTTCTCGGCCTCTGGCGCGACTTCGGGGGCGGGGGCGGGGGTCGGGGCCTCGGCGGGGCCGATCGCCTCTGTGGGCGTCACAGGCGGGGCGAGCGGGGCCGCTGGGGCTTCGGCCGGGGCGGGGGCCTGTCGGCTGATCGCATTCAGTCCAGCCCGCGCTGCGCCCGGGACGCTTAGCACGATCGCCTCCGTCGCCAGTTGCTTGCCTGTGGGAATGGCCGTCATCCAACGATCGAAGGCGTCCAGGCCGCGTAGGTTGGAATCCGTGCCAAGGGCCGCGTGCAGGGTTCGAGCCAACTGTTCTTCCCCGATCTCGCCGATCAGGTCGCTATAGCCGACGGCACTGAATCCCTTGTTGGCCCACTGGCCCCATCGGTTGGCTCCCGCGATCCGCTTCAGCCGCTCGGCGACGCGACCGACAGCGTTGTGCGCCTTGGGAAAGCGTCGGAGCACGCCGCCCGCAGCTCCCTTGACCCCACGGCTGATGGTTGCGCCGGCTTCCTCGCTGGCCGTCTCGATCAGCACGTTGCCAAATGCCCGCATGAAGGCCGTCGCGGGCGCATCGCCCGCCTCGATCGACACCAGTTGCCCGTCGTCCGTCAGCTCCATGCCTTCCGGCAGCCTGTTGCGAACGTACTCGGCGCCGACCCGGTGTGGCATGACGGCGGTTCTGGCGATGGCGGCCCCCACGCCGCCGATGATCGCCTTGCGGAGTCCCTTGGACGCGACGCGGCCCGCGGCCTTCGTCGCGGCCTTCCGCCCGAGCGAGGCGGCCCCGCCGGTGATCAGGAACTCGCCCATCCATCCGGGCAGTTCCGCCAAGCCGCCCGCGATGTCCCCGGCCAACGTCTTGCCGCGAATGGCCCGCTCGTAATAATCCATCAGGTAGTTTTCGACCACTTCGGTGTCGAACTCGCGGCCACCGTAGGGCCTGTCCCCCGCGGCCTTCAGTCGTTGCGCCGCCCCGTACAGGACGCCGAGATCCAACATCTCACGCGGATCAAAGGGGATAGCCACTCCATCGCGCCGGACGGTTTCCACGGCCCCCATCGGCCCGGCCGACGCCAGTTGTTCAGGGCTAAGCGGCGCGGTCTCGTAGGGCGGGGTCAGGTGCGGATTCCGCCCGAGAATGGAATTCACCACACCCGCCAACTCGGCCACAAACGGCGTCTCCGGCGGCGTTCCCATCGACGGCGGCCGCGCGCCACCCTGCTCCCGCCCCGCCCGACGGGTGACAATGCGGCTGTACAGTTCGGGGAAGATCGACCTCAACTTCGCCCACTGGGCCTGTCGCTCGGCTTCCTCACGGTCAGCCTCCAGCATGCGACGGGTCAGGTCGGCCCCCATCGGACCCAGTGCGGACAGATCCGGCTGCGCGGGCCACTGACCGGCGATGCTCGTCGGCGGCCCTTGGCTCGTGTTAGTGATGACGATTGGCGCCGGCGGCGCCCGTTGCGGCCCCTGGTCCATCGCCGCGAACGGAGAGGCGTCCGCGGCCTCCATCGCCGCGAACGGCGAAGGCCGCTGCTTCTCCTGCAATTCGAGTTGCGTAAATGGGCTCGCCATGATCAGCTACCAGACGTATCCGCGCTGCCGCGCGATCTGCTCGGCCTTCACCCGGTTGTGCCCCGATTCTTCCCATATGGCCTTGGCCTCCGGGCTGTCGGCCGTCAACTGCTTCTTCTTCGCCTTGGCCTTCGGCCGCGGCGTCGGCGGCGCGCTCGGCGTCACAGAAGGCGGGCCGCCGGGCGCTCCGGGCTGATAGGGCTGATCCCAGCCGCGGGCCTTCGCCAGTTCCGCATACCGCGGCGTCCCGACGTTCACGACGCCCTGATCCCGCTGCTGCATGAACGCCGCGCGGTCCTGATAGTCGATCAATCGCCGCCGCGCGGCCTCATCTTCGGCGGCCTGCCGGTCCTGTTCGGCCGTCATCTGATCGGCGGTCAGGGCGAGACGGTTGCCCTGTGTAGCCTCCTGGTAGACCACTCGCCTGTTGTCCGCGTCCCGCGCGGCTCGCTCGCGCTGTGATACCAGGTCATCCAACAACAGATCGTTCCGCTCTTCCCCCGGCTTGGACCGCTGGGAGTAGATGCCGCGGTCGATCGCGGCCAGCGCCGACATTCCTTGCGTGTAGTCGTCGTCGGCGAAGCG
>DATKUU010000081.1:0-9895 GCA_035530455.1 Phycisphaerae bacterium | reverse complement strand
CCGGCCTCCTCGGGGTCCCGCATCCGGCGACGGGAGAATTTGCGAATCTTTTTACGATTTACTCTTGACATTGTCGGTTAGTGGCCGAAAATACTGTCAGTCAACGAGGAATTCGATCAAATGCCAAAAGCACGTTTACGTTGGCAACGCGGTATTATAGGTGGCCCCGGTGACGCTGTCAAGGCCAGAATCGTGAAGGCCGGGGTTCCCTGCTGGCGTTTAGCCGCGCAGGCCGGCGTCTCCAATCCGACCCTGAGTTCGTATTTGACGGGCCGGCGCAAATCCCCCAAGACGCAGTTCCGCATTTACCTGGCCTTTCGGAAGCTGACGCGCCAGCGGGTCACCCTGCGGGCATTCTGGGGGCCGTTCCTGAGCCGGGAGGTGGCCTGATGGGATCGCAGGGCCGAAAGGTGCAAATCCGCGGTAGCCTCGGGCCAGGGCAGGCCCTTGAGTTCGGCCGGCTGGAGATCCGCTGGCTGCCCGGAATGGCAACGGTGCAATATGGCTCAGCCGCCCGCGTGGTGGTGCTCGCCATGCCAGACGGCCGGGCGAAGTTCCTTGTCGAAACTGACGGCAGCGTGCTGCCTATCCTTCGCCACGAAGCTGGGCCCCAGCCGCAGGACACCGGGCGCACGGACGCGCCGGAGGGAGGACGAGTTGACGGACCAGCCCCCGAACCTCCGGTCCTGCGGTTGGGACCCGGCGGCGATTGCGTCCGCGACTGGTACCCCGAGGACCTGGCCGGCAAGCCCAGGTAGGAGTCCAACTGAAATGCAGGCTCTGGCGAGTAAGCAGAGCAACCCAACGGCCCCGCCCAAGGCGTGGCTGGCGGTCCAGGAGGCCGCCCGGATCCTCGGCAAGTCCACCCGCGCCATCCGCTGGCAGTGCCAGACGGGTGCCCTGGCCGCCGAGCGGTTCTGGACCTCCAACGGCCCCGCCTGGTTCATCGATCCGGACTGCCGGCCCGCATTCCGCGTCGCCCGCGGCGAGATTGCCACGCCCGCCCTGGCCGACGACGCCCTGGCCGGCCTGACGGCCGGGAGGCGGACTCGGCTCTACAGGAAATACCAGATCTGCCAGGCCTACCTGGCCGCCCTGGCCAACAGGCCGGCGGGCATGCACGTGAACCGATTCCTCGGCGCCTGGGTGGACGCGTTCAACGCCAGCCATCGGCAGGCCAAGCCGCTGGCGGCCCGAACGCTCCAGCGGTGGCTGGCCAGGCTCCGCCGCGACGGCATCGCCGGCCTTCTCGACCCGCGCGGCGGCTATGCCCCGGCCGCCTGGTCGCCGGAGGCCAAGGAGCTCTTCATCGGCATGTACCTCGACCAGGCCCGGCCGCGGATCCCGGCCCTGTATGAGCGCATGGCGGCGATGGCGGTCGGCGAGGGGTGGGAGATCCCCTGCTTGCGGACCGTCCAGAAGTTCATTGCCGAGGTGCTGGACCCGAAGCTCAAGGCCCTCGGCCGCGACCCGAAGGCCTACCGCGACCGCTGCCTGCCGCACGTCGAGCGTGACTGGTCGAAGGTCCCGGCGATGGGCTGCTGGATCGCCGACCACCGCCAGCACGACGTCTGGCTGCCGCGCCACATGTGGAACGAGCGCCGCCGCCGCTACGAGTGGCGGTGGTACCGGCCCTGGCTGACGGCTTTTCTGGACGGCCGCTCCTGGATGCCCGTCGCCTGGTCGATCAGTTTCGACGCCCCCGACGGCAACCGGACGATGGGCACGTTCGTCCGGGGCGTGATCGACCATGGCCAGCCGGAGGAGCTCTACCTCGACAATGGGAAAGACTTCCGAATGCACCGCCTGGCCGGCGGCAGGAAGCGGCCGCCCAAGCCCGGCGAGACGATCGTCGCCGAAAAGCACGTCAAGCCGCTGCTGGAGATGCTGGGCGTCGGGTCGACGTTCGCCCTGCCCTACAACGCCAAGGCCAAGATCATCGAGCCCTGGTTCGGCCTTCTCGCCGAGCGCTTCGACAAGACCTGGGAGACCTACTGCGGCCGCCGGGCCGACCTGCGGCCCGAGCGGCTCAAGGGCTATCACGGCAAGGCGCAGGACTTCCACGCCGGCGGGCTGACGATCGAAGCCTTTCAAACGGCCTTTAACGCATGGGCAACGGCCGATTACGCCCTGCGCAAAAGCCCTTCGAAGGCCGCCGGGGAGCTGTCGGCGGCCAGGGCCTTCGCCGAGCTTCGCCGGGCCGATTTCGTCCCGCAGCGGCCGGCGGTCGAAACGCTGATGCTGCTGCTGATGCCGTCCGTGCCCGTCCGCGTGGACGCCAACGGCATCTACGTCCGGGCTTTCGGCCAGCACTACTGGTCCGACGCCCTGGAGGATCGCCGCTGCGGCTCCGGCCGGGACCTGAGGCGCAAAGTCGTCTACCGCTACGACGGCGACGACCCCTCGGCCATCTACGTGTTCGACGCCGGCAGCGACAAGTTCCTCTGCGCGGCGACCCCCTACATCGGCGGCGCGATCGATCCCCTGGCCAGGCCCGACAGCGACGAGGCCGAGAGGCTGGCCCAGGCGATCGCCCTTCAGCGCTCCCTGGCCCGCCGCGACGGCAAGAAGGTCAGCTACTACCGCCAGGTGGCCGGCAACGCCCTGCTGGCGACGGCCCGCCAGGCGGCCGCGACCCTGGGCAGGCTGGACGATCCGGCCACGATTCCCGCCCCCGCCCCCCCGACCATCCAGATCACCGCCGCCGGCGAGCTCGACCGGGCCGCCGTGGCCGCCGCCGAGCAACGCCGCCGGCCCAGGCTGACCCGCCCGGTCCGGGCGGCCGACCTCCTGGCCGCCACCGGCACCGAAGACGAACCCATCCAGCAGGGCCCGGGCAGCCGGCGCGCCCTGGACCTGCTGGCAGATCCCATTGAGGAGTCCAACCATGTTCACGAGCAACATCCCCCAGACACCACTTGAGCTGATGCGGGAGGCGGTCATGGCAGGCAGGGACACGGAGCGTCCCCTCTCGGTCCGGCAGCGGCAGCAGATCCTGCACGACCTGGCGGAGCTCCAGGCCGGCCAGCCCGACCTGACGAATGTGTTCCTGGCCCGGTCGGTCCTCCGCTGTTCGCGGAGCACCTGGTCGCTGATCCAGGCGGGCAAGTACCGCGGCGACATCGACCGCTACCTCCGGCGGGCCGTTCAGTGGATGGCCGACCGCCTGGCCCGGGCCGAGGCCCCCCAGGCTGATTACGTCCCCACCAAGATCGGCCGTTACATCATGAAGGTCTGCCAGCGGGCCTGGAGCGTGCCCACGATCGGCGTCGTCGTCACGCCGTCGGGGGCGGGAAAGACGGCCGCCCTGATGGAGTACGCCCGCCGGCGCGGCGACCGGGCACAGTACATCCCCGCCGGCGAGGCCATCTCCACCATGCAGGGCCTGATCTCCGAGCTGGCCGGCAGGCTGCACGTGCCCGTCACCACGCGCTCGACCTCGGCCACGCTGTACCGCTCCGTCCGCGACGCCCTGGCCGACTACTACGCCGCCGGCAAGGGCGACCCGTTTGTGATCATCGTCGACGAGGCGACCACGCTGCGGGCCCGGGCCAAGAACATGCTCCGCAACCTCCACGACGACCCGGCCGTCCGCTGCGCCGTCGTCCTGGCCGACACCGCCCGTCTGAATGTGGACCTCAACAACCGCTCGGGCCGGGCCCTGTACGAGCAGCTCCGGAGCCGCTCCGGCGCCCAGTTCCTCATGACGGTCGACGAGGAGATCGCCGCCGAGGACGTCCGGGCCGTGGCCGACAGCATCCTGAAGTCGCTGGACTGCAAGCGCGCCCTGCACCGGGACAGCTACAAGTTCCTGCACTCACTCGCCCAGGCCGAGGGCAAGCTCCGGAACGTCGCCTATCGGCTGCACGCCGTCCACGACGTCGCCGGCGAGGTCGGCCAGGCGCCGACGTACTCGGTCGCCGAGCTGGACTTCGTGGCCGACCTGGTCGGCGGCAAGCGCCAGCTCCGCCACGAAGCGGCGCCTTTCGGCCGGCCCGCGAAGCGGCCGCCGGCGGACGCAGCGGCCAAGGTGGCGTGAGGGAGAGGCACCAGGCAACAGGGAATAGGGACCAGGGACCAGGGAACAGGCAATGGGCAACAGGCAACAGACACGCAGTGCCGCGCCGAAGGCTCGCGAGAACGAATACCCCGAGCTGATGAAGTTCCGCAAAGCTGACGCGGAGCGCATGTACCTGGACGCTTTCTTGGAGTGGCTCGTCGGCCAGCGTCAGCCGCCGGTGGTTCTGTGCGAATCGACCGGGCGGGGCCTGGGCGACGGGCAGCCATACGCGCCGATTTCCGTCGGACCGGAGAAGCTTCTGGCGGAGTACTTCGGCATCGACATGGCAAAGCTGGAGACAGAGCGAAGGGCGTTGCTGGCGACAATTCGCGCGGCAAACCCCTAGAGCCAACAGGCAACACTTTGGTTCGTGCAATTCGTGTAATTCGTGGACGATTTGAGATTTGGAGCTTGGCACCATGGCTGACCGAGACCACTGCACCGGCTGCCTGATCGTGATCGCAGCGATCGTCGCGGTGGCCTTCCTGGTCCTGTGGCTGACCCGCCACGCGGCGGGTGAGCCCGCGAATGCCTGCCCGACGGTTGGTAGGCGGGCCGGCCGGCGCGCCGTCTCTCACCTACCTCCTCGCGAATCTGCTCGGCGAGAGCACCTTTCGAAAAGGCCGCCGGCCGGCGTTGTCGTCCGCATGCGAGTCACCGCCTACTGCCCCTGCCGGATCTGCTGCGGCCGCTGGGCGGACGTGCCCATGCAGAAAAGGCGGCTGGCCGGCGGGCGGCGCCTGCTGCCGCTGATCCGCGCCGGCCGGGGATTCGTGGCCGCCGACCCCAAAGCCCCCTTCGGCACGCGAGTGATCGTGCCCGGCTACGCCGCCGGCGCAGCCGTGCCCATCCTGGACCGGGGCGGGAAGATCCGCGGCCGGAAGCTGGACGTGTTCTTTCCCACCCATTCAGAGGCCCGCCGCTGGGGCGCGCCGCACCTGGACGTGATCGTCCTGCCGGGCAAGCCGGGAAAGGGAGGCTGACAATGGCTCAAGCGGACGGCATGAGACTCTTCGGCCACAGGCAGGTCCGCGAAGCGAAGGCCCACGCCGCCGCCGGCGGCCAAGCCCTGCACGTGTGGAACCCAGGCCAGAGCGGCTACCCGGGGGCGCCGCGGACGTTCAGCACCTGCGCCCTACTGGGCAAGCCGTGGGCGCACCTGTTCGACCAGGACATCCCTCGACTGCTTGCCACCGCCAGGCGGCTCGGCGTGCGCCGCGTCGTCGTCGCAAACAGGAATGCGCCCGGCCAGCACGTAGACCTGTGCGGCCGGCCACTGGAAAGGGCAATGGCCCAGGCATCATCCCCCATCGCAGCGGAGGCCAAAGGCCAATGAGCCGCACTGCCCATCGAGGAAACCGACACCTGCTCGAGCGCGACGCCGAGAAGATCGCCGCCCGCTACCTGGCCGAGGAGATCTCGATCAGCGGGCTCATGCGGAAATACCAGGTGGCCTACTACACCCTGATGCCCGTGCTGTGCCAGCTGACCACGGCCGAGCAGCGGGCCGCCGTGAACCGCCGGCGGAAGCTCCGCTGCGGCAAGAAGGGCCGCTTCCGCAAGGGCGTGGCCTCCTGGAACAAGGGCCGCAAGGGCTGGTGCCCAACGGGCAGCGAACGCACCTGGTTCAAGGCCGGCCAGATGCGTGGGGCGGCGGCCAGGAACTGGCGTCCGATCGGCACCGTGAAGATCCGCCACGACAGGCCGGCCAAGCACCTCCGCGGGCGGAAGCGCAAGCCCGGCCTGCCGCCGTGGCGCGGCAAGGCCCGCCGGTGGATCAAGGTCGCCGACGGCGGCCGCCCCCAGGACCGCTGGATTGCTTACGCCCGGTGGGTGTGGCAGCAACACCGCGGGCCGATCGCCAAGGGGCTCTCCGTCGTGCACCTGGACGGCGACATCCTCAATGACCGGCTGGAGAACCTGGTGCTGCTGGACAACCGCGGCCGGATCGACCTGCAGCGCCGGCGCGACCCGGAGATGGAACGCCGCCGGCGAGAGGCCTGCGGCCGGGCCGCCACGCTCCGCCACATGCGGAACCGGGGCCTCAAGGAACTCCACCGGGCCGCCGGCCGGCGGCGGCTGTGGGAGTGCCATGCGTGCGGCTACGGCATCGAGCAAAAGGACAGGCCCGGCCGCTGCCCCAAGTGCGGCGGCGGCACCTTCCAGAAACTGCAGACACCGCCAACGGCGGCAGGATGAAGATCGGTTCGTTTCGTGCAATTCGTGTCATTCGTGGACTGATGCTGACCAACGGACAAAAGAAGGCGCTGCACGCGGCCGCCAGGGCGGCCGGCCTGGACGACGCCGCCCGGCGGCTCATTCAGCGGAACGTCGGCGGCTTCCACTCCGCCGCCGACCGCACCGCGACGCGGGCCGGCTTCATCGCCTGCATGGCCTTCTACGAGGCCCGCTGCGGCGGGCGCCTGATGGGGGCGAGGACGGGCTACTGGCAGGCCGAGGACGAAAAGGCCAGCCCCACCGACGCCCTCCTGTTCCGGGTGCGGCAACTGGCCCTCAAGCTGGGCATGGGCGACGTGGGGCTGAGTGCCTTCCTGGCCGGCCCGCACATGTCCTCCGGCCAATACGACGACGTCGCCACCTGCCCGGCCTACTGGCTGAGAAAACTGCTGGAGGGGGTCAAGGCGATTCGCCGCAGGGCGGCGAAGGGATTAGGGACCAGGGACCAGGGACTAGGGGCCAGGCAACAAGCAACGAAGGAGCCGGTAGCCGGGAGTCGGTAGCCAGGAGAGACCATGGACATCATCGTCACAACGCCGAAGTCGCAAATGAAAGCCGCCGCCCAAGAGGCGGCCGACTGCATCGCCGCCGGCGGCGGGGAGTACTTCCGGCGCTTCCCGATCAACTGCTATCCGATCAGTCTCAGGTCGCGTGACCGTGTCTACTACGTGGAGGACGGCTACGTCCGAGGCTTTGCCCTGGTCAGCAACATCGCCCGGCGTATCGAGGGCTTTCCGTGCCGGGCGACCGGCACGCTGTGGCCGCCCGGCGTGTTCGTGTTTATGGCTGCGGATAGCTGGGAGTGGATCAAGCCCATTCCGATGAAGGGCTTCCGCGGGTTCCGCTACGCGGACCAGTACTTCACTGAAATTGATGTTGACGAGGTGGGCGGCTGGCTGGACCCCAAGCCGGAGGTGCGACATGGCCAACCCGTTTAAGAGGCCGCTGAAGTTCGGTGACCCCGAGCAGATCGCCGCCATCAAGGCCATGAACGGCGACGGCCTTTACTGCCCGGAGTGCTACGCAGAGGACGGCCGCTACGCGGCGGGCAGCGCTCGGTGTCGCAAGTGCGGTGCCGTGCTGCGGGAAGGGGCGGCGATGGAACGAAGGCGAGCGGCGGCGCGTGCTTGAGTTTACAGGCTACATCGTGGTGACCGTTCACAACCGCCCGGTGACGGTCAGCGACTGCGCGTTCAAGGTCTACGCCGACGCCGGCCACGCCCGGCGCGAGGCGAAGTGGTACGACCAGGTCACCGGCGGGGCCTTCGGCAGCCCGCACAAGGTGGTGAAGGTGAAGATCACGGAGATTCCGGCATGACAAGTGCAATTCGTGCAATTCGTGTAATTCGTGGACATGGAACCTGAAAAGACTACAGCGCCGAGCAGCAGCGGGATCCGCCTGGCCTACCAGCCAAAGCTCCGCCGCCTGCCGGATCCGGGCGCGCCGGGACACACCGGGCCCCTGGAGGAGGTTGTGACGGCGGCCCAGAGGATCATGGCCCGCTGGAATGAGAAGATCCCCCGCAACCACGTCCGCGTCCTGGACCAGGGCCGCTTCATCGCCATCGGGGCCGCCCTGGAAAGCTGGCCCCCGGAGCAGATCCTCGCCGCCATTGACTACTACGGCCGGCAGTCCTGGCAGCGGAAGAAGGGCGCCTGGAAGAAGTTCGACAACTTCATCCAGCCCAACGTGCTGAGGGGCTGGATCGAGGAGATGCTGGACGCCGCCAAGAAGGCGGCCGAAAGGCAACCGCCGGCGGATCCCCGCATCGCCAAGCTCGCGGCCGAGCTGGCGGCCAAGCAGGCCATTCAAGACGAATGGGACGCACTGCGGGAGCCGTTCGACCGCCTGCCGATGGCGGAAAAGAAGCGCCTCCTCCGCGAGGCCGCGGGGCAATTGCAGAGGCTCTTCGGGAAAAGGCGCCCCCCGACGATGCCGGCGATCCGGAAGCGGGCCCTGCTGATTCTCAAGAGGCAACAGGCAGCAGGCAACGGGCAACAGATAGGGACTCGGGACCAGGGACCAGGGACCAGGGAGGAACGCAAATGAGTCGCTACGCCGAGGGCACGAAGGTGTCCAGCGACCGCAGCGTGGCCGAGATCCGCAAGACGCTCCGGAAGTTCGGGGCGTATGAGTTCGGCTACCAGGAGGCGCCCGACCAGGCCCTGATCGGCTTTTGCTTTCGCGGAATGCGCTTTGAGATGGGCGTGCCGCTGCCCTCGGCCAGCGAGAAGCGGTTCTCCGAGACGCCGACGGGGAAGGTTCGCTGCGTCTCCGCGTCCGAGGCCGCCTGCGAACAGGAGGGCCGCCGCCGCTGGCGGTCCCTGGCCGCGGTGATCAAGGCTCTGATGATCGCCATAAACGACGAGGTTCTGGACTTCCGCGAGGCCCTCATGCCCTTCATCGTCTGGGGCAACGGCAAGACGATCGGCAAGCAGCTTCTGCCCAAGATCGAGGAGGCTGTCAAGGCCGGCGCCCTTCCGAGGACGATGGCGCCGATCAAGCTGCTGCCGCAGTTGGAATGAAAGCGAGTTCGTGAGATTCGTGGAATTCGTGGACAATGAACCGACCAACTGACAAAACCGCCGCCGCACTCCCCCTCGGCCAGCGCGGGCTGCTACCGACGCGCCCGATAGACCAGCTCAAGGCGTTGGGCGTGCCGGCGTCGCTTTTTGGCGAGCCCGACAGTAACTACCCCGCCGCGCGGGCGATACGCGGGGGTCCCGCGACGCCACCTGAGGAGGGGCGCCTATGAACCGATCGCGAAAACGACGAGCCGAGCGTACCCCGGGCGACCCCCTCGGCCAGCGCGGCCTGCCGGAGACGCGGTACGGCCTGGACTTCCTGGCCCAGGACCTGTGCCGCCGCCTCCAGGCCGCCGGCTCCACGGGGATCCGCGGCCGGCAGCTCGTCGCCGAGCTCGCCCTCCAGGATACCCGCGCCCTGCGGCTGCTGGTGGCCTACGCCCGCGTGCACAAGCACGTCCACCAGATCGTCGGCGTCCCGGGAAGCCGCTACCTCTGGGGCGACGCCGTCGAGGGCCTGTACAAGCAGGCAATCGCCGACTGCCAGCGGCGCGGCCGCTGCTACTTCTTCATCGCCGCCCTCCACGGCCGGCAGGGCACGGCCATGGCGGCGGCGCAGATGGTCTTCGACTGGTTCGAGCAGCAAGTGCCGCCGGAGGCCCGGCGTTCCGACGACCTGGCCGCGCTGGTGGCGGCCGAGGGCGTGGGCGTCGCCGACGTCCTGGACGCCATCATCACCCGCCTGGCCGCGACCGCCGAGGGCAAGAAGGCCCTGGCCGACGTCGGGGCCAGGCACGCCCAGGTGCTGCTGCCGGCGGAGATCCTCGCCCGGCTTGCGGCCAAGCTGGCGGACCTCCGGGAGGAGCTCCTGGCGGCGGCGGTTCGAACAGCCGGATGAGGTCCACGAATTACACGAATTGCGCGAAGGCGATGCAACGTGATGCAAAGTGATGCAGCGCGAAGAAACGGCCGAAGGGCGGGGCCAGTGGCCCCGGGGCTCTCGACTCCTCAGGCCCCGGGCCGACGATGCTGGGAGCATCGGGGCCCCGCCCAACAGGCCGCAGGGTATAA
>DATKUU010000080.1:0-19511 GCA_035530455.1 Phycisphaerae bacterium | reverse complement strand
GCGCGCGAGGATCGCCAGACCCTTTTCGATGCCGGGCCCGCGGAAGGACGAGCGGCTCGTGCGGTTCGCCTTGTCATAGGAAGCCTTGAAGACGAGCGGCACTTGGAGGCGCTCGGCCACGGCCTTGGCGTGCTCGGCGATTCGCCGGCAGAGGTCCTCGGACTCGATGACGCACGGCCCGGTGACCAGAAAGAGCCGGTTGCTGTCGAGGATGAGGTTCCCGACCTTTGCTTTTCGCGTGGACATGGTTTTCTCCCGTTTTACGGCGTCGCGCTCGCCCCGCCACGGCGGGTAAACTTCGGGTCGCGGCTAAACCCGGCGTTCTCCCGGTCGTGGCTGAGCAGGAGTATCCGCACCGCTCGCGGCTGGAGGGTGTACGTCATGGGCGTTGATCCGATAGCGTCGCCGTCCGCCTGGACGGGGACGGCGCCAGAGTCGCATGCGACCTCGACCCGCCGACCGCGCTCGATGATGGTATCCGGGTCGCGCACGTGCGTCCCGAGTTTCGTCTGGACGTAGTGCCGCAGCAGGGTCCAGCGTGACCGCGTGCGGTAGCAGACGACGTCCAGGAGCCCATCGTCGGCCCGGGCGTCCGGCGCGACGCGGAGGCGGTCGGCGTAGCGGGGCGTATTGGCGACGACGACGACGCCCGCGTCCTCGGTCAGCGTCCGCCCGTCCACCGTCACCCGAAGCCGGGGGAACCGGTATCGCCACCACAGCCGCCCCACCGGCCCGTAATAGGCGGCGCGATCTATCGGCCCGCGGCGGCGCTCGTGGACGAGGCGCGTCACCTCGGCGTCGAAGCCGACGCCCGAGAAGAGGACGAAGGAGTGTCCGTCGGCCTGGCCGACGTCCAGCGCCACCTGCCGGCCGCGCTGCACCAGGTCGAGGATTTCCCGCAGCGTCCCCGTCAGCCGGAACGTCCGCGCGAAAACGTTCTCCGTTCCGCTTGGGACGACGACGACGGGCACCGGCCGGCCGACCAGGCCCGCGAGGACTTCGCGGTGGGTTCCGTCGCCGCCGATGCTGATGATGCAGTGGGCGTCGTCGGGCGTCTCGGCAGCCAGCCGTCGGGCATGGCCGGGCCCTTCCGTCCGAAGGACCTGGACCGGAAAGTGACGTAGCCGAAGATGCAGCGCCAGCCGCTCCAGGAGGCCGCGGTCCTGGCCTCGGCCGGAGATGGGATTCACGATGACACGCACCAGCCCGCGGGGCATAGGGCAAGCCTCTCCTGGAGTCGTCGGCGGGGATTATAGACGCTCCGCCGCCGACCCACCAACGTAAAAGCGTTTCACCTTCGGCCCGTCAAAGGATATGATAGAGGGGTAGCCCTGATTGGAAAGCGGCGCGTGGAGCGCCTGGAACGGTAACGGCGGGACGGGGGAAGTCGCGGCTTGGCGGCACGGGTGCGAGGCGCTACAATGGCCGCCCCGGAATCGCGGCCGGCGCAAGAGGGCGGCCCGAGTGCGGTAATCGGCAGGAGACTCCTGATGAGGCAGGTCGGATGGACAACGGCTGTGGTCCTGGTTGCGGTTTTGACGTGGGTGGCCGCCGCCGTGGTGGAGCGAAGCGGCGCCGCACCCGCCGCCGGGACCGAGGAGCCGGCACCGGACGCCGGCATCGCGCCGCCTCCGCCGGTGCCGGAGGTGCTTGTCCCCTCCATGCCGGAGACGCCCGGCGAAGGGGAGGGCGAGGAACCGGTCATCACGCCGCCGCCCCCGGTGCCCGAGTTGGGCATCCCACCCATTCCGCCGGTGGACCCGACGGACCCGTTCCGCCCGCGCGAGTGGAAAGCGCCGGTCCCGCAGGGCCCCGGACTGATCGAAGAGGGCAAACGCCTCTTCGACCGCGAGGGACGGTTCGACGTGGACGAGGACGGCGAGCCGATCTTCGTCTTCGATTCCGGCGATGTGCCCATGAGGCTCCTGGAGAGCCGGTGGCGCGAGTTCCTGGAGAGCGTCACGGCCGAAGGCCGTAAGCACGCCCGGTGGCGCGTGAGCGGCATCGTCACGCTGTATTACAATCGCAACTACCTTTTGTTGACGAAGGTGGTCCGCATCGAGGCCGAGGAAGAGAACCTGTAGGAACCGGAGGCCGAGCGCGCGATGGAACTGGTGGCCCCCTGGTTTCTGGCGGGCCTGGCCCTCGTGCCGGCGGTGTTTCTGTGGGGACTCCTTGCGCCGCGCGGGCGGCGAGTGGTCGTCGGGTCGCTCCTGCTTTGGAAACGGGCGCTGGGCGGCGGGCCCGCCGGAAAACCGTCCGCCCGTGTGCGCGTCCGCGATCCGCTCCTCTGGCTCGACGCGATCCTGATCCTCCTGGTGGTCCTGGCGTGCGCCCGCCCCGCCGTTCCCACCGCTGCGCCCCCGGAGCCCGTAGCGACGATCGTCCTGGACCGGACGGCCAGCATGGGCACGTGGACCGGGTCCGAGGACGGGCGGCGATGCGACCGCGCGCGGGCCATGATGACAAGAGTCCTCGATGCCGCCGGCGCGGCCCCGGTGCGCCTGGTTCTCGTCCCCGACGATTCGAACTTCATCACGGCCGAGGAGATGACCGGCGCGGAGTTCCGTCGGCGTTTCGTCGGGACGTGCGGATTCGCCCGCGCGAGCGGCGACGCGATGCCGACGGCCATGGCCGAGACCGCTCGCGCCCCCGACGTGCCTATTGTTTTTGTGACCGATGTCGCGCCGGCGGAACCGTTGCCGGGGAACCTGTACGTCGTGGCGACGGGCGGCGAGTCGCGCAACGCCGGCCTCGCGCGCGTCGCCCTGCGCGAGGGCCGGCTTTTCGTGTCGGCCCGGGCGGCTGCCGACGCCGTGGGACCCTATGATCTGCATGTCTTCGACGATACGGCCCGTGACCTTGTGACGGAGCGGGCGTTCGTTTCGCCGGGCGAGACGGTCGAAAGGAACATTCGCCTTTCCGGTCCGGCGGACGACGGATTGACCGTCAGCCTGATGGGTCCGTCGGATGGGTTCCCGGAGGACGACACGGCGGAACTGGCGCTCGGGGCGGCGGGGCCCGTGCGGATCCTCCTCGTGGGCGATGCGCCTCCCTCGCTGAGCCGAGCCCTTGCCGCCGCCGGCGACACGGCCGTCGCCGAGGCGCCGGACGGCGCGGCATCACCGGTCGGCGAGACGGATATCGTTGTGGCCTATGCGTCGGCGCTGTCGGCCGACTGGAAAGGTCCGGCTGCGCTTATCCTTCCGTCCGACGGGGCGGGGCCGTTGCGGCCGGCGGATGAAGAGGCGCCGGCCGAGTGGCGCGTCGCGGCCGAGCATCTGCTGGCCGAGGCGCTCTATCTGGAGCCGCCGCGCCTCGCTTCCGTGCGGCGGTACGCGCTGGGAGCGTCGGCCGAGTTGCTCCTCGGGACGCCCGATTCTCCGCTCATCGTCACATGGGAGGCGGGCGGTGCGCGCCGTTTGGCGGTGCTCTTTGGCTTCGACGCGCAGACCACCGATTGGCCGAATCGCGCCGGGTTCCCGGTGTTCTGGCGTCGGGCGGTGGAGTGGCTTGTCCCGCACGAGAGCCGGCCGGCCGCTTTCCGAGCCAATCCTCTCTTTGAACCGCTGGGGGTCGGCGCCGAGTCGGCGCCTGACGTGAGCACTGCGCTCCTCGGCTCCGATGAAGGGTTCCAGGCGGGTGCGGCTCGCGACGATTCGCCGGCCGCCGTCGAGGCGATCCGCCGATCCATCGAGGCTCGTCGCCGGGCGACTTTTGTAGAACTGTGGCCGTATCTGGCCGCCGCAGCCGTCGTTGTCCTGGTCGTCCGCGCCCTTTTCTCCCGCTGATTGCATCGAAAATCACCCCTGGGATGGTCATTTTCGGGGGAGATGCCGGGAAGGCATTTGACTTTGCCGGAACGTGGTGTATATTGATATTGTACCTACGGGGAGGGTCCTTTCGCTACGGCACCGGGAATGGAGGCTCCGCGCCGGGGGCGCGGCCCGAACCGAGGCAAAGTCGGCCCATCGGGAAGCGCCAGGGGGAATGATGCACGCGAGGGAATGCCGGACGGGCGCGCGATGCGCCCGGGTCTTTGTCCTTTCTCTAGCCGTCCTCATGTTGTCCTCCACAGCCGCTCAGGCTGCCAACACCTATTGGACGAATCCCGGCAGCGGGGACTGGCTCGATCTGGCGAACTGGTCAACCCTCGTGCCACCGACCTCCAGCGATACGGGGTTCATTGACAACGGCGGGACGGCCGGGCTTGCCTCTGGAGATGCTAATATAGGTGAAATCATCGTTGGCTACACATTTGATGGTAGAGTTAGTCAATCAGGCGGTAGTCTTGCCGTTGGTACCGATTTTTTCATCGCTCGTGAGACCGGGTCAACAGGAACTTATGAACTGACCGGCGGCGAATTGTCTAGTCCGTCAATCTTTGTTGGGAGATATGGGGACGGCCTGTTTGAGCAGTCGGGTGGAGTTCACACTGTTCATGGTTCATTGTACCTTGCGGCCAAGAACACAGCGACTGGCAGGTACATGCTCAGCGGTGACGCCCAACTCTCCACTCAGTACTGCTATGTCGGAGCTGACTACGATGGAGGGACAGGAATCTTCCAGCAAAGCGGTGGCAGTCATACCATAACGCACTACATTCAGCTTGGGGGCGGGGGGGGAGGTAATGTCAGTAACGGCACATATGAGTTGAGTGGTGGTTCCTTGTTGTGCAATGAGGTTGACGTTGGAATGTACTACGGACCGGGGCTCTTCACGCATAGCGGGGGGACCTCCAATGTTAGCTCCCGCCTCCACATCGGCATGGGCTACGAAGAATCTAAAGGTACATATACACTTAGTGGAACAGGCCAGTTATCGGTTGGTCATTCCTCACCCAGTTGGCTTTGGTGCGACGGTGAATATGTCGGCGAAAGCGGCATTGGGCAGTTTGCTCAGAGTGGCGGCAGCAACACGACATCGTATCTCTATCTAGGCTTCAGAACAGGTTCAGATGGGACATATGACCTTAGCGGGGGAATTCTTACTGTAGGACGCCTCTTCGTCGGATATCATAATCCCAAATATACCGCCTATGATGGCAAAGGATCTCTGATCCAGAGCGGTGGCGTCTGCAACGTTGGTCATTTGAAGGTTAACCCTAGTGGTCGGTTTGAGTTCACGTCAGGGCAACTGCACCTGGATGGTCTCAATCTGGAAGGTGACCTGGATTTTATGAATAGCAGTTCTTCGATTAGCGCCAACAACGCCATCCTTGATTTTTCCAAAGGCAGAATCCTTAATGCCTCAAATGCCTCCCTAACTATCACTGGCGAATCCTTGACCGTTCTTGCCGCCAATCAAGATCTGTTGTCTGTGTTCCAGGGCTACAGTAATTCGGGCATGCTTCACTTCGCAGGAACAACATTGAACGTGTCTTCCGGGCAAACTATTCGTGGTCAGGGGGACATTAACGATCACGTGCAGTGCGCAGGGGCAATCTGTGCAACTTCCGGAGGACTCATTGGGTTGCGCAACGGGGTGAATATATCGGGAAGTGGGAATGTTGATTTGGGTTGGGGTGAACTTCTAGTCAGCGACGAAACCTCTGGTATCAGTGGGGGGGAAGTATCTGGCCTCTACCTCTCGATCGGGGAATCTCAAGTCGGTAAGTTTACCCAAGTAGGCGGCAAGGTGACTATGGGGAGAATTGAAGTATCTGGGCACAGTGGTGGCATTTCGATTGGGGGTGGGGAACATCCTGGAACCTATCTCTTAAGTGAAGGCTCTCTCTCCACAAATTGGCTTCGAGTTGGAGGCTATAGCGCGCCAGCAACAGGCTTTTTTGAACAAAGTGGAGGCGAGGTCGCAACTGATGGTCTCTTTGTCGGATCGGGCACGTTCAACATAACCGCCTCGGCCGCTGACATTGCCGTCTCGAACCTCCTGCAGTTCGGAGCGAGCAGCACCTTCACGGCCGTTCCGGGTGCGACCATTCACATGACCGGCTCCGCTTTCGAGAACCAGAGCACCGACCCTGCCGCCATGGCCGGTCTGGCGAACCTGGAACTCATCTTCGAGGGCGGGGCCGCCGTCGTGGACCCCTTCGAGGTTGCCTCGGCCGTGGGCGGAGGCTTCGACCTGAACTTCGCTCTCGGCACGCTGACGGTCGGCGGGGCTGATGTCGGATGCGTCCAACTCGTGGACTTGTTCGACAACGGCAACCGCGGCACGTTCGGGGCCGAATGCCTCTTCGCCCACCTCGTGGCAATCGAGCCGGGCTCCACGCTGGACCTGAACGGCCTGCGGCTGTATGTGGAGGGCGACGTCGAATCGTTCCTCGACGGGTGCGTGGCCGACGGCCGCCTGCTCGACGGCACGGGCGCCTTGCTGGATGCCTTCTATCGGCCGAGCAAGGATTGGACGGTGGTCCCCGAGCCGGCCACGTTGGCTCTGCTGGTCCTGGGCGCTGCCGCCCTCATCCGCCTCCGGCGTCGACCTGCGGACCTCTGACCCGCCGGGCGGAAAAAGCGTTGACAGTTTCCCGGCCGCCGCCTACCATTCCACATCCTGCCCGAAGGACGGAGCCGGCCGACCGTGGCGGACAAGGACATCATCCAGACCATCGAGCGCGACGGTGTGACGATTGCGCGCGTGCGGCTCGAAGCCATTCTCACCTCCGAACAGGTCGAGGCGTTCGGCAAGGCGTTGCTGCCCTTGGCCGATGTTCCCGGCCGGCGGGTCGTCCTGAACTTTCTGGGGGTCCACCAGTTGACGAGCATGGCGCTGGGGGAGATCATCCGCCTGCACAAGCGTCTGGCGGAAGCGGGCGGGGAACTGTGCCTGGCCGACATTGACCCGCGCATCTGGGAGGTTTTCGCCATCACGCGCCTGGACCGTCTGTTCCGCATCTTTGATCGCGAGGAGGAGGCGGTGGCGGCCCTCCTGGGCGAGGGGGAGGCGGAGACCTGACCGTGCCGGAGCCGACCGCCGACATCCGCGACCCCACCGGTTGGTCCGAAGAGGTCCTTCCCACGCGGCTGTCGGCGATCCGGGAGTCGGAGCGGCGGGTCCTGTCGCGCCTGGCGGAACTGGGCTACGGCGAGGACTGCCGCTTCGCCGTCCGCCTTGCCATCGAGGAAGCCCTCATCAACGCGATGAAACACGGGAACCGGATGGAAGAGTCGCGGAAGGTTCGGCTGGCGTATCGGGTGCTGGCGGACCGCGTGGAGATCCGCGTCGCCGACGAGGGCGCGGGGTTTCAGCCCGCCTGTATCCCCGACCCGACGGTGGACGAGAACCTCCAGCGTCCGTGCGGGCGGGGCATCATGCTCATGCGGTCCTACATGGACGAAGTGACCTATTCGGCGAACGGCGCCGAGGTTCACATGGTCAAGTACCGGGGGAGCCCAGTCCGCGGATTCCCCCCGGAGGGCCGGCGCCGGTAGATCAATGCTTTTGCGCGGCGGGTCTCCTGACCCACCGCGCAAAGTGACGGTAGAAACGGGGAGGGTGCCATGAAAGCCTACGTCCGACAGGAAGGGTCTTGCCAGGTGGTCGTGGTGGAGGGTTCCGCCGACGTTGCCGCCTCGGCGCGCCTCCGCGAGGTTCTCCTTGGGGCGCTCGACGCCGGCGCCACGCAGATCGTCTGCGACCTTTCGAAGACCGACTTCATCTCGAGCGACGCCCTGGGGGTGCTGATTACGGCGTACCTGAAGGTGCACGGCCGGGGAGGATTTCTGCGCCTGGCCAATCCCCAGCCGCGGTTGCGCGAGTTGCTCCAGACCACTCGCCTCGACCATCTCTTCGACGTGTACCCCGACGTCGCGAGCGCCGCGGAAGGCGCCTGAGCGTAGTGGCGCGGCGACCTTCCCAGGTCGCCGCGAACGCCACCCGAAGAGCATTCTCAGACAGAGTCTACAACCACTTCTTGCGGCGGAAGAACCAGACCATCCATAGCGAGATGCCCAGCATGAGCAGGAGCGCGGCAGGATAGCCCCACTCCCATGCGATCTCCGGCATGAACTTGAAGTTCATCCCATACAGGCTGGCGATGAACGTGATGGGCATAAACACCGTCGCGATGATCGTCAGCACCTTGATGACCGCGTTCGTGCGGTTCGTGACGACTGACATGTAGGTCTCGCGGGCCGTCGTGATGATGTCGCGCTGATTCTCAATCGTGTACACCATCCGCAGCAGGTGGTCGTAGGCTTCGAGCCAGTAGGCCATCGCCTGCTTCGTGACGGGCCCGAACTCGCCGCGCACGAGGCGCCCCACGACGTCCCGCTGGGCCACGGCCACGCGCCCCAGGTACAGGACCGTCTGCTTCAGGTCCAGCAGTTGGTGCAGGAGCGTGTCGGTCGGGTTGCGGAAGATCTGGATTTCGAGTTCCTCCAGTACCGCCTCCAGGTGGTCGAGCGTGGGCGTGAAATTGTCAATGATCTTGTCTACGACGGCGTGCATGAAAAATGCCGCTCCGCGCGACAGCAGCCGCTCCCCGTCCTTCACGCAAGCCTCCCGGATTTCCGTGATGCTCTTCACGGGCACCTGGTGGTACGTCAGCACGAACGTCTTGCCCCAGAAGATGTCCACCTCCAGCGTGTCCACCTCGAGGCCGCGCGTCTGGATGTTCACCGCATGGATGACCATGAAGAGGTAATCGTCGAACCCGTGGGCCAGAGGTTGGCTGGTGACCTCGCGGCACGTCTCGACGGCCACGGGGTGGAACCCGAACCCCGACGCCAGCAGGTCCGTCTCCTCCGGCGTCGGAGACTCCATGTCCACCCACAAGAGGCCCTCCTTGCCGCGGAAGGCCTCCAGGATCTTTTCGGTGTCGGTCATCGCGATGAGCGGGCCGCCGCTCGCCGGAAGATGGTACGCCTGAATCATGGCAGTCTCTCCCTGGTTCCGTCTCACTCGTCGTAGAGCGACGCCGGTCCGAACTCCTCTCCCCCCGCGCCCGCCCGCACCAGATGCCGACGCACCGACCAGCACAGGTGGCACTTGCCGGCATACCCCGCGTCATCGGGCGTCCAGCCGAGCGCCGCCGCTTCCTCCACGAGGCCGCGCGGCCCGCCGGCGACGAGCCGTTCGATCCGTGGACTGTCCGACATCTGCCATCCGCCCAGCAGCGCATCCAGCGGACGCTCCCGCGTTGCCCGCCCCAGCGCGATTCCCGCGCACGTCCCCGGCCAGACCCATCCGTCGGGGTCCACGTGGACGTGCCGGCTCTTCAGCAGCGCCTCGCTGCAGCCGTCCTCCGGGATCCTCTCCGGCGCCGTGCGCTGAGCCAGTGCCGCCAGGCGCTCGGCCGCCCGCCCCGTCATCCGTTCAGGATACCGCCGAAGGTGCTCGGTGAAAAGCATTTCCCGCGCCTCTTCCGCCATCGCCGCCACATTCTCGGGTGCTTTGAGCCACGCCCATCGCCGCGCCCGGACGCCCTGCGGCCCGAGCGCCTCGACGGCCGCCTCGTAGAGCAGCCGCACACGCTCCGGCGGGATGAACTCCTGGTGGTACGGGTCGGCGCTGATGGCCAGTTGGCGCATCCCGGCGTCCGCCAGAGCCCGCAGACGCCGGCTGACGCGGTCGGCATCCGTTGCCCACGCCCCGCCGGTTTCGACGTAGCCGAGGCCCTCCAGGCCGGCCTCGCGGGCCGCACGGACGATCCCCAGGAGCCGCGCGAAATCCTCCTCGGTTCCCCGTCCGAACGGTTCGCCGCCGCCGACGTGGATCCCCTCGAACGAGACGCCCCGGCGGGCCAGGGCGGCAAAGTGCCCTCGCGCCGCTTCGACCGTCATCCACCGCCGGCCCTCGGGGCCGGAGGAGACGTAGCAGTGTCGGCACCGCGCGGGGCAGAAGTCGGTCACCAGCAGTCCCGCGGCCGTGATGGGTTCGAGGTCTGCGCGCGTCATGCCGCCATTATACTCTCGAAGAAAAAGGGGCAAGCGCCTTTTGCCCATCCAACCGTCTGTTCGGGGTGGCGGCGGGGGCCGGCGTGCAACCGGATGTTCACGAGCGGGTCGTCGCGGCTGGAGAGGAGGTGATGGTCCTCGCCCGGCCGAGAGTTGACATCCCGGCCGGCGGTGGCATAATCGTCGCTCGTGGTGGAACGGTGTAGGAGACGAGCCTGGACGCAGTGGCCGAAATCACGAAGAAGGATCGGGCGATCCTCCGGGACCTGGCGAAGCGCGTGAGGGACATTGCGGCGCTGCCGGTCATGGAAGAGCGACGCGGCCTCTGGAAGCAGCATCACGCGCTCTGCAGGCCGCGCGCGATGATTCTGGTGTTTCCTGAGGGTTCGTGGCGGGAACTCTTGCCGGAGGCGGCGCTCACCTGCGAGGGAAAGCAGGCGAGGGGGATGGAGATGAACCTGCGGTGTCGGATCTACGCGCAGGAGCATTTCGCCGGCGACGCCGTCATGGAGGCCGAGTGGGTCGCCGGGCCGCTCGTGCGGTCGAGCGGATGGGGCCTGGAGCCGCGCCGGAAACCGTCGCCCGATTCGGCGATGGGGGCGTGGGCCTTTGAGCCGGTTATCCTCGACCCGGGGGACCTGAAGAAGTTGCGGCACCCCGACCTGTGGGTGGATGAGGAGGCGACCCGGCGCGGGCGGGAAATCGCCCACGACCTTTTCGGCGGGATCCTGCGCGTACGAGAAAAGGGCGGCTGCCACGTCTCTTTCCATCTTATGAACGAGTATACGAGTCTGCGCGGCCTCAACCAGGTGATGATGGATATGTACGACAACCCTGGGATGCTTGCGGAGGCGATGGCCTTCCTCGAAGAGGGTCACCGCCGGCGGATCCGGCAGATGCTCGCCCTGGGTGTCCTGGCGCTCAACAACGACGGGACGTATCAGTCCACCGGCGGCGTGGGGTACACGGACGAACTCCCGAAGCCGGGATATGACGGCGAGCACGTGCGCCTGTGCGACCTGTGGGCGTCCGCGGAGGCCCAGGAACTCGCCCTCGTCAGCCCCGAAATGCACGAGCGATTCTGCCTTCAGTACGAGCGGCGGCTGCTCGAACCGTTCGGACTGAACGGCTACGGGTGTTGCGAGGACCTGACGCGGAAACTGGACCACGTGCTGCGGATTCCGAACATTCGGCGGATTTCAATCGCCCCGTCGGCCGACGTGGCGAAGTGCGCGGAACGCCTCGGCCGCCAGGCCATCTTTTCCTGGAAGCCCAAGCCGCAGATGCTGGTCGGCGGGTTCGACCCGAAGGCGATCCGGCAGTATCTGCGCGAGGCGCTCGAGGCGACGCGCGGCTGCGTCTTCGAGATGATCCTGAAGGACACGCACACGTGCGAGAACCGGCCGGAACGCTTCGACACCTGGGTGCGGCTCGCACGCGAGGAGGTCGAACGGCTGGGCGAGTAGGGATCCCACACCGCTTTGCGCGAAACCGAAGGTGACCGCCCGCTGATACGGGCGGCTCGAGCCGCGTGGGATTGTGAACCCACCGCGGAAGTTTACCCGCCCGTGGCGGGCGGTCGGCGACCTTCGCCGTCCCCTGACGTTTCCCCGCGCGTCTCTTGTGCCCGGAGGGCTTTTTTGATGGACAGTCTCCGCCGCCGACTTCTATAATCTGCACGACTGCAGTGCCCATAACGGCCAAGTTCGGTATGAGGACTGTCTTGGACCGATGCTACTCTGCGAAGCAGTCCCGACGAGTCGGGACTGCGAAGCACGGGGCGGTGGTATGGACCAGGTGTGGCGGCTGTCCGGGCTTCGCCTCGGCGGAGTCCCGGCACGCCGGGACCCGGGCGGAGCCGGGGCGAGGTGGAGACTCTTGTCTACTCTGTTTGCCTTGCTTGCGAGGGAACCGAGGGCCGGCCGGGTCAAGCCCGGCTTGGCCGAGGTCCTCGGTGCGCCCGCCGCCGCCAAGGTGTACCGTAGTTTCGTGATGGACCTGTGCGAGCGATTCTCGGCCCTGTCGGTCCGGAGCCGGGTGCTGGCCTATGCCCCGCGCGGGGCGAGAAAGTCGGTCGGGTTGCTCGCGTCGCGGCACTGGCGGCTCGTGCAGCAGCAAGGGGCGAGCCGCGGACAGGCTCTCGTGGCCCTGGCGGAATACGCGTTTCGGACGGGGCACCGGCGGCTGGTTTTTTGCCTGACGGACTGTCCCACCGTTCCGGACGCCTTCGTCATTGAGGCGTTCGACCGGCTCCTGGTCAGCGACGTGGTGCTCGGCCCGACGGTGGAAGGGGGGGTGTACCTGGCAGGTCTGAGTCTGGAGCGGCCGGAACTGTTCCAGGGGTTCGACTGGGACGGCCCCGGCGTCTTCGAGGCGCTGGTGGACCGGGCGGAGGCGTTCGGTCTGATCCTGGGCCTTGTGCCGCATTGGTACGAAGTGAACGATGCGGCGGGCCTGGCGCTCCTGGAGAGCCACTTAAGGGCGCTGGCGGTGGCGGGGAGCGAAGGGCTTCCGAAACGGACGGCATCGCTGTTGGCGCGATTGCGGCAGACGGAATAGGGGATCGGCGCATGGCGGGCGAACGGGAGCAGGAGGTCCGGGACTCGACGGTCCTCATTGCCGACGACAACGAGCAGAACGTCGAGTTGCTCCAGGCATACCTGGAGGAACTGGGCTGCCGCGTCCTGGCGGCCCACGACGGCCAGCAGACGCTCGAAGCCGTCAAGGCCGGGAAGCCGGACCTTATCCTCCTCGATATCATGATGCCGAAGGTCTCCGGCTTCGAGATTTGCCGAAAACTCAAGGGCGATCCCGAGACGGCCTCCATTCCGATTTGCATCGTGACGGCTCTGACGGAGGTGGGCGACATCGAACGCGCCGTCGAGGCGGGGACCGACGATTTCCTCTCCAAGCCGATCAACCGCTGGGAACTCCTGACGCGGGTGCGGAGCCTGCTGCGGGTGCGGCACCTGCAAAACGAACTCGAGCGGACGCTGGCGTACCTGGAGGAAGTGGATTCGAGCCGCGGCGAGCCGGAGCCCTAGCCCGCCCCCTCCGCCGCTCCGGTCCATCCGGAAGCCATGGCCCAAGCCCAACACGCCCCACGGGCCGACGAGGTCCGCTCGTTTCTTGCGTCCCGAACGGCTCTGCTGCGGCAAGACCTCTCGGACCTGCTGCGCGCGCGCTCCGTCAATCCGCCGGGCGACGAGCACCGGGCGGCGAAGGTCCTGACGGATTTCTGTGACGCCGAGCGCATCCGCTACAAGGTCTTTGAGAAGGTGCCGGGGCGGACGAACGTGGTGGCTCGGATCGGGCGTCCCGGCGCGCCGGGACCGCGCGTCGCCGTCGCCCTTCACTTCGACGTGGTCCCGGCCGGCGACGGATGGGAGACCGACCCCTTCGAGCCGGTCGAGCGCGAGGGGCGCATCTATGGCCGCGGCGCAAAGGACAACAAGGGTCCGCTGGCGGCGATGATGCTCGCTGCGCGGTTCCTCAAGGCCCGCGAAGCGGCCCTGCCCGGCGAGTTTCTCCTCGTCGCCGTCGCCGACGAGGAGGCCGGCAGCGACTTCGGCATAAAGTACCTTCTGGAGGAGTGTGGCCTGGAGGCGGATGCGGCCATCGTCCCCGACGCGGGGCACGAGATGCGCCTGATTGACGTCGGCGAGAAGGGCGCGCTGTTTTTCCAGGTGGTGGCTGAGGGCCGGCAGGCGCACGGCTCTTCGCCCCAGCGGGGCGCAAGCGCCCTCTGGCCGGTCCTGGAGTTCCTCGGACGCATCCGCTCGTGGCGGCCGGCGGCGCCGAAGTCGGACCTCTTTTCGCCGCCCACACTGAACGTCGGCGCGGTCCACGCGGGCACGGTGCCCAACATGGTCCCCGGCCGGTGCGAGGCCCTCGTGGACGTCCGCTATCTGCCCGGCACCGAAGGCGAGGAAATCCTGCGCCACCTGCGCGGCGTGCTGGGCGAGGTCCAGGCGCAGTCGGCGGATGTGCGGATGCGCCTGGAGGTCCTGTCGGACCAGCCGCCGACGCTCCTTGGGTCCGAGCATCCGCTGGTCGAAATCATCCAGCGGCGGACCGAGGAAGTGACGGGCATCCGCCCGGCGCCGTGCGGCCAATCGGGCGCGTCGGTGGCGAAGTTCCTCCTCCTGCGGGGCATCCCCGCCGTCGGCTTCTCGTGCGGGCCGGAGGGCGTCGAACACATGGCCAACGAGTGGATCGGCCTGGAGGAACTGGCGGCCTTCGCCGAGGTGATGACGCTGGTCGTCTGGGACCTGATGAAGGAAGGGGTGCGCGGATGAAGCAGGGCGGTGCGGCATGGGCGGCGGCGGCGATGGTGCTCGGCGCGTGGGCGGCGGCGGGATGCGCGATTCCGCCCGTGGGTCGCGGCGCGGCGACGGAGGCGCCGGCGGCGAGGGAAGCGCCGGCTGCGCCGGCCGAAGGCAAACGCATCGAGCGCCTGCCGAACGGACTTCAGGTCATCGTGCGTGAGCGGCACGTGGGGGGCGTGGCTGCGTTTCGCATCTACATCGGTGCCGGGAGCCTGAACGAGGGCGAGTACACCGGCGCCGGCATCTCGCACCTTCTGGAGCACGTCGTTTCGGGCGGCTCGACTCCGACGCGTTCGGAGGACCAGATTCGTGCGGCCCTGGAGGCGATCGGCGCCCGGACCAACGCGCACACTTCGAAGCAGTTCGTCTGCTACCACGGCGAAGCGGGCGCGGACCGCATCGGAGAACTCATTCCCATCGTGGCCGACTATGTGATGAACGCCCGCATCGAGCAGGCGGAGTTCGACCGCGAGTTCGAGGTCGTCCAGCGCGAACTCGAACGGGCCGAGGCCGACCCCGACCACGTCCTCTGGCGGCTGGCGGACGAGAACTTTTTCCTGGAGCATCCCGCGCGGCACCCGGTGATCGGGTATCTGGACGCGCTGCGGCGTCTGACGCGCGACGACCTGGCGGCGTTCTATCGGCGGACGGTCCGGCCGGACAACGCCGTAGTCGTGGCCGTCGGCGACTTTGACGCCGACGCCGTGCTCCGGCAAATCCGCGCGGTTTTCGGGGATTGGCCGCGGTGTGCGGCGCCGCCGACCGTGTTGCCCCCGCGCTTGCCTCAGACCGCCCCGCGCTTCGCCGAGCAGCCGATGGACGTGGCGAGCGTGCGGATGATCCTGGAGTTCCCCACTGTGCCGCTCACGCACCCCGACCTCTATCCGCTGGACATTCTGGCGTTCGTGCTGGGCGAGGGGCGCTCTTCGCGGCTGGTGGCGGACCTGCGGGAGAGGCAGGGCCTGGTGCAGGCGATCGCGTGTTTCAGTTACACGCCGGCGGGGTACGACGGCGGGCGGTTCAGCGTCCTCTTGCAGGCGGAGCCGCCCAAGGCCGAGGCGGCGCGCGCCGCCGTCCTGGACCACCTGGCGCGCGTGGCGCGCGAAGGGATCACGGCCGAGGAACTCGCCGCCGCCAAGCGCCAGAAGATCAGCGAACACGCCTTCGCCCTTCAGACGTGCGAGGATGTCGCGAGCGACCTCGGGACGAGCGCGCTCCTGGTCGGCGATCCCCATTTCTCCGACCGCTACGTCAGCAACATCCAGGCCGTCACGCGCGACCAGGTGAAGCGCGTCGCCGCCGAGTACCTGAAACCGGAGAGGCTCTGCGAGACCGCCGTTCGTCCGACGGCCGAGCCAGCCGAGGGCGCGGCGCAGCCCGTGCCGGCGCCTGCACCGGCCGAGCGCCCGGAAATCATCTCGCGCGTGCTCGCCAACGGCGTGCGGCTGCTCCTCTGTCCCGTGAAGGACCATCCGACGGTCAGCATCCAGATGGTGGTGCGCGGCGGCCTGTCCATCGAGACCGAGAAAAACGCCGGCATCTCGCATTTCGTGAGCCGCATGTTTCTGAAAGGCACCTCGCGCCGGAGCGCCTCTCGGATTGCCGAGACCCTCGACGCCATGGGGGCCGAGATGGACGCCGCCTCCGGTCGGAACACGATCTACCTGTCGGCCCGGTGCCTGGCGGAGGATTTTGAGCGGACGTTCGACCTGGCGGCCGAGTGTCTCCTGGAGCCGACCTTCCCGCCCGAGGAGGTCCAGCGCGTCCGCGACCAGACGCTGGCGGACCTGGCGCAACTGGAGGACACGCCGCATGGCGAGGCGGCCCTGTTTTTCCAGCGGTGTTTCTTTCCCGATTCGCCGTACCGGTTCCCCGTCCAGGGCTCGGCGGAGGTGGTGAGTCGGCTGGGGCGCGGGGACCTGGAAGGGTGGCACAAGCGCCTCGTGGTCGGGAGCAACCTGGTGGTGGCGGTGTTCGGCGGGGTGGACCTGATGGCGGCGGCGCATCACGCGGCGCGGGCGCTGGAGCGCCTGCCCGCCGGCCGGGACCTGCGGTTCCCCGCCGACGTCCCGCCGAGGGAACTCCAGGGACGCGAGGTTTACATCAAACCGTCGGCCAAGGGCGCTGCCGTGGTGTACGTTGCGTATCCGGGCATGGACGTGTACAACGTCCGCGACCGGTTCCCGATGGAGGTGCTCGACACGGTCCTGTCGGGCTACGAGATGCCGGCCGGATGGCTCCACGAGGCGCTGCGCGGCCGGGGCCTGGTGTACGAGGTCCACGCCTACTCGCTGTGGGGCCTCCTGCCGGGGTACTTCGCGGCCTACGCGGTGTGCCAGCCGGAAAAGGCGCCCGAGGTCGTGCGGGTCATCGAGTCGGCGATGGAGCGAGCGGCGAAGGAACAGTTCACCGAGGCGCAACTGGCGCCGGCGAGGGCAAAAATTGTGACGGCAAAGGAACTCGGCCGCGAAACCGTCGAGGGCTGGGCGCTGGAGGCGGCGCTCGACGAGGCGCTCGGCCTGGGCTGCGGCTTTGCGCGGGAGGAGATCGAGCGCGTGCGCGCCGTCACGCCCGAAGAGGTCCAGCGCGTCGCGCGGGAGTACCTGCGGACGCCCGTCATCGTCATCGTGACAAGCGATCCGAAGGCGGCGGAAGCGGTGCGGGCGGGGGAAAGAAACAGCGAATAATCAAAGCCCGCAGATGAGTCCAGGCGCAGCCGGGACGAATTTCACCCGCCGTGGCGGGCTGCGGGATATCCTCCGCGAGAAAGTGACGGGGAAAGGACAGGCCGATGAATTATCGCACGAAGCCGCTCATCCACTACCTGGACAATGCGGCGGCGGCGCAGCCGACGCCGGGGGGCGGCAGCGTGGCCGCCGTCGCCGGGGCGCTCGCCTCGACCATGGCCTCCATGGCCGCCGGATTCACGAAAGGGAAGGAGAAGTTCAAGGACGTCCAGCCGGAGATCGAAGAGGCGCTCGGCCGGCTGGCCGAGACACGCAACCGCCTCCTGGGCTTGGCGGACGAGGACATGGTCGCCTACGAGTCTGTCATGGCGGCCTATCGGATGCCGAAGGGGACCGACGAAGAGAAGTCGGCCCGGGCCGAGGCCGTCCGCCAGGCGACAAAGCGCTCGCTCGGCCTGGTCGAGTCGGTCCTGGCCGCCTGCCGCGACATCCTGGTCATCAGCCTGCGCCTGGCGGGGATCGCGAATCCGAACCTTATCAGCGACGTGGGCGTCGCCGGGGAACTCGCGGCGGGCGCCGCAAGGGCTGCTTTTCTCAACGTGGAAGTCAACCTCGCGGGCTACAAGGACGAGGCCGACAAGGCGGCCGTGCGCAAGCGAGTAGAGGAGACGACGGCCCAGGTCGAGCAACTGGCGGGCGACATTCGGTCGGCGGTGCTGAAGGCGCTGAGGAAATAACGTTGGCCCCGGAACGCGAATACAAGATCGAGTCGTCCGCTCGGCGGTGCACGACGTGCGACCGCGTCTTTGCCGTCGGCGAGGAATACCACTCCGCGGTGGTCGAAACGGAGGAGGAGGCGCGCCTGGCGCGGCGGGACTTCTGCCCCGCCTGTTGGAAGCCCGACGCCGAGGGTTACTATAGTTTCTGGAAGACGAGCATTCCGGAGCCCGAACCGAAGCAGAAGAGCGGCCCGAGGCTGATTGACCTGGGGCGGTTGATGCAGTTGTTCGAGCGGCTCGCCGACGCCGAGGAGCCCGAGAACGTGCGGTTCCGCTACGTCCTGGCGCTGGTGCTGATGCGGAAGCGGCGTCTGCGGCTCCTTTCGACGCGCCGGCTGGGCGGGCGCAGCGAGGCGATGACGCTGCGCGAAGTGGGTGGCGACCGCCAGCACACCGTCACAAACCCCGGCCTGACGGATGAGGAGGTCCAGTCCGTGGCCGACCGCCTGCGCGAAGTCCTCGACATGCCCGAGCGATGGCACGAGGAGGAACCGGCCGATGCGCCGTAGCGCCGCCCTTTTCGCCGCCGCGATGCTCTTGGCCGGGTGCTGTGCGCCACCCGCGCGGGTGGTCCGACGAATAAGCCTCCAGACACCCGACGCCGTCCTGGAGGCCCACAACGCCTGGGCCGATTCCATCCAGCACCTCTGGGCGCGGGCCGACCTGAGATTGGTTTTCACCGTCGGCGACGGGAAGGTCGAGCGCCACGACCTTTCCGGCCACCTGTTCCTCGCCAAGCCCGACCGCCTGTTCGTCCATGGCGAGGTGCTCGGCCAGGAGGTGTTCACCCTCGGCACCAACGCCGAACGCTACTGGCTCTGGATTCGGCCGAAGGTCAACACCGTCTGGACGGGCGTGCGCGGCGGGGCGGGGGAGCGTCGGCTCGTGATCTCGCCGGCGGCGCTCCTGGAGGCGCTGGGCGTCTCGCGCATAGACCTTGGCCCCGACGACCGGGCCCGGTTTATCGCGTGCCCGGAGCACTACGTCCTGGGCGTCGAGCGCGCGGGGCCCGCCGGCCGCGTCCTGGTACGGCGGGTGTGGTTCGACCCGGCGACGCTTCGGCCGCTGCGCGTGGACCTCTTTGATGACGAGGGCCGGCCGCTGCTCATGGCCGAACTCCTGCGCTACGAGCGCGTCGGTGCGACGGACCTCTGTACGGTCTATCGCGCCCGTTTCTACGGCGACGAGGAGGTGGATTTGGTTGTACGGCTCCGCGATGTGAGCCTCGAGAAAGAGCCGAACGCGCGCGTCTTCGAATACCGCCCGCCGCCGGGCGCGACGGAGAAAGACCTCGACCGGATGGAGGAGGAAGACAAACGTTCGCCGGAAAATGCTGGCGCACCCGGTGGAGAAGCGACTGGCCTTTCTCCTTGACACGCGCGTGCCGGACGACTACGCTTCCGTCGGGCGGCTTGAGGTCCCCCCGCTCGTTCCCTGGTTCTCTGGTCGGAGTCGGCTGCGCGCATGAGCGTGCTTTGCGTCATTCCCGCCCGCTATGGTTCGACGCGATTCCCCGGGAAGGCTCTCGCCTCCCAGACGGGTAGGCCCCTCATCCAGCACGTGGTCGAAGCGGCGACGCGCGCCCGGCGCGTGGACACAGTCATCGTCGCGACCGACGACGAGCGCATCCGCCGGGCCGTCGAGGCGTTCGGCGGACGGGCGGTGATGACTCGCCCGGACCATGCGTGCGGCACGAGCCGCGTGGCCGAGGCCGCCGAGGCGTTCCCGGACGCCGAGATTATCGTCAACCTTCAGGGCGATGAACCGGAACTCGACCCCGCGCTCCTCGACCTTCTGGTCGAGACGATGCGGGCCGATGAGGCGATTGAACTGGCGACCCTGGCCGGGCCGCTGGCGCCC
>DATKUU010000079.1:0-3038 GCA_035530455.1 Phycisphaerae bacterium | reverse complement strand
AGCCCCTACGTCTACGATGGCCTGATCCGGCCCATTCTGGTCGAGGATGAGCGGAAATCCTGCTGGTTCATCACTACCTTCAACGGCCTGAATCACGCTTTCGAGATGTGGCAGAAGGCATTGGACGAGAAAAGCCCGGACACCTACTGCAACCTGCTCACGGCGGTCAACAGCGGCGTATTGAGCAAGGAGGAGTTGGACAAGGCCCGCCACGAAATGCCGATCCCGCTGTTCCAGCAGGAGTTTGACTGCCTGCCCATGTCGGCATCGGACATGGTGCTGATCCAGGTGCATCAGATCGAGCGGCTCAGGGGCATCTATCACAACTTCACCGACGTGCGGCGAATCATCAGCATCGACCCGGCCTTTGAGGGCGACCAGTGCATCATCATGGCCTTGGAGAATACGCGGGTGCTGGAAAAACAGGCGACGCACCCCGACCGGACGCAGGAGATCGTCGGCGGCGCCCTGGCGATGGGGACGCGGTGGGATACGCGGAACTACATCGTGGACGAGATCGGCCTTGGGCGGGGCGTATCTGACGGCCTGAGCGAGATTGCGGGCACCAACGTACAGGGCTTCAACTCGGCGGAGCGGGCCGAGAACAGCATCCCCAAGATGTTCAACCGCCGGGCCGAAGCGTGGTGGTACACCATGATGCAGATCGTCGAGGGCCGATGCGCCTACATCGAAGACCCTGAGATTCGCCGGCAGTTGTGTAGCGTTCGGTACACCGTCCCGGGCGGCAAGGTGCAGATGGAACTCAAGAGCAAAGTCCGCGCCCGGCTTGGCAGGAGTCCCGACGACGCAGACGCCTATGTCATGGGCTTGTGGGGCTTGCAGCATGTCGATCCTGAGCGGGCAGACGGCGACCGATGGGGCGGTGGGCAGAGAATCTTTGTCCCGGCCGGGGCCGGTATGGGAGGCATGGCGGGATGACGGACACCGAAACCAAACTCGTCGCAAAGCTCAAGGAATGGTATCTTGCCGCCGCCGATTCGTCCACGAACCGCGACTGGCGGAAACGGGCGGCCAAGTGCCTGCGGTTCTACAACGGTTCCGGGCAATGGGACGAGTCGGTCAAGATGCTCCTGGAGAGCCAGGAGCGGCCGGCCCTGACCATCAACCGCATCCTGCCGACGATCAACGTGGTCTGGGGCAACCTGATCCAGAACCGGACAGAGCTTCGGTTGCAGGCACTACACCGTGGCACCAAGGAAATAGCCAACCTCGGGTCGGCCCTGCTCAAGCACGCAATGGACTGCTGCCAGGGCCACGATTCGTCGAGTGACGCCTTTCGTGACGGCCTGATTACCGGCAAGGGCTGGACTACGGCGGATCACGTCTACGAGCGAGATCCACTGACGGGCGAGCTTGTCGTCGAGGCCCCGAACCCCCTGTTTGTCTACGAAGACCCCAGGAATACCGATTACGACATCAACAAGGGCGAGTTCGTATTCCGCGAGCGGTTCTGGACGGCCAACAAGCTCAAGGCATACTTCCCGACGAAGTACAAAGAGGCGATGGCGGCCAGCGCTATGGACTGGTTCCAGCCTATCGGGGATGATACGGGCAATTCGCTGGCCGGGCTGATCGCGTTCCTGAATGATATTCAGGGCGGATCAAGCAATTTGGGCGGCGACGGCGAAATGGCCGGCGTGGTCGTGCGTGAGGCATGGTGGAAAGAGTACAAGCCTGTCCGCATGGTGACGCTCAACTTGCCCGATGGTCGGTCGATTTCCACGGCGATACGATCTGGGGCAGACCAAGACAGCCTACATTCCTTCATGGCTCAGCGGCCAGAAGTCAGCGTCGATATAGCGCAACAGGTTGTAGTCGTCTGCACCCTAAACATTGCCGTGATGGTCGGCGACTTGCTGCTGAGGCGCGAGGCCGACCCCCTGAACGGCTGCAAGTCGTTCCCATACACCCGGTTTGCCCCCTACTGGCTGCACGGCGATTCGTTTGGCGTGGTAGACAACCTGATCGGCCCCCAGGAGGAATTGAACAAGAGCCGGTCCAATCTTCTCCACGATGCGAACCTGAACGGGAATCCCGGATGGATCGGTGACGGCACCTCGCCAAAGGGCGAGCAGACGATCAAAGAGTACGGATCAACCCCCGGTATTTTACTGAACAAGAAGGACTTTGGCGGAAATATCGTGCGGATCGAGCCGGGCGGGCTTTCGCCGGCGCACGCTCAGCTTTCGGAGCAGAACGCGGCGGACATTCAGGAGATCAGCGGGGCGAATCCGAACCTGATGGGCACGCCGACGGAGCGTGTCGAGAGCGGCCGTGCCCGGCTGATTCAGCAGGAGGCGGGCTTGAAGGTGTTGGCCCCCGTGATGGGCAACTTCTTCCGCAGTCAGTCGATCATGGGCGAATGCCTATGGGAAATCATACGCCACAATGGGATTTACAGCCCCGAGGAGATTCAGGCGGTTGTCGATCAGGACATTATCGACGCCTTGGGCGGAATGGGCGGCGTAGTCGAGGTGATGAACCGATGGGACACCGGCTCGTATGCGGTCAAGGCGGTCCCGTCCAAGACGACGAGCACATGGACCGACGTTCAACTCGAAGAGATCGAGAAGGTAATGGGGATCTTCGCCAAGAGCGGCTTGGTTGCTCCCCCGGAAGCCATGCGGGAACTCGCCATACAAGTTATCGAATTGTCAAGTTTCCCAGGAGCGAAGCGCATTGCGGACATGATTAGGGCAGCCCCGTTGCAGGTGGTTCAGCCGGAGCTTCCCGGCGGACAAGGAAACCAAGGCACCCGCAAGGGCGCGGTAATGGCCGCGTCCGGCGGGGCGCCGTATTGATGACAAAGGGCAGAACGATGAAAAACACCCTAACGATAATGGAACGGCATCGGCTCAAGTGGCACCCAATAAAGGGTTCCCCTGTCGAGTACCTTGCGAAACACCCGCACATTGACTTTGTGAAGGGAAGCGAGAAGAAGATAGCGCATGCAAAGTTGCGAGCCAAGCAACGGATTGTGGCTTGGCAAAGACGGCGACGAGCGTGCGTGCATCACA
>DATKUU010000078.1:0-40746 GCA_035530455.1 Phycisphaerae bacterium | reverse complement strand
TACGGCGGGTGTGGTTCGACCCGGCGACGCTTCGGCCGCTGCGCGTGGACCTCTTCGACGACGCGGGCCGGCCGCTCCTCATGGCCGAACTCCTGCGCTACGAGCGCGTCGGTGCGACGGACCTCTGTACGGTCTATCGCGCCCGCTTCTACGGCGACGAGGAGGTGGATTTGGTTGTACGGCTCCGCGATGTGAGCCTCGAGAAAGAGCCGAACGCGCGCGTCTTCGAATACCGCGTCCCCCCCGGCGCGGCGGAGAAGGACCTCGACGCCCCGGAGTAGGAAACAAGGTCCGTCCCCGTTTCAATCCGCGTTTCGGCTTGACACGGGGACGCCGGCCGATTAGGCTTTGGGTCGGGCAGCATTCCCCCCGTGGTTTCCCGGTCTTTGCTTCGGCGCATACAAATGAGCGTTTTGTGTGTGATACCTGCCCGATACGGGTCCAAGCGATTCCCCGGGAAGGCTCTCGCCTCCCAGACGGGTAGGCCCCTCATCCAGCACGTGGTTGAAGCGGCGACGCGCGCCCGGCGCGTGGACACGGTCGTCGTCGCCACCGACGACGAGCGCATCCGCCGGGCCGTCGAAGCGTTCGGCGGACGGGTCGTCATGACCCGCCCGGACCATGCGTGCGGCACCAGTCGCGTCGCCGAGGCCGCCGAGGCGTTCCCGGACGCCGAGATTGTCGTCAACCTTCAGGGTGACGAACCGGAACTCGACCCTGCGCTTCTCGACCGTCTCGTGGACGAGATGCAGAAGGATCCGAAGATTGAACTGGCGACCCTGGCCGGGCCGCTGGCGCCCGAAGCGGCGGCCAATCCAAACGCCGTCAAGGTCGTTCTGACGGTGGAGGGCGACGCGCTGTATTTCTCGCGCGCCCCGATTCCGTTGGCGCGCGACGGCGAAGGTGCGCGGCGGGCGCCGCTGCTTTTGCACTTCGGCATTTACGGCTTTCGGGCTGAGGCGCTCCGAGCCTACGCCCGCATGGCGCAGACGCCCCTGGAATGGACCGAGCGGCTGGAGCAGTTGCGCTGGCTGGAGCACGGTCGGCGAATCCGCGTCCTGGTGACGGACCACCGCCCCGTCGGCGTGGACACGCCGGAGGCGTATGCCGAGTTCGTCTCGCGCTACGGCCAGCGCCGCAAAGGGTAGGGGACCGCAGTGGAAGGCGAACGCCTGCTGCAGGAAATCGCCGGGCAGACCACCGAGACCGAGTTCTTCAGCCCGATGCCCGCCGGCTACCAGGTCGGCCGCACCAAGTACGTCGTCGTCTTCGGGACGGTGATGAGCGGACTGGGAAAGGGCATCTTCGCCGCCAGCCTGGCCAAACTCCTCCAGGACCGGAGCCTCCGCGTCGCCCCCATCAAACTCGAAGGTTACCTCAACGTGGACTCCGGCACGCTCAACCCGTACCGCCACGGCGAGGTGTTCGTCCTGGATGACGGGATGGAATGCGACATGGACCTGGGGACGTACGAGCGGTTCCTCGACCAGGACCTGACGCGGGAGCATTTCGGCACGAACGGCCAGTTTCTCGGCGCGGTGCTCGAGCGCGAACGCCGCGGCGAGTACCTGGGGCGCGACGTCCAGATCATCCCCCACGTGACGGGCGAAGTGAAGGCGAAACTGAGGTGCCTCGCCCTCGCCGCCCGGGCCGACGTCGTCTTCGTCGAGATCGGCGGGACGGCCGGCGACTTCGAGAACGTCTATTTCATCGAGGCGATGCGCCAACTGGCCTACGAGGAGGGGCCGGAGAACGTCTGTTTCGTCGCCCTGACGCTCATTCTCGAGCCGGCCATCCTCGGGGAACAGAAGTCCAAGGCGGCGCAACTGGGCATCAAGCGCCTCATCGAGATGGGCATCCAGCCGGCAATCATCGCCTGCCGGGCCTCCGCCCCCGTCACGGAAAAGGTCCGCGAGAAGATTTCCATCTATACCAATGTGCCGATGGCCCGCGTCTTCTCGATGCACGACGAGCCTTCGATTTACCTCATCCCGCCGCGCATGCAGCGCGAGCACCTCGACCGCCAGGTGGTGCACCTGCTGAACCTGGTGGACCGCGAGGACCCGCGGGCCGAGCAGCGGGCCGCCGCCGTCTGGGAAGACTTCTGCCGCCGCATCCGCGAGCCGCGCCACAAGGTCACGATCGCCATCACGGGCAAGTACACGGCGGTGCGCGACAGTTACGCGAGCCTGATTAAGGCCGTCGAGCACGCCGCCGCCGCCCACGACGCCCGCGCCGACATCCGATGGGTGGACACGACGGACCTGACCGATGCGAGCGCCGCCCGCGCCCTGGCCGACGTGGACGGCGTCATCGTGCCGGGCGGGTTCGGGACTCGCGGCACGGAGGGCAAGGTCGCCTGCATCCGCTACGCCCGCGAGCGGTTCATCCCGTACCTCGGGCTCTGCTACGGGATGCAACTGGCGGTCGTCGAGTTCGCGCGGAACGTCTGCGGTCTGGCGGGGGCCCATTCGACCGAAGTCCAGGCCGACACGCCGCACCCCGTCATTGACCTCTTGCCCGAGCAGAAGAAGGTCAAGGACCTGGGGGCGACGATGCGCCTGGGAGGCAAGGACGTCGAGATCCGCCCCGGGACGCTGGCGGCGAAGATGTTCGGAGGGGCCGCACGCGTGCGCCTCCGCTTCCGCCACCGCTACGAGGTGAACCCGGAGTATGTGGAGCGGCTGGAGGGCGGCGGGATGGTGTTCTCCGGCAAGGCGCCGGGCCAGCCTATCATGCAGATGATGGAACTGCCGGACCATCCGTATTTTGTGGCGACGCAGGCCCATCCGGAGTTCACGAGCCGGCCGCTCGGGCCGAGCCCGTTCTTCCTGGGCCTGGTGGCGGCGGCGCTGGGCCATCAGGCGGTTGGGCCCGTCGAGCCCCGGTAACGGAAAACATGAGAGGGGAAAACGATGACCGATGAAAAGAAGAAACCCGAGCCGAACGCCGGGGCGAATAAGACGCCGACGGGCGAGTCCAGGATCCACGTGGACGCCGATTGGAAAAAGCAGGCCCAGGCCGAAAAGGAACGCCTCGCCCGCGAGGTCGAGACCAAGGGTCCCGCAGCCGGAGGGGCGGCCGGCGCGGGCCGCCCAGGACGGATCCCCGAGGCCACCTTCAGCACGCTCGTCCAGACCCTGGCGACCCAGGCGGCGATTCTCATGTCGAGTGAACGCGACCCGCGCACCGGACGCACCCTCCAGAACCTCGACCTGGCGAAACACCACGTTGACCTCCTGGGCGTCCTGGAAGAAAAGACCAAGGGCAACCTCTCGGACGAGGAAAAGCAGTTGCTCGACACGCTCCTGTATGAGTTGCAGATGGCGTACGTGTCGGCGGCATCGTAGCATCGAAGGGGACGTTCCATGAAACGCATCGCGTGGGTGTCGCTGCTGCTTGCGGGAATCAGTGTATCGCTGGCGGCGCCGGTCGGATGCCAGCGCGTCCCGACCACCGGCCAGCGGGCCTTCATTCTCCTTTCCTGGGACCAGGAGGTCGCTCTCGGCCGCGAGGCCGGGCCGGATCTGGAAAAGGAATTCGGCGGCCCGCTCCAGAACCTTTCCATCCAGGCCTACGTGCGGACGGTGGGCCAGCGCGTCGCGGCGTCGGCCAAGCACCCCGGCCTCCCGGAACTGCCTTACCAATTCACCGTTCTCGACAGCGACGTCGTCAACGCCTTCGCGCTGCCGGGCGGGCCGGTCTATGTGACGCGCGGCCTGCTGGGGGACCTCGCGACGGAAGGGCAACTGGCGGCGGTGCTCGGCCACGAACTGGTCCATGTCCACTCGCGTCACGGGAGCCGGCAGATCAGCCGCCAGATGGGGGTCCAGATCCTGCTGGCGGCCGCGTCGGCCGCCATGAGCCGAAACGAACAAGGCGCCCGCCTCGCCGCCCAGACCGAGGACCTCGCCAAGGTTGTCGCCTCGCTCGTGCAGATGAAGTACGGCCGCGACATGGAGAGCGAGGCCGACCGCTTCGGCCTGGACTACCTTGCCGCCGCAGGATACGATCCGCAGGAGATGGTTAACCTGCTCAACGTCTTCGTTTCGATGAGAGGCGCCAGGCCGCCCGAGTTTCTCAGCACGCACCCCAATCCGGAGAACCGCGTCGGGGCCGTCGAGGAAATCATCCGGACAAAATATCCGAACCGCGGCGGCCGGGTGGCCGATGACGAATATCGCCGCGAGGTGCTCAACCGGCTGAAAGCCGGCCCATAGTTTCGTGGAGCGTCGGGACGAGGAGGGGATGGGCTCATGCGCATTGCGAGAGTTTTAGCGATCGGCTCACTTGGCGCGGCCGTGCTCGCATCCGTAGGTTGCAGCCGCGATGCCGTCCTCTCGCGCCAGGCCGAGGCGACCCACGTGCACCTTCTCATGGCGACGGCCGTCGCCGAGCGGGGCCTCGTCGAATCTCCATCGCACCCTGCGGTCCGAGAGGACGGCCAAGGCCTCCGGCCGCGCCTCTACTTCGCCCTGCGTGGGGACTCCGAGGCCGTCCCCCCCGGCGCACCCGCTGAAGCGGCGCCGGAGGCCGAGGCCGAACGTCCCGTGCCGCAGGCGCTCGAGGGCCTGACCTTCGGCGACATCGTGCGCGAAGACCTCCGCGGCCTTCCGAGGTCCGTCGGCCGGGGCTTCGTCCACACGTACTCGAAGCCGGAGAACCTCATCATCCTGGGGACGGCGTTCGGTGTGGACCGCATCGTCCGCCATAACTGGGACGAGGACGTTCGGCATTATTTCGAGGACAACGATTCGAGCCTCGCCGAGACGGACGACTTCGGCAGCATCATCGGCAACCCGGGCCTCCATTTTCTCATTGGCGGCACGTGGTACCTGGCGGCGGTCGGCGAGCGCGACGCGCGGCAGCGCGACATGAGCAAGACCCTGATTGAAGCGCTCGTCGTCACTAACCTCTCGACTCTCGCCCTGAAGGTCGGAATGGACGACCGCAGCCCCAACGGGGAGAAGTGGGGCTGGCCGTCCGGCCACACCTCCTCCAGCGTCTGCTTCGCCGCGGTGATGCAGGAGTATTACGGCTGGAAGGCCGGCGTGCCGCTTTATCTGCTGGCGGGGTACACGGCGGCGTCGCGCCTGGAGGACCGCGAGCACGACCTCTCGGACCTCGTGTTCGGCGCCGCCCTCGGATGGGTCGTCGCCCACAGCGTCGTGCGGGGCGAGTTGCCCCAGGTCGCCGGCTTCTACGTGCTGCCCTATGGCGGGCGCGACGTGGGCGGCCTGATGCTCTTCAAGCGATACTGATAGAATCCTCACAACTTCCCAAGAGCGATCCACGGAGTGTGTGATGCCAAGGTGGGGTGCGGCCATTGTGGTGGTGCTGGCGTTTTACCGGGGACTCACCCTGCCGGGGTGCGAGCCCCCGACCGAAGAGGCCGCGCCCGCCGTGCCGCCCGTCCTTGCCGTCGGCAACCTGAACAACCTGTATGTTCTTGCGCCGGCGAGCGCGGAGGGCGGCGAGCCGAGATTCCGCTACGCCCAGCGCGACGCCGCGGGCGCCTGGCCCGAGAGTTTCCGCGGCTCTGGCTACAGCGTGCCGGTCGCCGCGGCCGCCTGGCGCGAGGCGCTCGTGGTTTTCTTCCCGAGCGGTCGCTGGAGCCGCTTCGGGTCGGTATCGCCGGCCGTCGAGGAATCGCCCGCCCCGGCGTGGAAGCCCGCGGCCGCGTGCGAGGACGGCCTGGCGGTGGACGTGTTCGGGTGGAGCGAGGCCGGCGACCCCATTTACATTCGTCTCGGCGAAGGCGAGCCGCGATGGCAGCGCATGGATGTCGCCATCGAGGCGGGCAAGGCCCTCGATCCTGCGGCCGTCCGCCACAAGGGCCGCCTGTACCTGGTCTGGCGCGAGCAGCAGCCCGCCCTGGCGGGCGCCGGCGCCGAGTCTCGCGTCCATTTTGCGTACCGCGAGAACGAAACATGGCAGACGGCGCCGTCGCGCCTGCGCGTCGGCTCGGTGCCGCTCGTGGCCGCGGCAGGGGACGACCTGGTCTGCCTCTACCGCAAGCCCGCCGGCCCATCGGCCTCGCCCGGCGGCGCCGCCGGGCCGTGGACCCTCGCGACGTATGCCACGGCCGACGAGGACTGGCACGAGGTCGGCCCGCTGGGTGGGACGATTCCCGACGGAGCGCTGGCGCTCGCGCGGCAAGGGGAGCGGCTTTACGTCGTCGCCGCGGCGGACGGCGGGGCGCGCATTGCCGCGCTCGATGTCGCCGCCTGCCGCGCCGGGGAGTTTGTTCCCGTTCCGCTGAGCCCTGCGGCCGATGAATCCGAGGGCGACGCGCGCCTCTACACGTTCCTTGTCATGGTCGCGCTCTTCGTCGGCATGGTGCTGCTGATGGCCAAGCGGCTGCGCGCCGAGCGACAGGGCGTGGCGGCAGCGCCCGCCGCCGACCGCGCCGCGGCCTCCATCGCTCAGCGGGCCGCCGCCGTTCTCGTGGATTACGTGCTCCTCGGCATCTTTTTGACGCCGGTCATCCTCTACGTGGGCCCCGATCTGCCCGAGCGCCTCCTGCGCGGCGAGACGCTTCCGATGGACAAGGTCCTCCTCCTGGAACTTGCACGCATCGGACTGGCGGTCGTCTATTTCACGCTTGCCGAGGGAGCAACCGGACGCACCGTCGGCAAGGCACTCCTCGGCATCGAGGTCCGCGGCGTCGGCGGCGAACGCGCGACGTGGAAGCAGGCCCTTGCGCGGAACGCCCTTCGCGTCGTGGACGAGATGCCGGCCCTCTACCTCGTCGGACTGGCGCTCGTTCTCATCGGGCCGCGCCCCCAGCGCCTCGGCGACCGCCTCGCGCGCACGTTGGTCGTCCGCTCGTCGAAGCAGGGCTCGGCCGTCGGCTGATCGCGCGCGTTCCGCGCGCCGCGTGAAGCGCAGGCCTTTTTTCGCCTTCCTCCGGAAAACTTTTTCGCCTTCTCGCCCCGGATTTTTCCGGCAGCACCTCTTCCCACCGCTGGAGGGTCTGTGCGGACCTTCCCCCGCCATGTAGTGGAGCGGTCTCGCGAGCGATTGAGCAGGGGTGTGGATGCGTTCGGATGCTGTTAGGGCGGCGAAAAAAATCCTGGAAAAAAATGCTTGACGGCTCGGTGGGTTGTGGGCGATAGTCCATCCTAGTGAAGCGCAGTCAATTCCGGGCTCAGGCCCAAGCAAGGAAATGTCAGTGGGGCGAAGTGGGGAAAAAGCGGGCCTCCTCGAGGCGCGGCCGCTGATGCTCAGCGGCGAGTTCTATCATGCCGTGGACGCCAAGTCGCGTCTGACCATTCCGGCCAAGTTGCGCGCCGCCATTAACAGAACCCTCCATGGTCAGGGTTTCTTTGCGTTCGTTGACTTCGACGGCGTGCTTTGCCTGTACACGCCGACGGCTTACGAGCACCTGGCGCCGATGCTTGTGGAAACGCAACTGCGGGCGTCAAAAGAGGTGCGCGACTACAAGCGCCTTCGCTACGGGTTGGCGGAGTTTCTGGAAGAAGACCGGCTGGGCCGCGTCCTCGTGCCGGAGAAGTTGCTGAAGCGCGGCGGCATCGAGAAGGACGTCGCCATCGTCGGGTGCCAGGACCACCTGGAGATCTGGGACCGGGCCCGATGGGAGGCGTTCGTGAAGATCCGGCTGCCGGAGCACGACACGTTGGCGGTGAAGGCGATGGAACTAGCGCGGGCGCGCGCTGCGGAGAAGGCGGCCGAGAGCGCACCGCCGGAGGAACCGACATAAAGCCCCCTTGGGAGGTCGCCCGGGTGGGTCCCCCCCCCACCTGGGCGGCCTTGCCCGTTGCTTCAAAGGCGGGAGCGAGTTTGGGGAACTTTGGTCAGCGCGGAAGGGAAAGAGCCATGGACCGAAACGTAGAGACTGGCGGGTGGAGTGCAGTGCGGCAGGCGCTTCGCCAGAGCGAGGCGGAGTTGTCCGGGTCGCCGGAGCGGCTCCGTCGGGAACTGGAGCGCCTCCAGACGCGTCTGGCGGAGGTCCGGGGACGGGGCGGCGCCTATCGCCAAGTGGGCCTGTCGCCCGACGTGCGGTCGCTCTTGGCGCGGCTGGAGGCGGGAGCGGCCCTCAGCGCGCTCGTTCATTAGGCGGGAAGGTGGGAAAAGCGGGTGAACGCGTCGCCGGGCCATGTCCCGGTCATGCTCGAAGAAGTGATCGAGCACCTTCGGCCCCGGCCGGGGGCCGTGATGCTGGACGGGACGGCGGGCGGGGGGGGTCACGCGGAGGCGTTGCTGGAGCGGCTTCGGCCCGGCGGGCGGCTGATCCTGCTGGACCGGGACCGCGAGGCCCTGGAGCGTCTGGTCGCCCGACTCGGACGCAGGCCGGATGTCGCGTACTTTCACGCCAACTTCTGCGACTTCGACGAAGCCCTGAGCGAGAGCGGCGAGAGCGGTCTGGACGGCGCTTTGCTGGACCTGGGGCTTTCGAGCGTGCAACTGGCGGACGCCGGTCGGGGCTTCAGCCTGCAGGCGCCCGGGCCGCTCGACATGCGGTTCGATGCGAGCGAAGGGCTGACGGCCGGCGAGGTCGTCAACCGGTGGGACGCCGACCGGCTGGCGGAGATCTTTAGCAAGTTCGGGGACCAGCCGTACGCGCGGCGGATTGCGCGGGCGATGGTGGAGGCGCGTCGTCGTCGTCGGATCGAGCGGACCGACGAACTCGCCGAAATTGTTGCCCGGGCCGTGCCGGCGCCGTATCGGCATCGGAAGCGCGTCCATCCCGCGACGCGCGTCTTCCAGGCGCTGCGCATGGCCGTCAACGACGAGGCGGGAAGCCTGGAACGTTTCGGCGGGAAGATCTTTGACTTTTTGAAACCCGGTGGCCGCGTGGTCGTCATCGCGTATCACAGTGGGGAAGACCGAATCGTGAAGCAGCGGTTCCGCGATGCGATGCGGGCGGGCCTGGCACGTTTGCCGGTCCGCAAGCCGATCACGCCCACGGCGGCCGAAGTGCGAGCCAACCCGCGGAGCCGGAGCGCCCGGCTGCGGGTGGCCGAACGCGTCGGCCCAACCGCCGGTTCGGAATAATGCGGGAAGGAAGTCGCCCGCGGGGCGCGGGCGGTCCCGGCGTGCCGGGATCGGGGAGTCTGGGGAACGGTCGGACCAGTGGGAGCGGCACCGTGGCGCGCGAAACACAAATCGGATTGGTCGTGGGGCTAGTGTTCATCGGCCTGTTTGGTCTCATCCTGAGCCTTCGTGCGGGCAGCGAGCACGCCAGTCTTCCGACGGGCGAGAGCCGAAAGTACAGCATCCTCGCCCGCACCCTGCGCGAGAACGTGGATCCGTTCCTGGAGTCGAGCGTCCTGGAGATCGCCGGTTCGCCGCCGATTGAGGCGGTTGCCGAAACCCGTGAGGAACCGATGCCGGCGCCCGCCGATGGCGGCGCGCCGGTCGCGGTGGCCGAAGCGGCGGCCTCCGAGGCGGAGCCGACGGGCATCATCGCCGCCGTCCCCGTCGAGATGGAGACGCCGGTGGAGGAGATAGTCCGCCTTGCCGAAAGCCTGTCGCAGGAGGCGCCCGCGCCTTCCGCGCCGCAGCCCGCCATGTATCGCGTCCGGTCGAACGACACGCTGGCGGCGATCGCGCGCCGGTTCTACGGGTCGGACGGCGAGCGGCTATGGCGGCAGATTTACGAGGCGAATCGGGAGCGTCTGAGCGACCCGAACCGTCTCGTGCCGGGCCAGGAACTCGTCATCCCCGGCGCCGAGGCGACGCAAGGGCCGCTAGCGCCTTCCGCCCCGACGGCGCTGGCGCGGGAGGACGTGCCTTCGATGACGACCGGGGAGTTGGCGGAGATGCTCGGCTCGGGCTCGGACCTGGTGGAGTCGCCGGCGCCTCTGCCGGTGATGTACACCGTCGAGCGCGGCGACACGTTCTACAGCATTGCGGAGCACCTGTACGGGAGCCCGCGGTACGCGCGGCTCTTGCAGGCGAAGAATAAGCACCTGGTGGCGGACCCTCGGCAGTTGCGGGCGGGGCAGAAGATCCTCCTGCTGGAAGGGGTGTCGTCGGGCGCGGCCGGAGAACAGGTGGCGATGCGATGAGGCTGGGCGTGCGGCTGGGGGCGGTGGCGGTCCTGCTGCTCGGAATCGCCTTGGCCCTCGTTCATCTGCGGACGGACGTGGCGTGCGCCGGGAACCGGCTGCACAGCCTGTTCCGCGAGAAGCGGGCCCTGGAGAAGGAGTGCGGCCGGCTCGAACTGGCCGTGGCGATGCTGAAGAGCCCGGAACGCCTCCGCGAGCACGCGACCGCCTGGCAGACGGGCGAGAGCGACAGGCTTCCAGGCGCAGCGGTGAGCCCGGTGCCGCCGTAGCGTGAGACGTGCGGCCGCCCGGCCGGGCGCCAAGGGGACAACCGCGTGATTGAGGCCATCCGTCAACGCCGAGCCGCCCGCCTGCTCGTCGGGTCGCTCGGCCTGTTTCTGGCCGGGCTCGGCGGGTGGTTGGCGTACATCCAGGTGGTGGTTCCCGAGCCGCTGGCGCGGCGAGCGGCCCAGCAGATGCACATGCAGATGCCGATCCGCGCGATGCGCGGAAGCATCCTGGATGCTAAGCTGCGGATTCTGGCCACGAGCGTCGAGGTGGAGAGCGTCTTCGCCGACCCGTTTGTCATCTCGAACCCGGCTGACGCGGCCGCCAAGGCCGCTCCCGTTCTCGGCATGGACCCCGACGTGCTGTACCGGCTCTTCACGGAGGATCCGAAGCGGCGGTTCGTGTGGCTGGCGCGGCGCGTCTCGCCGGAACTGGCCGAGGCCGTGCGCCGGCTGAGGGTGTACGGCATCGGCCTGGTGGCGGAAGGGGAGCGGCACTACGCGTACGGGAGTCTGGCCGCCCACGTCCTGGGGTTTGTCGGCCAGGAGGAACAGGGCCTGGAGGGCGTGGAGCGGCTGTTCGACGAGCGCTTGCGCGGCCGCGACGGACGCGCCTATGTCCTGGCCGACGGGCGGCGCCGGCCCATATGGTCCGAGCCGGACCAGTTTGTCCCGGCCGAGGACGGCCAGCACCTGGTGCTGACGATTGACGCGGTCCTCCAGTCCGTGGCTGAGGAGGCCGTCGCCGAGGCCTGCGAGAAGTTCCGCGCGGCGAGCGCGACGGCGATCGTGATGGACCCGCGGACGGGCGCGATCCTGGCGATGGCCAACGTGCCGACCTATGACCCCAACCGTTACGATGCGTACCCTGCGGACGCGCGGCGGAACCGCGCGGTGACGGACCCGTCGCCGCCCGGCAGCACGGGGAAACCGTTCATTGCGGCCGTGGCGCTGGAGCGGGGCGTCGTCCGCCTCGGCGAGGTCCTCTATTGCGAGGACGGGTTCTGGGCGGCCGAGCGGCTCCACGACGCCGGCCACCGCTACGGGAACCTCGCGTTCGAAGACATCGTCATCAAATCGAGCAACATCGGCATGGCGAAATTGGGGAAGCGTCTCGGCAACGAGCGGCTGTACGAGGCGCTGATGGGATTCGGATTCGGCCGGCGGACGGGCGTCTGGCTGGCCGGCGAGAGCGCAGGGCGCGTCTATCCCCTGGCGCGGTGGACCAGGTACTCGACGACGCGGATTCCGTTCGGCCAGGAGTTCAGCGCCACCCCGCTCCAGTTGGTGACGGCGTTTGCGGCGATTGCGAACCAGGGGCGGCTGGTCCGCCCCCAAATCGTGCGCGGCGCGCTGGACGGGTGCGGCGAGGTCGTCGCCGACCTCGCAAAGCCCCAGGTCGTCGGCCAGGCCCTCCGGCCCGAGACCGCGCGGACGATGATCGAGAAGGTGCTCGTCGGCGTGGTGGAGCGCGGAACGGGGACAGCCTGCCAGGTCGAGGGCTACCGCGTCTTCGGCAAGACGGGGACGGCCCAGAAGATTGATCCAGAGACCGGGGCTGTCAGCCACACGCGCTTCATCGGCTCTTTTCTCGCGGGCGCGCCGGCCGAGAACCCGCGCGTCGTCGTGCTCGTTGCGGTCAACGAGCCCGACCGGTCGCTGGGATACTACGGCGGGACGGTGGCGGCGCCGGCGGCGAAGAAGATTCTGGCGGAAGCGCTTCCGTACCTGGGCGTCGCGCCGCGCGAGACGGTCCACGAGCGCCCGCCGACGAGTTTGGCGAGTGATTAACGCTGTGTTTTCAACGCGGAGAGCGCAGAGAACGCAGAGAACGGCAAGGATTGGGGAACGGGAAAATACATTAGTATCTTGACTGTTTTTCTCTGCGGTCTCCGCGTTGAGATGGCGTTGTGGAATTAAGGGAAGCCCCGATGAAACTTTCGGACCTGGCGAAGCGGATTGTCGGCTCGCGCGTCCTGGGCGCGCGGGACGTCGAGGTTGCGCGCGCCGTGCACGATTCGCGCCAGGTCCGGCCTGGGGACCTTTTCGTCGCGCTTCCGGGAACGCGTGTGGACGGCCACCGGTTCGTCCAGGCGGCGCTGGAGGCGGGCGCCTCGGCGGCGATGGTGGAGCGGCCGGTGCCCCTGCCGCTTAACCCGGCGCTCCTGGTGGTTCCTGATGCGCGCGAGGCGCTGGGGGTGGCTGCCCACGCGCTGGCGGGCGACCCGACGGAGCGGCTGACGGTCGTCGGCATCACGGGCACCAACGGAAAAACCACCACGACGTACCTCGTGCGGAGTATCCTCGAGAAGGCGGGCCAGGGGACCGGTCTCCTGGGGACGATCGGGTACAGAATCGGCGAGCGGTGGATTCCATCGCGGATGACGACGCCGGACGCGATGGACCTGGCCTCGTACTTTGCCGAGATGGCGGAGAGCGGCCTGGAAGCGGCGGTGATGGAAGTTTCGAGCCATGCGCTCGACCAGCGGCGGACGGCGGGCATCCGGTTCCAGGTCGGAGCGTTCACGAACCTGACGCCGGAGCACCTGGACTATCACAAGGACATGCCGTCGTACCGCCAGGCGAAGGGCCGGCTGTTCGCGGATCTCGCGCCGGAGGCGTGGGCGGTCCTGAACGCCGACGACGAGGCGAGCCGCTCGTTCGCCGAGGCGACTCGGGCGCGCGTGCTGTGGTACGGCCTGGACGAGCCGGCCGACGTGCGTGCGGAGGAGGTCGTCACGGACCTGGGGGGCAGCCGCTTTGCGCTCTGCGTGCCGCGGGGGCGTGCGGCGGTGCGGACGCCGCTGCTGGGGCGCCACAACGTGCTCAATTGCCTGACGGCGGCGGCGATCGCCGAGGCGCTGGCGGTCCCGCTGGAGGCCGTCGTCGCCGGCATCGGGGCGCTAGCGACCGTGCGGGGGCGCCTGGAACCTGTGCCGTCCGACCGGCCGTTCACGGTCCTTGTGGACTACGCGCACACGGCCGATGCCCTGGAGAACGCGCTGGAGGCGGTGCGGGCGCTGGGTCCGCGGCGGGTGATCCTGGTGTTCGGGTGCGGGGGGAACCGGGACCGGCAGAAGCGGCCCGAGATGGCCAAAGTCGCCGAGAAACTCGCCGACCGGATGATCGTCACGAACGATAATCCACGGAAGGAGGACCCGCAGGCGATTGCGGAGGAGATTCTCAACGGTTTCTCGTCGCGCGAGGCTGCGACGGTGGAACTGGACCGTCGCCGGGCGATCGCGCTGGCCCTCGGCGAGGCACGCGAGGGAGACGTCGTGTTGATTGCCGGCAAGGGGCACGAGACGTACCAGGAGACGCGCGAGGGCACCTTCCCGTTCGACGACCGCGAGGTGGCGGGCGGGATTCTCTCTGGGGGTGATGGCGGGCCTGCCACGGCGTAGTCCCGGCGCGCCGGGACGAAGCCGGGTGAGGGGCGGCGGATGCGGTTCACGGTGGGCGAAATCGCCGAGGCGACAGGCGGGGAACTCCTGGCCGGGTCGCCGGATGCGCCGGCTGGATGCGTCGCAACGGATTCGCGCACGCTGGAGCGCGGCGAGACGTTCCTCGCGCTGCGCGGCGAGCGGCACGACGGGCACGCGTTCCTGGCCGAGGCGGTGGAGCGCGGCGCGGCGTGCCTGGTGATTGACTGGCCAGAGACGTTGCCCGCGCGCAAGGGCGCGGGGGGGCCGGCCGTGGTCCGCGTCGCCGACACGCCCGAAGCGCTCGGGGCGCTTGGGCGGGAGGCGCGGGCGCGCCTGGCGTGTCCGGTCATCGCCATCACGGGTTCGTGCGGCAAGACGACGCTCAAGGAGATGATCGGGCAGGCGCTGGGGCGGCGTCTGAAGGGCCGACTGCCGCCCAAGAGTTTCAACAACCTCATCGGCGTGCCGCTGACGCTTCTGGCGGCCGAGGAGGACGACGAGTATGTTGTGTGCGAGTTCGGGACGAACGCGCCGGGCGAGATTGCGAGTCTGGCGCATCTGGCCCGGCCGACGGTCGGAGTCGTGACGCTCGTGGGTGCAGCGCACCTGGAGGGCCTCGGTTCGCTCGAGGGCGTGGCCAAGGAGAAGGCGGCGCTTGTGGAGGCGCTGCCGCCGGAGGGCCTGGCGGTGCTGAATGCCGACGACGCCCGCGTCGAGGCGATGCGCCGGCGGACGCGCGCGCGGGTCGTGACCTTCGGCCTCGGGGAAGGGGCGGACTTGCAAGCCCAGGATGTCGTTCAAACATCCGAGGGCATTCAGTTTACGCTCGTCGAGTCCCGGCGCGCCGGGACGGCGGCGGGGGAGGGCGTCGGGTTCCTGATGCCGGTATGCGGGGAACACCAGGTGGGGCTGGCGCTAGCGGCGGCGGCGGTGGCGCGCGAACTGGGCGTCGGCTTCGAGGCGACGGCCGAAGCGCTCCAGACGTTCCGCCCGCCGCCGATGCGACTGGCGGTCGAGGAGACGGGCGGCGTGGTTGTCGTCAACGATGCGTATAATGCCAACCCCGAGAGCATGCGGGCGGCGCTGGATCTGATGCGGCTCTGGCCGGAGCGGCGGAAGGTGTTTTTCTGCGGCGACATGCGGGAACTGGGCGCCGCGAGCGCCGAGGCCCATGCCGCCCTGGGTCGCGCGGCCGCCGAGGCGGGCGTCCGGCGGCTCGTGTGCGTGGGCACGGAGGCGCGCGCAACGGCGCGGTCGGCCGTTGCCGCGGGAATGCCCCAGAGCGCCGTCTCGGCGTATGCGACCGCGGCGGAGGCGGCTGGGGTGGCCGCGGACCTCGTGAGGTCCGGCGACGTCGTCCTCGTCAAAGGGTCGCGGGCGATGCGGATGGAGCAGGTGGCGGAGGCGTTGGCGGCGGCGCTCGGGCGGACGGGCGGAGACGGGCGATGATCTACTGGCTGCTCTTCAAAGTCGAAGTGGTTCGCCTGTTCCTCGAAGCGCACGGTCTGGACCGGTTTGCGAACGTGTTCCGGTACCAGACGTTCCGGACGGCGTTCGGGGTGGTGACGAGTTTCTTCATCTGCATGGCGTTCGCGCCGTCGGTGATTCGGATGCTCAGGCGGCTGAAGGTGGGCGGCGCGGTGGATTTCAAGCACGAGGTCGTGGACCGCATGTACGCCTCGAAGGCCGGCACGCCGACGATGGGCGGCATCCTGATGCTGCCGGCCATCGTCCTTTCCACCCTCCTCTGGGCCGACATTCAGAACTTCCACGTCTTCCTGGGTCTCGTGACGGTGGTGTGGCTGGGCGTCCTGGGCGGGGTGGACGATTACCTGAAACTGGTCAAGAAAAGCCGCGACGGCCTGCGGATGTGGGAGAAACTCGTCTTCCAGATCGCGCTGGCGGTGGTCCTGGCGATTTTTCTCTACCACGTCGGGCGGGACACCATCCGCCTGCCGGAAACCGAGGAGCGGGGCATCGCCCTGAACCTCCCGTTCTACAAGTTTCCGATTTTCCTCGGTCCCATTGCTTTTGCCGTCATCGCCGTCCTCGTCGTCGCCGGCACGAGCAACGCGGTGAACCTGACCGATGGGATGGACGGCCTGGCGATCGGGAGCATGGTCCCGCCGGCGGTCGTCTTTCTCATCATCAGTTACGTCGCGGGGCGTCCGGACTATGCGTCGTACCTCTTCCTGCCCCACGTGCCCGGGGCGGGCGAACTGGCGATCTTCTGCGGCGCGCTCCTGGGGGCGAGCCTCGGGTTCCTCTGGTACAACTGCGCCCCGGCCCAGGTGTTCATGGGCGACACGGGCAGCCTGGCGCTCGGCGGAGCCATCGGGTACGTGGCGCTGGCGACGCGGCAGGAGATGCTGCTCTTGATTGCGGGGGGGCTTTTTGTCCTGGAGGCCCTCAGTGTCATAGGCCAGGTCGCGTGCTTCAAACTGACGGGCGGCAAGCGCATCCTCCTGATGAGCCCTATGCACTTTCACTTCCAGTTGAAAGGCTGGACCGAGACGCAGACGGTCGTCCGGTTCTGGCTCATCGGGGCGATGTTTGCCGCCCTGGCGCTCGCGACGTTGAAACTCCGATAGCCGCTTGTATTACGCTGTGTTTTTCAACGCAGAGGACGCAGAGATCGCAGAGAACGGCAAGGGTTGGGAAGTGGAAAAGTATTTTTAGTATCTTGAAAGTTTTTCTCTGCGCCCTCTGCGATCTCTGCGTTGAGATCGCATTGTAGGACGCGGGAAGGGAGAAGCGACATGCCGATACAGTCCGATGGCGTGCGGCTCAGCCGGGCCGACCGGCCTACCACCGACGCTCAGGTTCTGGTGATGGTGGTTCTGGCGCTTCTGGCGGTCGGCGTGCTCCTGGTCTATAGCGCGACGCGCACTCTTGCGCCGGCGAGCGGCGGGTCGCTGTTCGCCCGCCACCTCTTGTTCCTGCCGGTGGCGCTCGTGGCCATGGCGTTCGGCGCCGCCGTCCCCTACCGCTGGCTCAGCCGCGGATGGGTGGCCGTCGGCATCCTGGCGGCGGCGGTCGCGCTCCTGGCCCTCGTGCTCCTGTTCGGCGATGCCGTGAACGGTGCCCGGCGATGGTTCTCCGTCACCGTGGCGGGGATGCGCATCAGTTTCCAGCCCTCCGAGTTCGCCAAGGTCGCGCTGGTGGTGTTCCTGGCGTGGTTTCTTTCCCGGCCGCGGGCTCTCGTCCGCAGTTACCGGCGCACCTTCGTCCCCGCGATGGCGGCCACGGCAGTGGTATGCACGCTGATTGTGAAGGAGGATTTCGGGACGGCCGCGCTCGTGGGCCTGGTGGCGGCGGTCGTCTGTCTCCTCGCGGGGTGCCGATGGTGGCATTTCCTGACCGTCCTGCCCGTCGCCGCCCTTGGCTTCTATGTGACGGTTGTGCGAGTTCCCTACCGCTGGGAGCGGATCATCGCGTTCGTGGACCCGTGGCGGTATCAGGACGGGGCGGGCTGGCACATCACTCAGAGCCTGATGGGCATCGGGCGCGGGGGTCTCTTGGGCGTCGGCCTGGGGATGGGCGTCCAGAAGTACTATATCCCGGAGTGCGAGACCGACTTCATCTTTGCGGTCCTCGCCGAGGAGATGGGCCTCCTGGGGGCGCTCCTGGTGCTGGGGCTTTTTGGCGTGCTGGTCTGGCGCGCGGGGCGCGTCGTGCGCGACGCGGCCGACCGCTTCGGCTTTCTGCTGGCGGCGGGGATGCTCCTGACCATCGGACTCCAGGCCGTCATGAACATCGGCGTCGTCACCGGCGCCCTTCCGGCCAAGGGCATCGGCCTGCCGTTCATCAGTTACGGCGGCTCGGGTCTGGTGATGATGAGCCTGGCGGCCGGGCTGATTGCCTCGGTCGCGCGGTACCGGGCTTCGGCTGGCGCGCTGGCCTGGCCTCCCCTGCGCCTCGGGGCGCCGGTCCCCGAGCGCCAGCGCACCAGGTTCGGGCGGCCTGAGGTCGCTCCTCATGCGTGAGAGCGGACGGCGAATCTTTCTGGCGGGCGGCGGGACGGGCGGACACCTGTACCCCGGCCTGGCCGTCGCCGAAGCCGTCCTCGCCCTTCGGCCGGACACGGCCATCGCCTTCTCCTCGACCGGCGGCGCTGTGGACCGCAAAGTGCTTCGCGGTCCTGGCGCGTCGGGATTTCCCGTGACGCTGGTGGCGTCGAAGCCGTTCCGACTCCGCGAGCCGTGGACCTGGCCGGGGTTCCTCGTGAGTCTCGTGCGCGCGGGGAACCAGGCCCGGCGGCGGTTCCGCGAGTTCTGTCCGGACGTGGTGGTCGGCCTGGGCGGCTACGCCAGTTACGCGCCCGTCCGCGTCGGCCAAAAGTACGGGGCCGCCACCGCCGTGCTGAACCCCGACATCCTCCCCGGCCGCGCCAACCGGCGCCTTGCGCGCCGCGCCGACGCCGTCTTCTGCCAGTTCGCCGAAACCGTGGACCTCCTGGGCGGCGCGGCCCGGCTGACGGGATGCCCGGTGCGCGCGGGCGTCGTCGGCCGCGACCGGGCCGAGGCGCTCGCACGCTACGGTCTCGCCGCGGGGCGGCGGACGCTCCTTGTGACCGGCGCCTCGAGCGGCGCTCGCACCGTCAACCGGGCCGTCACGGCGATGGTGCGCGAGCGGGGCCTGCCGGACGGCTGGCAGGTGCTCCACCTGACCGGCGAACTCGACTATGAGGAAGTCGCCCGCGCGACCAAGGGCCTCGGCGTCGCCGTCTCGGTCCGGGCCTACGAACACGAGATGGGCCTGGCGTACGCGGCGGCGGATTTGGCGGTCGCCCGCGCCGGCGCGTCCACCATTGCCGAACTCCTCGCCGCCGCCGTCCCGACGATTTACCTCCCGTACCCCTTCCACCGCGACCAGCACCAGATGCGACAGGCGCGGGCGGTGGAGGCGGCGGGGGCGGCCGTCGTCGTCCAGGACCGTCCGGCCGACCCTGCCGGGACGGCCCGCGACCTGGCCGAAGCCGTCGCCTTACTCGCCGGGGACGAGGCGCGGCGGCGGGGCCTCGCCCAGGGGGCGCGTGCGGCCGCACGCCCCGACGCGGCGCACGCCGTCGCCGAGGCACTCCTCCGCCTTGCCGACGAGGTGACCGAGCGACGCCACAAGGGCATTGAATCTCGCGAACGTTGACAGCCGGCCGGGCGGGGCGTACACTCCGCCCAGGACGTGAAACGATGAACCCCACGAACGCCACAACTCCCGTGAAGCCTTACGCCGGCCGCCGCATCCATTTCGTCGGGATCGGGGGTTGCGGGATGTGCGGCCTGGCGGAGTTCGTCCTGGCCGAGGGCGGCACGGTGTCCGGTTCGGACCGCACGGAGAGCGAGACTGTCCAGAGGCTGCGCCGGCTCGGGGCAACGGTTTTTATTGGCCACGCCGGCGAGCATCTGCCCGAGGGCGTCGAGCGCGTCGTCGCCAGCGCCGCTGTCCCGGCCGACAATCCGGAACTTGCCGAGGCGCTTCGGCGCGGCGTGCCGGTGGACAAGTACGCCCGTTTCCTCGGGCGCCTGATGGACCTGAGGCAGGGCATTGCTGTCAGCGGGACGCACGGCAAGAGCACGACGACGGCGATGACGGCGTTCGTCCTGCGGCGGGCGGGGCTCGACCCGAGTTTCGTCATCGGGGCCGACGTCCCGCAACTGGGCGGCGGGTCAAGCGTCGGCGCCGGGCCGCATCTGGTGGTCGAAGCGTGCGAGTACGACCGGTCGTTCCTCGCTTTGGCGCCGCGGGCGGCGACGATCCTCAACATCGAGGAGGATCACCTGGACTATTACAAGGATCTGGCGGAAATCCGCGGGGCGTTCGCCGACTTTGCGGCGCGCGTCCCGGCCGGCGGCCTGCTGGTCCTCGGCGGGACGGACCTGGCCGCACCCCAGATGGCCCGCAGCACGTCGGCGGCGGTGGAGACGTTCGGCCTGGGCGGCCAGTGGGATTGGCGCGCCGAGAATCTCGAGGCCGACCGCGGACGCTTCGCGTTCGACGCGTACCACGGGAAAGACCTCTACGGCACGGTCCGCCTGTCGGTGCCGGGCCAGCACCAGGTGCTGAACGCGTTGGCGGCGATGGCGCTCTCGCGCTGGGCGGGCGCGCCGCGGGAAGCGGTCCTGGAGGCGCTCGGCGCGTTCGAGGGCGCCCGCCGGCGCACCGAGGTACTCGGCCGGGCCGCGGGCGTCACCGTCGTGGACGACTACGCCCACCACCCGACGGAGATTGTGGCGACGCTGAAGGCGGTGCGGCAGTGCTTCGAGCCGAAGCGCCTCTGGGTCGTCTTCCAGCCGCACCAGTACAGCCGGACGCGGTTCCTCCTGAAAGATTTTGCGCGGGCGCTGGCCCTGGCCGATAAGACCATTGTCCCGGACATCTACTTCGTGCGGGATAGCGAGAACGAGCGCCAGGCCGTCCGCAGCCAGGACCTGGTGGGCGAAATCCAAAGCCTGGGGGCCGACGCCCTGTACATCGAATCGTTCGACTTGATCCGCCGGTACCTGGTCGAGAGCCTGGCGGCGGGCGACGTGCTCTTGGTCATGGGCGCAGGCGACGTGTGGCGTCTCGGCCGGCCGCTCCTGGAGGACCTGGGGCAGGGGCCGCGCGCCAAGGCGGACCAGCCCGCCGGGCGGACCAACCGCGAGGGGACCTGATGGCCGACGCGATGAAGGGCCTGGAGGAGATCGTCCAGAAGGATTTTCCGCTGGGCGAGATGACGACGTTCGGCGTGGGCGGACGGGCCGAGTACTTCGCACGCCCGCGCTCGGAGGACCAGCTGCGCGACCTGCTGGCCAGGTGCGACAAGGAGAAACTCGAGGTCCGCGTCATCGGGCGGGGCTCGAACGTCCTCGTGCGCGACGAGGGCGTCAAGGGCGTCGTCATCCAACTCGACCGCGAAGGGTTTGGCGCTATCGCGATTGACGGCGACCTTGTGCGGGCGGGCGCCGCCGCCCCCATCCAGAAGGTCGCCCACGAGGCGGCGCGCGCGAGCCTGGCGGGCATCGAGTGCCTCGTCGGCATCCCGGGCTCGGTCGGCGGGGCCATCCGGATGAACGCGGGGGGGACGTTCGGCGACATCGGCCAGACCGTCGAGCGCGTCAAGGTGGCCGACTCCCGCGGCGAGACGTTCTACCGCGAGCGCGACGACCTGGAGTTCGCCTACCGCTGGAGCAACGTTTCCGCCCGGTTCATCCTCGAGGCCGAGTTGCGCCTCCTGCCGGACACCCAGCGCGCCATCCTGGCGCGCATGAAGAAAATCTGGATGGCCAAGAAAAACAGCCAGCCGACCAGCATGGCCAGCGCGGGGTGCATCTTCAAGAACCCGCGCGGCCTGTCGGCCGGGGCGCTCATTGACCAGGCGGGCCTCAAGGGCGAATCGGTCGGCGGCGCGCTGGTCTCCCACAAGCACGCCAACTACATCGTCATCAAGGACAGCGCGAAAACCAAGGCCGCCGACATCCTCGCCCTCATCGAACGGATCCGCCGCACCATCAAAGAACGCAAGGACCTCGACCTGGAGTTGGAGATCGAAGTTTGGCCGTAACCTTTATCTGAGAAGTTGCGCGGCGGCCTTCCTAGGCCGCCGCGAAGGGCAGAAGCGGCGGGGGTGGCACTGGCGGCTTGTCCGCCAGTGCAGGGCGGAGCGGTGGCGGCCGGGGAAGGCCGCCACCCGAAGGAGATCGAAGTTTGGCCCTAGCCTTGAGTGCCGGGGAGGCCCGGACCGCCATGACCTTGGAACCGGGGACGCTTACCATCGGCGTCCTGATGGGCGGATGCTCGCGCGAACGCCAGGTCAGCCTCCAGTCCGGCCGGGCCGTCGCCGAGGCGCTCCGGGGCCTCGGCCACGCGGTCCGCCCCTGCGACGTGCGGCCGGGCGACCTGGGGCCGGAGTTCTTCCGCGGGATGGACGTGGCGTTTCTGGCGCTGCACGGCCCGTGGGGCGAGGACGGCCAGGTCCAGGCCCTGCTGGACGAGTTCGGCGTGTGCTACACGGGCAGCGGACCGGAGGCCAGCCGCCTCGCGATGGATAAATCGGCTGCCAAACGCCGGTTCAGCGACGCCGGCGTGCCGACACCCGCGTTTCGTCTGGCGGCGCCGGGCGACGAGGCGATGCTGGCCGATGCGTTCGGCGCCCTGGGTCCCGACCTGGTCGTCAAGCCCGTGGCCGATGGATCGAGCATTGACGTGGCGATGTGCGATTCGCGCGAGGCGCTCCGTGCCGCGGCCGAGGTGGTCTGGGGCCGCGGCGAGCCGGCGCTCCTGGAGCGGCGCGTCGTGGGGCGCGAGTTGACGGTCGGCATCGTCGGCCGCGAGGCCCTCCCGATCATCGAAATCCGTGTTCCGCGCGGGTGGTACAACTTCCACGCGAAGTATGAGTCGGAGCGGACGGAGTTCGTTTTCGAGCACGGCCTGGCGCCCGGCGCCGAGGCGCGCGTCCTCGGGGTGGCGCTCGAGGCCCACGACGCGCTCGGGTGCCGCGACCTCTCGCGCGTGGACCTGATTCTGCCGCCCGACGGTGAGCCGCAGGTTCTTGAAGTGAACACCATCCCCGGCTTCACGAGCCACAGTCTCGTGCCGAAGGCGGCGGCGAGGGCGGGGATTTCCTTCGGCCGGCTGTGCGAACGCATCGTGGCACTGGCGCTCGGGCGGCGACGGACGGCGCCGAAAAAATAGGAGACGCGCGTTGGCTCGACGAAGCAGGAGTTCATTCGGACCCCTGGCCGCCGGCGGCGGCGGACGGGCGGCCTTGAAGGCGCTGCTCGTGGTTCTCGCCCTGGCCGGCGCCGGCGTCGGTGTCGTCTTCGGGTTGGCGCGCCTCGGGCAGGCCCTTCGCGATGCGCCGGAGTACAGAATCTCGCGAGAGAGCCTGCGCCTTGTCAGCGGCCCGGCCTGGATGACGCCGGCCATCCGCGCTGAACTCGATGTCACGAGCAGTCTGCCGACGCGGTTCAGCGTCCTGGACCCGACTATTCCCGAGCGCGTGGCGCGGGCCTACGAGGCGTGCCTGTGGGTGGAGCGCGTCGAGTCGGTCCGCGTGCGGGATGTGCGTGTGGCGGGTCCCGGCGCGCCGGGACTGGAGGTGCGCCTGACGTTCCGCCGGCCGATGGCGTTCGTCGAGGTCGGCGGGCGCGACTGCTACTGCCTGGTGGACGCCCGGGGCGTCCGCCTGCCGGGAACCTATCGCGAGCCGCGCCTCGGCGCCGTCCGCCTGCTCGTCATCACCGGCTGTGCCGAGCCGCCGCCCGCCCCCGGCCGGGCTTGGTCGGCGCCCGCGCTGGAGGCCGGCGTGCGCGTGGCCGAGGCCGTCGAACCGCGACGCGAGAAGTTCGGCCTGGCGTCGGTGGACGTGTCGAACTTCGGCGGCCGGCGCGACCCGCGCCAAACCGAGGTGACGCTCTGGACCGTCAACCAAACCGAGATTAAGTGGGGCCGCGCGCCCACCCCCGAGGCCGAACGCCTCCAGGAGAAGACCCTCACCGAGAAGGTCGGCTACCTCGACTACGTGTACGAGTCGTTCCAGGGCCGGGTGGACGGCGTGCTGTCCTACATTGACATTCCGAACGAGGCGGTCGGCCGGCGCTCGACGCCGGAGCGATACCGCCTGCGGAGTTGACCGATGGCCGACGAGGCGCGTGCGGGCCCGGGCGTAGCGGCTTCGGACGACCGGACGCCGCGCGTCCCCCGCCGCGGCGCCTGGGCGCTCCTGCCGTTCGGCTGGACCCTCTGGCTTCTGGCGGCCCTCGTGCCGTCGCTCCTCCTTGCGCCGCACCTGGACGTCCGGCCGTTCTGGCTGACGGCGGATGCGGCGCGAGGGGCGCTTGCGGCCGCGGCGGCGCTGTTCCTTGTGGCGGTCTGGCCGTTCCGGATTGCCTTGGACGGTTCCGACGCCGGCGCGCTTCGCCTCTCGGCCCGGGCCCTGGGCCGAAGCCTCCTGGAACTTCTCGTCCTCCTTGCGCTGGCGGTCCCGTTCGCGCTTGTGGCATGGGCGGTGAGCGGTTCCAGTGCGAGCGTCGGGCTGTCGGCGGCCGGGGCGGTGGTTTGCGCGGCCCTCGGGTTCGGGTTTCGCGCGGCCTATCTGGGGATGGGCGAAGCGCGGGGCCGGTGGCTCGTGGCCGCAGCGCTCCTCATCTCGGCCGGGCCGCTCTTGGTCGCCTACGCCGCCGGCGAGACGATGCACGCCGCCTTTCCGCGGTTCCTGGAGACGAGCCCGGTCGTGGCGGCCGTGCGCCTGGCGATGGATGGCTGGCCCGAGGGCGCGTGGCACACCTTCGCCCACATGGTGCTCTGGCCGGCGGGGGGGTTGGTGCTTTTCCTGGTCGGCCTTTCGGAATGGCGCCGGCGTCGCCTTCGCGGCGAGACGGAGCCCCCGGTGTATTCACCGGGGGCTAAATAAAAGCGCGCGGGAAGGGTGACGCGCGCCGTTATTTAGCCCGGCGTGAACACACGCCGGGCACTGTTTACGCCGGCGCGGCGGCCGCCTTGCGTTCTTCCGGCGGGCGGGTCTTCCAGCGCCGGTGGACCCACAGGTACTGGTCCGGCGCCATCCGCACGAGGCGCTCGAGGGCCGACGTAAAGCGCTGCGTAATGGCCATTGCGCCGTCCAGGCTTTTCTCGTACTCGGCCGGTTCGATGATGTCGGTGATGACCGCGTGGTAATGGAACCGCTGGCCGGTTCGATAGGCGCCGCCGACGACGATGGGCGCCCCCGATTCGAGCGCCAGGTAGGCGATGCTCTTATAGACCGACGCCTTGCGTCCGAAGAACTCGACGAAGAATCCGCGTCGTCCGGCGTCCTGGTCGGCGGGGAAGGCCAGGCACGTCCCCGCTTCGAGGCGCCCGAACGCTTCCGCCGTCATGCCGTACTTCGAGAGAATCCGCTGGCCCGAGAACTCGCGGATTTTGCGGACGTGGGCGTCGAGGTAGGGGTTGTCGAGCGGGCGTCCGACGCTCGTGGTCGGGAACCCCATCGCCGCCATGCCGTAGGCCCCCATCTCCCAGTTGCCGAAGTGCCCGCTGACGATGATGCAAGGCCGGTTGGAGGAGACGAGGTCGAGAAACCGGTCGAGGCTCGGCCCCATTTCGATGTAGCGGAAGTAACTATTGAATTGCATGAGTCGCGTCAGGCAGAGGAACTCGACGCCGACCATAATCATGTGCTCGAAGGATCGTCGGGCCATTCGGCGGATGGCGGTGGGCGAGGCGGCGGGGAAACTGGCGCGCAGGTTCCCGATCGCCCGCCGCCGGTGCCGACGGTCCGCCAGGTACAGAAGCCGCCCCACCCACCGGGCCGTCGCCAGGTTCGCGTCAATGGGGAAACACCGCAGGAGCGTCTCGACGACACGCAGCGCCGCATACTGGGCCAGCCAGATGAGTTCTTGCCGCTTGGACGCCACCTGTTTCTCCCGGCGCGCCTGCCCCGTTGGGGCCGGGACCGCCCGATGGGTACAGCGTTCCCGGCCGGCAGCGATTGTAGGCCGACGGTTGGGCGATTACAATCATCCGCTGCTTGGAGAGCCGCCCATGCCGCAGAAGGATGCCAGGTTGTCGGATTTTGACTACGACCTGCCGCCTGACTTCATTGCCCAGGAGCCGGCACGCCCGCGCGACGCGTCCCGCCTCCTCGTGTTGAACCGCCGGACCGGTGCCGTCGCGCATCACCGCTTCCGCGACCTGCCGGACCTTTTAGCGCCTGGCGACCTGGTGGTCCTGAACGATACGCGGGTGTTTCCGGCGGCGTTCACGGCCCGCCGCGGAACCGGCGCCCGGATCGAAGGCTGTTTCCTACGGGCGCTCCAGAGAGGCGAGTGGGAGGTGCTTCTGGCGGGTCGGGGACGTATCCGCCCAGGCGAAACGCTGGCCCTGGTCGGGCCCGGCGGCGAGGCGCGGGCCGAGATGGAACTTGCCGAGCGCGGGGAAGGCGGCCTGTGGCGCGTCCGGCCTCGGGGGGCCGTCGAACCGCTTCGGCTCTTGCGGGCGATCGGGCGAACGCCGCTTCCGCCCTACATCCGTCGGGGCGAGCGCGATGCTCGCCTCCGGCGCCGCGACCGCACGGCTTATCAGACTGTCTATGCCCGGCGCGACGGGGCTGTGGCGGCGCCGACGGCCGGCCTGCATTTTACGCCGCGGGTTCTGACGCGCCTCGAGCAGCGCGGCATCGAGCGGACGGCGCTGACGCTTCACGTGGGTCTCGGCACGTTCCAGCCGATCCGGTGCGAGCGCCTGGCCGAGCATCGGATGCACGAGGAGTATTTTGAGATTTCCGAGGCGTCGGCGTCGGCGGTGAGCCGCGTGCAAAGGGCGGGGGGGCGGATCGTCGCGGTCGGCACGACGACGGTGCGGGCGATGGAGTCGTCGGCTCCGCCCCGGCGCGCCGGGGCCGCGCACGAAGGCGAGGGCGTCCGCGCGGGCAGCGGGTGGACGCGCCTCTTCCTCTATCCGCCGCGCCGGTTCCGCGTGGTGGACGCGCTCGTGACGAACTTCCACCTGCCGCGGACCACGCTTCTGGCGCTTGTCTGCGCTTTGGCGGGGAGGGAGCGGGTGCTGGCGGCCTACGAAGAGGCGAAGCGCGCGGGCTACCGGTTCTATAGTTACGGCGACGCGATGCTGATTCTTTAGGACCGGTTTTGCTCTGTTGAAAACCGTGGTGCGCCGCGGGTGTTTGTGTAGCGCGGGGGTTTACCCCCCGCGCAGAAACATCGCGGGGCACAAGGCCCCGCGCTACAGAAGACATCTTTTCAACAGAGCAAAACCAGTTCCAAGGTTGGCGCGGCCTCAGGCGTCGGCGGGGCCGAGGTAGAGGTCGCCCGCGACCGAGCGCAGGCTGCGGCGGCGCACCAGGTCCTTGAGTTCCTCGGGCGAGCGTGCGGCCAGGGCGCTGATCTCAACCTTGTGCTTCGGTTCGCCGTCCGCGCCGCGGGGAACTCTCGCGCCGGCGTCTTCGAGCCACTCGGCCGCCAGGCGGACCATGTCGCGCTGGGCCGTGGCCGGGCTGTCCTCTCCGCTGGAGTTCTTGACGGGGCTGAACTCGCGCAAGCGCTCTATCTCCAGGACGACGGGGTTCTGTGCCATCGGCAGGGCATCGAAGATGAACATCTCGAACTTGACGCCGTTGGGTTTCGCGGGTTTCCGCGGCCGGCCGTCGGCGTCCACACAGGAAATCTTCTTGTCGGCGCGGTGGAAGGGCAGGGCGGAGCCGGGGCTCGTCGTCGTGCGCTCGACGAACGTGCGCGCCAGCATGTGGATGGCGATGCTGCCCGCCTCGAAGCGCAGTCGCCCCTCGGGTCCGCGGGCCTCGGCCAACTCGTCCGGCATGTCGCTGTACTCGACGACCACCAGGCGCCCGCCCTGTAGTGAGAGATGCTCTCTACTACAGGGCCCACCCGCCAGACAGAAGTGTCCGAGTTTCTCGTGCGCGTCGCGCTTCCGGGCCATCTTGCTCGACATGTCGCTCGAAGCGTCGGCATGGAAGCCCAGAAAGACCGGGTCGAGGGGCGGCACGAGGGGGTTGTCCACCTGGAAGTAACTGATGTGTTCGATGCCGCGGTTCCGCATGTCGGCCAGCATTCCCGTCCGCGCCAGGGCCCGCAGCGTCCCGCCGTGCCCGTCCGGGCTCCAGGCCAACTGGTCGCGGTCGGCCAGGAGGAGTCGGCCCTCGAAGTCGACGGCCGGCATCATGCCCTGGGTGAAGAACCGGACGTCGCTGCGGGGCAGGTTGAAGAAGTTGTGGGCCTCGAAGAAGTCGCGCGTCTCGCGGTCGTTGGCGCGGCTGGTCATGATGTACCAGGGGATGGCGGCGCCGTGGGCGCGGCGCGCCGCCAGGATGCCCTCCGCGAAGACCTGAAAGAGCGTCCGCCCGGAGACGGGTCCGACGGGAAACGCCCCCTTCGGCCCCTCGTAGCCGAGGCGCGTTCCCTGGCCGCCGGCGACGGTGAGGGCTGCTGCGCGGCCGGAGGCGAGGACCGTTTCCCCCAGGTCGCGCATCCGAGCGTGTCGGCGGCGCTCGATGTCGGTGGTCGGCAGGGGGATGAACGGGGCGGGCTCCAGGTCGTCGGGCAGGCGGAAGGTTACCCGCCGCGGCGGGCCGCGGTCCGGGCGGATGTGTTCGCGGACGAGGCTGAAAAGTTCCTCGAAGTCCACCTTGGCCAATTGCTCCAGGAGCCGCCGCCGCCTCTCGGCGTCGAGGTCGTCCCAGAAGCGGAAGACGTGTTCCTGGCCGGCGTGGTCGGCACGTCGTCGAAGGGCCTTTTCGTCGGGTTTCGGGGGCGCGCCGGAAGTCGGGTCGGGCACGGAACGGCCTTCCTTTCAGGAGAAGTTCGCTGTCGGTGCTGAAGCGTAGCAAGGGCGGCGGGGCGCGGCAAGCCTTTTGGGTCGGTGCCGGCGGTTCCCGTCGGGCGAAGAAGGGGGGTCGAGACGCCTTTGGGCGGCCTGCTAGGCGCGGAAGATCGCCCCCAGCCGTTTCCCCATCAGGGCCGTCGCCCCGATGAGCGTCGCCGCCAGGAACACCATCGCCCAGACGCCCAGGGCGCTGGCGACGGCGTCGCCGGCGACGGCATATTCGCTCGAATAGATGCGATAGATTGTCCGTGTGACGGGGTTGAACGCGTCGTCCTGCGCCAGGATGAGGCTGTCGGAAACCTCGAGCATGGACATCGAGAAGACCAGAATCGCGCCGGCGGCGAGGTTCGCCAGGATGAGCGGCACGGTGATCCGCCAGAGCGTCCGCGCAGGTCCGGCCCCGACGCTTCTGGCCGCCTCCTCCAGCGCTGGGCTCGTCTGCTGGAACCCCGCCACCACCGACCGCACGGCCAGCGGCAGCCGGCGCACCGCGTACGCCACCACCAGAAGCCCCACTGGGTTGTCCTGGGGATAAAGGTAGTTTCGGCTCCAGAGGCCCGCCGCCACGAGCCGGTCGCCCCAATCCGCGTAGGCGTTCAGGTATCCGAACGCGAGCACGAGGCCCGGCAGCGCCAAAGGCAGCATCACCATGGCGTCCAGCAGGCCGCGCCCCACGAACCGTTTGCGCACCAGCACGTACCCGATCCAGACCGCCAGCACGAGGCACACGGCCGTCGCGCCCAGCGAATACAGGCACGAGTTGCGGATGCTGGGCAGCGTCCACGGGTGGGCGAGGGCCTCGGCATGGTGGGCCAGGGTCAGGCCTTCCGGCAGAACGGTGAACTGCCAGCGCGTTTTCAGGCTGTAGAGGATGACCGAGAGGTGCGGGACGACGGCCAGGAGCGTCACCCCGCCGAAAAGGAGCCACGCCAGAAGTGTGCCCCGCCGGCCGAGGCGCGCCGGCTCGGCGGCGCGGGTGGCGACGGCCATCTGCCCGAACGCCTTTCGACCGAAGAGCGCCCGCGCACCGCCGTACAGCACGACCACCAGCGCCAGCATCAGGACGACCAGCGCGCCGGCCTCGGGGCTCGACGGTTCGCTCACACGGTCGAAAATCTGCACCGCCGTCACCTCGCGAAAGTTGAACATCAGCGGCGTCCCGAGGTCCGTCAGCGCCCAGATGAAGACGAGGACCCCCCCGGCGAAGGTGGCCGGCAGCGCCAGGGGAAACGTCACGCGCCAGAACACCCGCCACGGGCCCGCCCCCACGCTTCGGGCCGCATCCTCCACCGACGGGTCCACGTTCGCCAGGCCTGCCACCACGTTCAGATACAGGATCGGATAGAGGTGCAGCGCCTGGAGCGCCACGACGCCCACCAGCGGATACACCCGGAACCAGTCCACGACGTCCGCCCGGTCCACCAGGCCCAGGCCCACCAGGGCCGCGTTCAGCACGCCCATCGGCCCCATCACCTGTTTCAGGCCGATGGCGCCGACGAAGGGCGGAAGGATCATCGGCACCAGCACCGCCGCCGACAGCAGGCCCTTGCCCGGAAACGCCGTCCGCGCCCCCAGGTAAGCCAGGGGGACGGCCAGGACCGAGGCCGCCAGCGTCGTCAGGCACGCGAGCGCGAAGGCGTTGGCAAATCCCGCCCGGATGCTTCCGCGCGCCAAGGCGTTGGTGAGGTAATGGAGTGTCGGCCCGGTGGATTCCCACAGCGCCGACCGGAAGATGTTCGCAATCGGGTAGAAAAGGAACAGGCCGAAGAACGCGACCAGCAGGAGGATCAAGACCCACGTTTTGGCGTCCGGTCGCATGGGGGACTTGCGCTCTCAGCCCGGCTACGGTGCGCTCGGTGCCAGGCGGGCCAGGTGCTCGTATCGCCGGCGGAGCGTTTCGCTCCACGCGGTCTCCAGGTCGCTCTTGCGGCGCTGGCGAGCCTCTTCCTCGCGCGTCAGGCGCTCGCGATCCTCGGGCGACGCGCCGTCGGGAACCACGATCGGCATCCAGACCTCCCGCCCGAGACGCGCCATCTGGTCTTCCGAAATCAACGGCTGGACGAGGGCGGCGACGTCGGCCTCGGGCATGCCTGCGGCGATGATCGCCGTCCAGGCTTTGCGGAGCGGCTCGTGATTCTCCACCAGCGCCACGCGCAGATAGTCCGGCAAGATCGCCAGCCGCGCATCCTCCTTCTCGGCATCGTAGAAATCGGCCGCCGGAATCCGGAACGGGTTCATCGCGAACTTCGCCCCCGCCGCGGGATCGTACAGGCTCGGCAGGACGGCGAGGCGCTCCAGCGCGTGCTTTTTCGGTCCGCCCGGAGCGCCCGGCGGGAGCATCCACAGGCGCTGGCCCTCCGGGCGCATCACGAACTCCAGGAAGCGTTCGGCTACGCGCCGGTTGGGCGCGTGCTTCAGGATTCCGATGGGGTCGCAATTGACGACCGTGAGGCCCTCAGGCGTGACAAAGCCGACGTTCTCGCCGCCCTCGGAGAGCATCTGGCGCTGGGCGTAGAAGTCAATGCAGGGTCCGACGGCCGTCTCGCCCTTGGCGCACGCGCGGGGGATCTCCGAGGCGCTCGCGAAGAACTCCCGGGCGTTCGCCCCCATCCGCACCAGGATCGCCATCCCCTTCTCGTACCCGTACGCCTGGAGGATGATGTCGTAGGCCTTGCGGACGCTGCCGCTCTTGGCCGGGTCGCCGGCTCCGACGAGGCCGAAGTATTTCGGGTCGGCCAGGACCTCCCACGTTTCCGGCGTCGGCAGGTTGCGGTCCGCGATTGTCCGCTTATTGTAAATCAGGCCGAAGGTCGAAATGGCCGCCCCGTACCAATGGAACTCGGGGTCGTACACCATCTGGCCGGCGACGGTCGCGGGAATTGCCGCGAGGACCTCGTCCGGCAGGCGGTAGGGTTCGAGGAACCCCAGTTGCTTCATCCGCTCGTAGATCGCCCCGCCGCCGAACGCCACATCCACGTCGTAGCGCCCTGCGAGGAACTTGTCCTGGAGGCGCTTGAGGATCTGGCTCGTGCCGCCCGCGTCCGGCCAGGAGAGTTCGACCTCGCGGCCCGTTTCGGCCCGGTACCAGGCCTGGAACGCGGTCTGGAACTCCTCGCGGATTTCGTCGCTGTGGGGCGAGAAGAGGACGAGGTGGTCCTTCGGGGCGGCCGGTTCTTCGCCGCCGCAGCCCGCCAGGCAGAGCAGAAGCGCCGCGCCCGCCGCCAGGAGTTTTCTCATGCTTCCTCTCCCGCTTGCTTGCCGAGTGATGCGGCGGCGACGTGCTCCCGTTCCCGCGCGAACAGGCGGATGGCCTGGGGCGGGAAGTGGACGCGCACCGTCTCGCCGGGCCCGGCCGGCGCAAGGTCCGTCGGGCGGTCCGAAACCAGGATCTCAAGACCCCCGAGCCGCAGCCGCACCTGCTCCGTGTCGCCCTGGAACGTGCGCGCCAGAACCGTTGCCTCAAAGACGTTCGCCGCCGGCACCTCGCCCTCGCGCGCCAGCAGCCGTGCCGCCTCCGGCCGGATGCTCGCCAGGACCGCCGCGCCGGGGAAAATCGCTCGCGGCGCCCGCGCCGCCGCAACAAGCCCGAACGCCGTGCGCACCAGGGCCGACTCGCCCTCGCGCGCCCGGACTTCACCCTCCACGAGGTTCGTTGCGCCGAGGAAGGAGGCGACCCATGGGCCGGGCGGGTTCTCGTAAAGGTCGCGCGGGGTCCCCAGGGCGACGATCCGGCCGTCGCGGACAACGGCCAGGCGGTCGGCCAGCGCCAGCGCCTCGTCCTGGTCGTGTGTCACGTAGACGCTGGTGACGCGGGCGGCGCGCTGGGTGCGGCGGATTTCGGAGCGCATCTGGAGCCGGAGTTTTGCGTCGAGGTTTGAGAGCGGCTCGTCGAGAAGGAGGAAGTCCGGTTGAATGGCAAGGGCCCGCGCCAGCGCGACGCGCTGCTGCTGACCGCCCGAGAGTTGCGTCGGGCGCCGCGCGGCGTAGTCGCTCATCTGGACGACGTCCAGGAGGTCCATCGCGCGGCGGCGGCGCTCCGTGCGCCCCAGGCCCTGGACCGCCAGGCCGAACGCCACGTTGTCGCGGACGGTCATGTGGGGCCAGAGGGCGTAGTTCTGAAACACCATGCCGCACCGCCGCCGGTGCGGCGCAAGGTCCGTCACGTCCCGCTCGCCGAAGTGGATGCGCCCGGCATCCGGCCGGTAGAAGCCGGCGATGAGGCGCAGGAGCGTCGTCTTGCCGCAACCCGACGGCCCGAGCAGGAAAAACAGTTCGCCCGGCTCGACGCTGAGGGAGACGTCGTCCACGGCCGTGACCGGGCCGAACCGTTTCGTCAGATTTTCCAGGCGCAGGGGGATCATGGCACCTCTCGCCGCGCGCTGATACCAGCGAGCGGGTGCGATTGCAACCACAAAACGCGCGGTCGAGCGGGTGGGGCGCGGCCGCAGCTCCGCTATCCCTTTGTTGCCGGCGGTCGGTTGACCCGTGCCGCGCCGCACCCGATAATCGGAGGAAGAGGAAAGCGGAGAGGCCATGCGGCACAAGCCGAAGAGCCTGGAGGTCTGGGCGTACGAGATTCCGATGCGGGTGCGCTTCGAGCACGCCGCCGCCGGACGCGACACGAGTACGGGCATCCTCGCGCGTCTGGAACTGGCCGACGGGTCGGTGGGCTGGGGCGAGGGGATTCCGCGCTCTTACGTCACGGGCGAGACGGTCGCCTCGGCGGTGGAGAGCATTCGGTCCGTGTATGCGGATCGGCTGACGCGCGACGCCCCGCTGGCCGAGTTGCCGGTCGCGGGCGACGGCGTGGTGCACAACGCCGCCTGGTGCGCGGTGGAACTGGCGTACCTGGACGCCGTGGGTCATGCGCGGCGGGCGCGCGTGGCGGACATGCTGGCGCGCGAGATGAACCTGAAGTCGCACCGCCTCCTTCGGCGCGTCAGCGCGATTCTGTCAGCCGGGCCGGTCGAGAAAGTCCGGCGCGACTTGCGCGCGATGCGGCTGCTGGCGTTCCGCGACTACAAATTGAAGGTCGGCCGCGACGCCGACCGCGACGAGGCGCTCCTGGCCGAGTGCCATCGCCAGTTGGGGCGGGGTCTGGCGCGGCGCCGCGGGCCGACGCGCCGGACGCTCCGCGTGGACGCCAACGGCGCCTGGGACCTGGAGGAGGCGGTCCGACGCGCACCCTCGCTTGAGCGCTGGGGGGTCCTTGCCGTTGAACAGCCCCTCGCGAAAGGCAACGAGGACGCGCTGGCGGACCTTCGCCGCCGCTCGCGCGTGCCGATCATGCTCGACGAATCGCTGCTCTCCGTGGAGCAGGCGGAGCGCCTCATCGCCGGCGGACAGGTGGACCTCTTTAACATCCGCGTCTCGAAAAACGGCGGCCTGCTGCAAAGCCTGCGTCTGGCCGATTTGGCGTACCGGTCGGGTCTGGATTATCAACTCGGGTGCATGGTCGGCGAGACGGGGGTTCTGAGCGCCGCGGGGCGCATTTTCCTGGAACTTGTCGGCCGGCGCGTGCGCTTTGCGGAAGGGTCCTACGGCCGGTTCCTGCTGCGCTCCGACGTGACGCGCGAGCGGCTCTCGTTCGGGTACGGCGGATTCGTCCGGGCGATGGCGGGTCCGGGGCTGGGCGTTCACGTCCAGATGCACAAGGTGCGGAAGGTGGCGCGGCGGGCGCTGCGGGTGGAGTACTAGCGGTGTTTTTAACGCAGAGAACGCGGAGAACGCAGAGAACAGCAAAAATAGGGTAGCGGCAACAGTAATATGTTTGGCATCTTGATGGTTTTTTCTCTGCGGTCTCTGCGATCTCTGCGTTGAAATAACGTTTTGAGGGGATTCGATGGCAACAAAAGCGAAGCGCCGCAAGTCGGCTAAGCCGAAGTTCCCGCGCCGGCGCTGGCAGCCGGGCCAACAGGAGCGCGTTGAGACGCCGAAGAAGGGCAAGGGGTCCTATCGCCGCGGCCGCCGCCGGACGGACGAGGAGATTGAGGACGTGCTGAAGCGCGAGAAGCCCGTCTAAGCCCGCCATGGGTGAATTTGTGGGTGCCATGCTTTCGCTTGCGAAAGCATGTTTCTGGCCCTCAGACGATCATGCTTTCGCAACAGCGCGAAAGCATGGCACCCGACGCGCGTCATTTCACTGGTGGCGGATCACTAGTCCTCCGGAACCTCTTCTTCGCCTTCGTTGTCGGGCGCTGCCAAGGGCTCGACGGGCGTCGTTTCGGCCTCGAGTTCCCCGAGGACGCGGAGGGCTTCCATGGCGGCGCGCTGCTCGGCGGACTTTTTGCTGGGTCCCCAGGCGCTGGGGTATCGGCGTCCGTGGATGACGACCGCTACCTCGAACGCTTTGGCGTGGTCGGGGCCTTTCTCGTCGAGTACCTCGTAATGCGGCGTCGCGCCCAGGTCGCGCTGGGCGTGCTGCTGCAGGAGCGACTTATAGTTGAGCGTGTGCTCGCCGGCCACGACGCGGTCAATCTCCTCGTCCATGTGCTTCAGGATGAACGCGCGGGCCGCCTCCAGGCCGCCGTCCAGGTAGAGGGCGCCGACGCAGGCCTCGTAGGCGCAGGCGGGCAGGCTTGTCGGCATCCGCGCCGCCTCCGCGATGCCCCGGCCGAGGCTCAGGTGCTCCATCAGGCCGATGTCGGTGGCGACGCGGGCGCAGGTGTCGCGGCTGACGACGACGCTCTTGATGCGCGTCAGTTCCCCTTCGAGGTAGTCGGGGAACCGCCTGTAGAGTTCCTGGCAGATGACCAGCCCCAGGACGGCGTCGCCGAGGAACTCCATCCGCTCATTCGACGCCAGGCGCGACGAGGCGATGCTGGCGTGCGTCAGCGCGCTGGCCAGAAGGTCGGGGTTTTTGAAGGAGTGGCCGAGAAGTTGCTGGACGGCCTGGAGTGCTTCGGCGTCGGGCATGCCCGTTTCCTCTGATGGGACAACCGGTTCCGCCATTTTAGAACCGCCCGGCGTCCGGTCAATCGAAAACGCTTGACCCTTCGGCGCCAGCGGGGCATTCTCTCTCTCGGTGCTGGCGAGGGAGTCCGGTTCCATGGTCACTTGGTCCCGCAAGCGAGTCGCGGCCGCGGTCGGCGCCGCCCTGCTCGTTGTGCTCCTGGTGGGATTGGGACTGGTGGCCGTCACGCCGGACTTCTACGCCCGGACCGAAGGGGTCGGCCCGGACCATCCCGCCAAGGACCTCTTCAACGAGCGCGTCATCAACGGCGTGGGGAACGTGCTGCTGGACAAGAGCGGCCGGACGCCGCTCGATGTGACGGTTACCGAGGAGATGGTGAACGCCCGCCTGGCGGCGTTTCTGGAGGAGACGCGGGCCCGGGGCGAGCGGCTGCCGTCGGCGCTGAAGGGGATGCGCATCGCTTTTGAGCCGGGGCGCTTCATCCTGGCTACGCGCCTCGGCGAGGGGCTGGGGTCGCTGGTGCTGTCGCAGCACCTGCATCTAAAGCCGACGGCGGACGGTCGGCTCCGCGTCGAGACCGTGGGGGTGCGGGTCGGATACCTTCCGCTGCCCATCCGGCTGGCCGACCTCATGACCGAGGCGCTGCGGCGCCATGTCGAGCGGGCCGAGGCGGGTGGCGCCGAGGACGGCGCCCTGGAGGTCTGGCGCGGTGTGCTGCGGGCGCTCGAGGGCGAGCCGGTGGCCCTGGCGGGGAAGAAACTCGGCATTGTCCTGGACGCGGTGGAAACGGACCGGGGAACGCTGCGCGCCCGCGGCCACCGCATCGAGCGCTAGGCCGGGGCCCTTACTCGGCTTCTTCGGGGGTTGCCGGCGGCGCCTCGCCGGGGGCGTCCTCGGCTTCTTCGGGTGCGACGCGGGCGACCGCGACGAGTTTGTCGCCCTCCTCCAGGCGGATGATGCGGATGCCCTGGGTCGCCCGGCCGATGGGCCGCATGCTCTTCGGGTCCACGCCGATCCGCATGATCTGGCCCTGCTGGGTGATGAGCATCAGTTCGTCGCCGTCGCGGACGGTCATCATGGCGACGACCTTGCCGTTGCGATCGGTGGTGCGGATGTTGATAAGTCCCTTGCCGCCGCGCCGCTGCGTCCGGTACTCGGAGAACTCGGTCCGCTTTCCGTGCCCGTTCTCGCAGACCGTCAGGAGCGTGGCGCTTTTGTCCACGATGGTCATGCCGACGACCTCGTCGCCCTTCTTCTTGAGGCCGACGCCGCGTACGCCGCGCGCCGACCGGCCCATGCTGCGGACGTCGGTTTCCTTGTATCGGATGGCCATTCCGTCGCGCGTGGCGAGGACGATCTCGTCCGAGCCGCTCGAAAGCGCAACGTCAATGAGGGTGTCGTCGGGGTCGAGCCCCATGGCGATGATGCCGCCCTTGCGCGGATGGCTGAAGGCCGCCAGCGCCGTTTTCTTGACCGTCCCGTGGGCGGTGGCGAACACCAGTTGCCGCTTCTCGTCGAACTCACGGACGGGGATAAAGGAGGCAATGGACTCGCCGGTGTGCATCTGGAGGAGGTTGATGATGGCGCGGCCTTTCGATTGGCGCGACATCTGCGGGATGTCGTACACGCGCTGCCAGTAGCAGTGGCCGCGGTTGCTGAAGAACAGGATGTAGTCGTGCGTGGAGGCGACGAACATGTGTTCGATGAAGTCGCCTTCCTTGGCGGTCGAGCCGATGATGCCCTTGCCGCCGCGCCCCTGGCGGCGGTAACTGGTGAGCGGCATGCGTTTGATGTAGCCTTCGTGGCTGATGGTGACGACGCAGTTCTCCTCGGCGATGAGGTCCTCCATCTGGAACTCGCCGACCTCGCCGGCGATCTCCGTTCGCCGCGCGTCCCCGTACTTCTCCTTGATCTCGTAGAGGTCCTCGGCGATGATGTTCAGCACGAGCCGGTCTTGGCGCAGGATCGCTTCGTACTCGGCTATTCTTTCGCGGACCTCGACCCACTCGTCGCGGAGTTTCTCGACCTCCAGGCCCGTCAGTTGCTGCAGACGCATGGAGAGGATGGCGTCGGTCTGGGCGCCCGTCAGGTGGATCTCCTCTTTCGTCGCCTCCAGGAGCATCTGGTTGGCCTTGTCGGTCTTCTTGCCCGCCAGGAGAGTCAGGCGGAACCGCCAGGCCTTCTTCATCAGGCGCTCGCGTGCGGTCGGCACGTCGGGGCTCTTCTTGATGATCTCGATTACCTCGTCAATGTTCGCCACCGCGTAGAGCAGGCCGAACACAATGTGCTCCCGCGTCCGGGCTTTTTTCAGCAGGTACACCGTCCGCCGGCGGATGACCTCGATGCGGTGGTTCTTGTAGGCCACCAGAATTTGCTTGAGGTCCATCGTCTTGGGGCGCCCCTTGTCGAGCGCGATGTTGATGATCGAGAAGGACGACTGCAGGGGCGTATGGCGGTAGAGTTTGTTGAGGACGACGTGCTCGTCCTCGCCGCGCTTCAGTTCGATCACCAGCCGCATCCCCTCGCGGTCGGATTCGTCGCGGATGTCGGCGATGCCCTCGAGGGTGCCCGCCTTGACGCAGTCGGCGATCCGTTCGATGATCCGCGTCTTGATGGTCCCGTAGGGGATTTCGGTGACGACGATGTTCGCCTTGCCGCCGCGGCTGGTCTCGGTGTGGGCGCGGCCGCGGACGGTGATGGCTCCCCGGCCGGTGGTGTAGCCGTCGACGATCCCCTGTCGTCCGCAGATGAGCCCGCCCGTCGGGAAGTCGGGGCCCTGAACGATTTTCATCAGGTCCTTGACCGGGATGTCGGGCTTGTCAATGATGGCGATGATGGCGTCGCAGAGTTCCCGCAGGTTGTGAGGCGGGATGCTTGTCGCCATGCCCACCGCGATGCCGCTCGACCCGTTCGCCAGCAGGTTCGGGAAGCGCGCGGGCAGGACCGTCGGTTCCTCGCGCGTCTCGTCGTAGTTCGGCTGGAAATCCACCGTGTCCTTGTCCAGGTCTTCGAGCATCTCGACGGCCAGCGCGCTCATGCGGGCTTCGGTGTACCGCATCGCCGCCGGAGGGTCGCCGTCTATCGAGCCGTAGTTCCCTTGGCCATCCACCAGGGGGTACCGCTCGGCCCACGGCTGAGCCATCCGCACCAGCGTCGGGTACACCACGTCCGAGCCGTGCGGATGGTAGTTGCCCGAGGTGTCGCCGGTGATCTTCGCGCACTTGCGGTAATGGCTCCGCGGGCCGAGCGAGAGGTCGTTCATCGCCACCAGGATGCGCCGCTGGCTCGGCTTCAGGCCGTCTCGGGCGTCGGGCAGGGCGCGGCTGACGATAACGCTCATCGCGTACGTCAGGTACGCATCCTTCATCTCTTCTTCGATGAGGAGTTCTTCGACGTTTTCCTGGACGCCGAGTCGGCTCAACGTGCGGCTCCTTGCCCTCACCGGCGGATTTGCAATCCCTTGCTGGACAAGGGCTTACAAAAGCACTTGCCGGCCTCTGAGAGTACCCACCAGCGTACCGCGGCGGGCCCGTTTTGGCAACGGAATTCGACCGCAAAATTCACCTTTTCCGCTACGCGGGAGCGCACCGGAAAGGGGGTCGCAAAGGGGTGCTCTGGCGCCTGTCCGCCGGAAGCCCGTCAGCCCCGGCCAAGACAGAAGTCCACCAGGTCATCGAGCCGCGCCGTCGCTAGCGCGATGCACGTGTCTGCCGCCCCGTAGTACACCTTTACCTCGCCGTCCGGCTCAAGGACCGCGGCGCAGGGGAAGACGACGTTCGGCACGTCGCCGGTGCGCTCGTAGGGCTGGTTCGGCGCAAGGAGATACTCCGCCGGCCGCGCGCGGACGTTCCACGGCTCCTCGAGGTCCAGCAGCAAGGCGCCGGCGCTGTAAAGGTTGCCCTGGGCGGTGTCCTGGACGCCGTGGTATAGGAGCAGCCATCCTTCGTCGGTCCGGATCGGGGCAGGGCCCGCGCCGACTTTGAGGCCGCACCAGAAGAGGCCGTCCGGGCCGAAGACGCGCCGGAACCGGCCCCAGTGGACGAGGTCCGGGCTCTCGGCGTACCAGACCTCGCCGGCGGCGTACTCGGGCCCGCCGAACGGCCGTTCCAGCCGCGCGTACCGCCCCCCGACCTTCTCGGGGAACAGGACGCCGTTTCGATTCGGCGGCGTAGAAAGGTTCCCGATCTGGCGAAAGGTCTCGAAATCCTTCGTCTCCGCCAGCGCAATCACCGAACCGTACCTCAGCAGGTTGGCGTACATGACGTACCAGGTTCCGTCGAGCGCCGTGATGCGCGGGTCGTAAAGGTGGTTGGCCGGCGCGGAGGCCGGGTCCTTGCAATCGAACCGGAGGGGCTCTCGGCAGACGGCCCATTGGATGCCGTCGTCGCTTCGGCCGACGTGTAGACGGCTCCGCTTGTCGCGGTGCTCGACGCGGAAAACGCCCGCGTAGCCCTTGCCGAAATGCACGACCGCGCTATTGAAGATCGAGTTGCAGCCGCCGGGGACGTCCTCCGGCCGGAGGATCGGGTTCCCGTCGTATCGCTTCAGAACGGTTTCGCACGGCATGGGCGTTTCCCCTTTTGGGTTGGAGGTACAGTGGTGCACGAATCATAACTCGCGGTGCCGCAACCGGCAAGCCTTTCTGGCGGCGGCGTCGCGGCGATTTTCAGTGGCATCGGTGCGGGGGCCGTCCTACCCTAGCGGCATGAAGATCGCCCTGGCCCAACTGAACCCCACGGTCGGCGACATCGAGGGCAACGCCCGCCGCATCCTCGACGCCTACGCGAAGGCCGCCGCCATGGGCGCGGACCTCGTCGTCACGCCCGAACTGTCGCTCGTCGGCTATCCGCCAAGGGACCTCTTGCTGAAGCCGCGATTCGTGGCCGACAACCTGGCGGCATTTGAGCGACTGGTCGGCGACGTCGGGCGGACGGCCCTGCTGGTGGGTTTTGTGGATCGGACGGTCGGGACGCGCGGCCTGCCGCTTCACAACGCCGCCGCCCTCATCTTCGAGGGACGCGTCCTCGCCAAAAAGTACAAGGCCCTCCTGCCGATGTACGATGTATTCGACGAATTGCGATACTTTGAGCCTGGGCGCGGCGCCCAGGTCGTCGAGTTCCAGGGCCACCGTCTCGGCCTGACGATCTGCGAAGATATCTGGACCCAGGAGAGCGCGGCCGGACCCGCGTCGCGTTTTTACCATGGCAACCCCATCGCCGAACTCGTCGAGGCGGGCGCCGACCTTCTGGTCAACATGTCCGCCTCGCCGTTCCAGATCGGCAAGTTCGCCCAGCGCCGCTCTCTCGTTCGCACGCATGCCCGGAAGTACAAGCGGCCGGTGGTGTATGTGAACCAGGTGGGGGGGAACGACGAACTGGTGTTCGACGGCGCCAGTTTCGCCATGGACGCCTCCGGCCGGGTCCTGGCGCAACTCGGCGCGTTCGAGGAAGACCTCGCGCTGGCCGACCTGCCCGGCGGCCGGCCGCTGGCCGAAGAGCCCGCCCAGATGCCGGACGTGGTCGCCGTCCGCCGGGCCCTCGCGATCGGGCTCCGCGATTACGTCCGCAAGTGCAACTTTCGGGACGTCGTCCTCGGCCTTTCGGGCGGCGTGGATTCGAGCCTGGTGGCGTGCCTGGCGGCCGAGGCGCTCGGGGCCGACCATGTCAGCGGCGTCGCCATGCCGAGCCGATACTCCAGCCCCCACAGCCTCGAGGACGCCGAAGCGCTCGCCCGCAACCTGGGCATCCGCTTTCTGGTCATCCCCATCGAGGGGC
>DATKUU010000077.1:0-2831 GCA_035530455.1 Phycisphaerae bacterium | reverse complement strand
GTCGTTCAGGCCGATGACTTTGGACATGCCGCCGCCCTGTTTCGCGACGCCGTCCGTGAGGAACCGGTTCGGCGACTGGCCGATGCCGATGCACCAGAACCTTATCTGGTCGCCGCAGCGTCGGCCGACCTCTTCGATGATCTCCGCCTCGTTGCCGATGAATCCGTCGGTCAGCATCATGACGATGCGGACGCGTTCGGGGTCGAGCGGCTCTTCGAGGACCATCTTGATGCCCTTGAGCATTTCGGTTCCGCCGCTGCCCTGCAGACCCTCGGTGAAGTTCAAGGCCCTGGCGATGTTCTCCGGCGTGCAGGGGACGGCCTTCTCGAACAGTTTCTGCGACTGGTTCGCGAACGTGACGACCTGGACAGTGTCCGTAGGCTTGGTGCGCTTCAGCATCTCGCGCATCGTCTGGATGACCTTGGCCGTGGGCTCGCCCCTCATGGAGCCGGAGACGTCGATGAGGAAGGAGATTTCGCGCGGCGGGGATTGTTTCAGGCGTTCGTCCTCGCGCGGCTGGACCATGAGCATGAAGTATCCTTCGCCCGCGGCATCGGTGTGCGCCAGGACCGCCATCTCCGGCTTGGCGCCGACCACCGCGTACCGCAGGACGAAGTCCTTGTTCGGAATGGAGTCGGCGGGCTCCAGCGTGGCCTCCAGTTCGCTTTCCCCTTCCGCCCGGACGACCTTCGCCTTGTGGTTGGGCACCTGGATATCCCGGATGGGGACGCCCGCATCCACCCAGACCGAGAGGCTCACGTCGTGGCCGGTGCGATAGCCCGGCTTGAGGACGGGCGGCGTGATGCGGCTGGCGTCGGGCACGCGGTCGGTGTCGGGCGACCAGCCGGTGCCGGTCGGCTCCTTCGGGCCTTCCTCGACTTTCGTCTTATCGAGCTGGCCGACCTTGCCCTGGAGTTCCTCCGGGACGGGCGGGATTTTCGAGACGGCCCCGCCGGGAATGTAGCGCGGGCCGACCACCATCGGGAAGTGGAACTGGTAGACGCCCATGTCGTATTCCAGGACGTCCACATAAGAGATTTCGATGCGGACCTCCTGGCCCGGCTGGATGTTGCCGACGGATTGGGTGAAGATGTTCGGCCGCTCCTGCTCCAGGAGCGCAGCGATGGCTCCTTGCGCGAGGGCCTCCTCGTAGATTCGCCGGGCCTCGGCCCGCCGCTTAATCAGGCCGACGATCTGCCGATCGCCGATGACCATCGTCATTTCGTCCACCGCGGCCTTGTGCGGCAGGGGGAAGACGTACACGGCCTCGATCTTCTCATCCAGCGGGTTAAAGAAGGTTTGCGTCACGCGGACGCGGGCGATGAAGCCGGAAACCTCCGCCTCGACGTCCGTGTGTTTCAAGGGGCACTCGACGATCTCGCCGCCTTCCTTGACGATGCGCAAAGCGCCCTGCGTCACGTCCTTGGTCAGGTTCTCGTCGCCCTCGAAGGGCGCGACGGGCTGGGTTTCGACGGCCGGCACGAGCGCCGCCGGCCCCAGCAACACAGCCGACAGGATGCAGCCCAGAACGGCCCACGGAAGGCTTCGCGTCGCCATCGCCCGCCTCCTTGTCCGAGCGGCCCGGGGGGCCGCGATTCCTTTGCCACTCTCTTAAACGCACCCCGCCCCTGTTTGGTTCCATCTTTTCGGCGCGGGTGTCCCGCGCTTCACGCCGAAAAAGAAGCCCAGCCCCGGCGCGCCGGGACCGGGCTTTGGTTGCCCCTTTCGCCGCCGCGAGCCTGGCGGCGCGATTACTCGAACCGGAACGTCGCGGCGATCTCGTCGAACGTCGGCCGGAAGGTCTCGAACGTCTCCGGCGTGGCGCTGCACGTCACCACGTAGCCGCGCCGGCCCTTCACCGCCAGGACCAGGAGCCCCTTGACGCGGACCTGGCCGAGGGTCGTCTCGTAGAGGATGCGTTTGGCGGGCGATGCGCCGAGTTCGGCGTCGGCGACCTGGGGCTCCGCGCCTTCCGCCAGCAGCCGGGTCATGTTCGCCAGGCTCAGAGCGAGGTACGCCTCCAGGTCCATCGGCGAGGCGAGCGGCTCGACGACGACGTTGACGTTCTCCCGGAACTCGTCGCCCGCCGCCTCCGGGCTCATCGCCATCACCGTCGTCCCCATGACGTCTTCCTTGCGCTCCCAGTCGGAGGGGAAACGGATGCTGAAACCGTCCGCCTTGGCGTAATACCGCCCGGGTTCCGGCTGGCTCTTCTGGCAGCCGGCCAGCGATCCGGCGGCCAGCACGATGCCGACCAACACCCAAAGGGACGAACGTTTCGCGGCCATGGATGCCCCTTTCGTGCGGCGGTCCCGCCGCCCGGTGTCGGTCAGCGTATACCGCGCCGCCGCGCTTGTCAAAAGAAAGCATGCGGCCGGCGCTCTGGCCCCGCCGGCTCGCGGCGCGTATGATAGGAGGAAGCCCGAAGGAGGTGCGAGGATGCCGCGCGTGCTGCATGTTCAGGCGTCGCCGCGAGGGGATGAGTCATTCTCCATCCGCGTTGCCCGCGCGTTTCTCGAAGCCTATGCGAAGGCGCATCCCGGCAACACGCTGGAGACGCTGGACCTGGTGACGGACCCGCCGCCGCCTTTCCGAGGCGACGAGGCGCGGGCCAAGATGCGCATTCTCGGCGGTCAGGCGCCCGCGCCCGAGCAGGCGAAGGCTTGGGCCCGCGTCACCGAGACCATCCGCCGATTCAAGACGGCCGAAAAGTTCGTCTTCTCCGCGCCGATGTGGAACTTCGCCCTGCCGTATCACCTGAAGCACTATCTCGACGTCCTCATCCAGCCGGGCGAGACGTTCCGCTACACGCCCGAAGGCAAGGTCGAGGG
>DATKUU010000076.1:0-33674 GCA_035530455.1 Phycisphaerae bacterium | reverse complement strand
CCGTAGCCGACGATTCCGACTTTGGGTCCGGTCATGGCAGCGTGCTCCTTTCCTTTGCAGGTTCCGGCGTGGGCTGCTGTGCCAGGTCGCCGTCACTCGCTGCGGTTCCACGGAACAACCAGAGGCCTTTCACCGATTTGGCGGTGTCGCCTTCGAAAGCCAGGAGGTTCCAGCGCCGGGGGGGTGTCACCTGTGGCAGGGGGCTCGAACGCCCGATCACAAACATGTCGCTTTCTGCAAGGATTGCGGCCGCGAGGGTTTCGGAGTCGGTCAGCAGGGGAATCGGCCGGTCCGCGTAGAAGATGACGGTGGCATTGTCCTCGGCAAAAAAGAAGAGCGGGGCGTCGGGCGGCACGAGGCGGGCCACGTCTCGGCCGAAGCGCTCGGCTTCCGTGGCCTTGTCAACGGGTCCGACCAGCGTGCTCCATGCCACGGGGAGGGCGACGAGGATGGCCACCGCCAAGGCGACCTGCCCGCTGTAGAACCTTCCGCGAGCCGCAAGCAGCGTAGCCAAGATGCCGACCGCGGCGATGAGACCTCCCAAGAGGACGCCCGCAACTTGGTGCACCGCGTGAATATGGATGACGTAAACAGCCGTTGCAACTCCCGCCGCTACGAAAGCGCCGCCGTGAATCAGTCCGACCCGTCTTGCGGCACGGGCCGCGGCCGGTGAGCCGGGCGAGAACAGGTGCTTCATGGCCATGGCCACATAGACGGCCGCGGCCGGAAGCGCGGGCAGAAGGTAATGGTCCTGTTTTCCTGCGGCTGCGCTGAATCCGAGGAGCGGCACAAGCAGCCAGGCGCCGACGAACAGGAGCCAGGCGCGGTCGCCGGTGTTGTTCGCCACGCGCCGGATCGCCAGCCCTATGCCATGGAGGAAGAAATAGGTCCAGGGCAGCACGAGAACGGGCAGGCGCAGCAGGTAGAAATAGACGGGCTCCTCGCGCCCCAGGTCTCCGACGGCCCGGCCGATGGACTCGGCCTTCCAGATGGAAGCGGCCTCCGGGACACGGGCCGAGACGTAGATCGGCCAGGCGAGGCTGATGGCCAGGAAGAGCAGTGTCGCCGCAAGCATTCCCCGGAAGGTCCACGCCACGTCGGCCCGGCGCTGGGGATCCGCCTGTGGCCGGCGCCAGAGGTTCTGTGCGATCACTCCGGCGACGACCAAGGCCGGCCCGGGAAGGAAGAGGATCGCCGCGGGGCCTTTGGTGAGGACCGCCAGGCCGCCGGTCGCGCCGGCAACGGTGAGCCAGGCGAACCGCTTTCGGCCCTGCCGACCGCAAGCCGTCCACATTGCCGCACAACAGGCTGTCGTGAAGAAGGCTAAGGGCATGTCGGCCATGGCGCGGCGTGCCAGGAGGAGGAATCCGACCATGGTGGCTACGGTCAGGCCGGCCAGCCAGCCCTCGGACCGGCCGCCCTGCTGCCTTACCAACCACGCCAGCGTCAGGGCCGTGGCGATTGCGGCCAGGACGGCCGGCAACCGTGCGGTCCACTCGTTGACCTCGCCCGTCAGCCGTCCCAGGCCCGCCACGATCCAATAGGGAAGCGGAGGTTTGCGGAGGCGAGGCTCGTCGTTGAAGTTGGGGATCAGGTATGGACTGGGACGCCTGCCGTCGGGAAGGACGACGCCGCGGTTCTCCAGCATGTTGCGTGCGGTCACTGCCACATAAGACTCGTGCGAACTCAAGGCGACATCCTCGCCAAGGCGGGGCAAGAGGCTGCCCGCCAGGAGCAAGGCGAGGCCCAGGTAGATGAGCCAGGGCCGTCGCGTCACAAAGAGGGTGCGGTCATCCGGCATGGGGGCTCGGTCCTCCGGTCTGCTCGCCGCTCCGCCCGTCCGCCTTCTGCGAACCGCTGGCCGGCGGGCTCCTCTCGATGAGGTAAAGATTGCCCACGTCCCTTGCGGCAATCGGTCCTTCGGTTCGAGCGCGCACCAGCCCGAGGCCCTCCGGCCGCAAGGGTTGGGCGGAACTTTCCAGGCTCCCCTCGTGAAGGGAGAATGCCGCTGCTCGGGCCAAAGCGTCGTCCGAGATGACAAGCCAGCGGACGGCCGACCCGCCGAGTTTTCTTTCCAAGTCCGACGGGGCCACTAACCACCATCGGGTTGGTCCCAGATACAGATGGACGCCGGCCTGCTCGGCCCCGCACAGGGCGACGGGGCCGTCGTCCACCGTGCCACGGACGGCGCGGGTGAAAAGGGCGGCTTTCTCGCCGTCGAGCGACCGGGCATGTTCGCTGAGCGTGTGCGTGTAAAGGAAGATCAGCCCCAAGGACGCCAGGGCCGCCAACCCGCCCAGGCGGTAGATCCGCCACGTCAGGCTGGCGTGCACCGAGGCGGCCACGACGATGATCCCGACGACGCCCGTCACCACAATCAACCATCGCGTCGGACCGTCCAACGTCTGCGGATCGCGGAAAAGTTTCGGCGCCGGCCATCCCCCATGCGCGCTCAGTCCGTAGGCGATCGGCACGAGCACCAGCGCCGTGCCCCCGATGACGGGCGCAGCGGCGAACAGGTGCCGGACCGCCGAGCGGAGGCCCGTCCGGAGGTCCGACCACGCCAACCGGTCAACCGCCCAGGCACCCATCAGGGCAACGGCCGCGTAACATGGCAGGAGATAGTCCGGGCGGAACCCGTGGGACACCGAGAACGGCACGACGACGGCCAGGATCCATGACGCCGGCAAAAGCAGCGCCCGACGCGAGAACCATTGGCGGCGTTTCGCCAGAAACACCGCCCCGACGGCAAAGACCGAGACCGGAAATTGGTAGTACAGAAGTTGGGCGACGGGCGGCACGGAAGTCCCCAGGGGCGGCGCCTCGCCCGTCCCGGTCAACCGCTGCCAGACCTCCTTGTACGCGATCGCCTTGAATTCCTCGCCCCCGACGACAATCATGGCCGCAAGCAACGGCCCGAGGACGAGCAGCGCTGCGATCAGGCCCCAGGGGAGATAAAGGGCCCGGGCGGCCTTCCACCAGCGACCGAGCACGAAGCGGACGGCCCAGAGCATTTTGTTCCCGATTCCCTTGACGCCCGGCGCCGCCCGGAAGCCGGAACCAACCGCCGCCAGCGCCAGCATACCCCCCAGGAGCGCGGCATTGACCAGTCCCCACCCTTTTGTCATCGCCCCCAGAATCACCGTCGCCCACAGGCCTATCGCCCAGGCCCAGCGGCGGCGCACGCCCTGCCGGTGAAAGAGAAGCCGGTCCGCGCAAAGAATCGAGCCGGTCAGCCAGGCCGTGAATAGCATGTCCGTCAGCGCCAGGTACGACACCTTCGACATGTGAAACGCCGTGGCCCACAGGCAAGCCGCCAGCACGCCGACGCGCGGGCCGTACCAGGTCCGTCCCAGCAAGTAAACCATGACGGCCACCGCGAAAAAGGCCAGGACCGTCGGCAGGCGAAAGACGAAGTTGTTGTAGAGCCCCGTGGCTCGGACCGCGGCCGCACCGGCCCAGATGGCCAAAGGCGGCTTGTGGAACATGCCGCGCGTCACGCAACGAGGCAGCAACCAGTCGCCGCCTTGCGCCACCGAAACCACCGAACCGATATGGTGGAGTTGCGCGTAGGACAGCGTCGTGCTGGGACCGTGGGCCACAACGGCGATCACGGCCGCCGCCGCCAGCAGCACCACCGCCAGGTCTCGGCCGTATCGGCCTTCCGCCCGGGCGCTCAGGCGCAGTTGAGCCGTTTCGCGCATGGGCTTTATCATAAGGATTTGACGATGACGGAAACGTGACCGCCGGATGACAGTTTCGTCATCCGGGAGGAGAGGCGAAGGCGCGTCAGATCGCCCGGGGAACGGTGAGGGTGAAAAGGCTGCCCTTGCCCGGCTCGCTCTCGACCGCCACGTCGCCGCCGTGGGCCTTCGCAATCGCCGAGACGATGCTCAGGCCGAGGCCCGTCCCCGTGTCGCTTGCGCGAGAGACGTCGGCCCGGTAGAAGCGGTCGAAGATGTGCGGGAGGTCCTGGGGGGCGATGCCCGGGCCGGTGTCTTGCACGGTGAAGTGGTAGGCGTCCGGGCCGGCTTGGCCGAACAGTTCGACGTGTCCGCCCGCGGCGGTGAACTTGACGGCGTTCTCGGCGAGGTTCCCCAGGGCCTGCAGGAGATGTTGGCGGTAGCCTCGGACGGAGGCGGCGTCGGCCCGGGCCAGGTTCAGCGCGACGCCTTTCTCCTCGGCCACGCCTTGGTAGAGGCTGAGGGTCTCGGCCAGCAGGGCGGGGGCGTCGAGGCGCTCTCGGCGGCCGGCCGGCGAGCCGCTTTCCTGGCGCACCAGGAAAAGGAGGTCCTCAATCAGGGCGGCCAGGCGGTCGGCCTGGTCCAGAACGTCGGCCAGGGCGGCGTCGCAGTCGGCGGAACCGGGTCCCCCCCGCAGAGCCGTCTCGGCGGCGATCCGCAGCCGCGCCACCGGCCCGCGCAGTTCGTGGGCCGCGTCGCCCGCGAACCGCTCCAGACCCTGCACCGACACCTCCAGACGCCGGAGCATGTCGTTGAGCGTCCGGGACAACTCGTCAAACTCATCGCCGGCCCCCGAGAGCGGGAGGCGGCGGTCCAGGGCCGTGGCCGTAATGGCACGGACCTCGCGCAGGATCGTGCGGAGTCGTCTGCGCGGCAGCCGGAGAAGGAGGTGGACGGCCAGGGCGCCGGCGGCGACGACGGCCGCACCCGCGGCGCCGAAGACGTACGTGTACTTGGCGAGGCGCGCGTGAATCTGGCCCGTGGACATGCCGACCTGGCAGGCCCGCCAAGAGCCGTCCGCCTGCGGAACGGGGAAGAGAACGCTGAGGCTTTTCGGGCGGTCGGCTGCCTGATGCTGAAGGTGTCGGCGGCGGCCGTGGAGTGCGTCCTCGAGGGCGTCGGACGGGGGGAGGCAGGCGTCGGCGGCGGAGGGGGAAATAGTCCATCGCACGGCGCCGGAACTGTCGTACAGGCGGAAGAACAGGCCGTGTTCCGCGCCCCCCGCCGCCTCGTGGTCGAGTTCCTGTTTCAGCAGCGCCTCCGACCAGTCGGGCGACATCAGGTGATAGACCAGTTCGCGGGCGTCGCCCTCGAGGGCCTCGTCCAGTTCCCGCTCGAGGCTGCGATGCAGGCCGTATCGGAACAAGAGGAACGCGGCGACGACGGCCACCGCCAGAAGCCCGACGAAGCCGACCGTCGTCCGCACGCTGAATCGCCGCCAAAATCGGCGCTCAAGGCTTGAGGACATACCCCACCCCGCGAACCGTGTGGATCAGCCGCACCTTCCGCCCTTCGTCCACTTTCAGCCGAAGCCGGCGCACGTGCACGTCCACCACGTTCGTGCCCGGGTCGAAGTCGTAGTTCCAGACGTGGTTGATGATCATGGTCCGCGTCACGACCTGTCCGGCGTGGCGCAGCAGGTACTCCAGCAGGGCGAACTCCTTGGGCGTGAGGTCCAATTCCTCCCGGCCCCGGAAGGCGCGATGGGCCGCCAGGTCCATCCGCAGGTCCGCCGCCCGCAGTTCCGTTTCGCCCCCGGCCGGGCCGCGACGCAGCAGCGCCCGCAGCCGCGCCAGGAGTTCCGCAAAACTGAACGGCTTGACGAGGTAATCGTCGGCCCCCGCGTCCAGCCCGCGCACGCGGTCGGTGATCGCGTCGCGCGCCGTCAGGATGATGATCGGCATCCGCAGGTCCCGGCCGCGCCATTCCGTCACGAGCGACACGCCGTCGCGGACCGGCAACATCAGGTCCAGCACGACGGCGTCGTACTCGCCCGACAGGCCCTGGTGGAGGCCGTCCTCTCCGTCGCTGGCCACGTCCACCGCGTACCCGGCCTCCTGGAGGCCGCGCTTCAGGTACTTGGCCATCTCGCGGTCGTCTTCGACCACCAGCAGGCGCATCCCAGGGCCTCCTCGCTGCCGATCCAGCGTTGGAGCCAATTTAGACACTGTGCCGTGCGAATGCAAGCCGGACCGACCGAAGGGCGAGCGGCTTCTTAGAGCCTCTAACAGAATGGTCGTGGCCGGGTGGCACCCTGGCACGGGTACGGCTCGTGCCGTGGCCGGCTGGTGGCTTGCTTGCCACGCCATAGCCCGAAGGGCGAAGGCGGGTCCACCAGTGCGTGACAACAGAAGGTATGCACTGGCGGGCAAGCCGCCAGTGCCACCCATTTTGTTAGAGGCTCTTATTCCGCTCCGGCGATCTGGACGTCGGGGATGCGAAGGGTGGGCATGACGACGCCGGGCTCGGTGCGGGCGTCGCTTGAGACGGCGTCGAGGCGCTCGAGCAAATCAAAAACGTTGGCGCCGATCATGGCGCTTTCGACGGGATGAACCAGTTCGCCGTTGCGGACGAGGAAACCGAAGTCAATGCTGGCGGAGATGTCGCCGCTGGCAAGGTCGGGACGGATCTCCCCGCTCTCCAGATAAATGCCGTCCCGGACCTCGCGCACCAGTTCGGCCGCCGGCCGCGGGCCGAGCGCGGGAATCAGGTTCGTCGGGCCGATGCCGCCGCCGTGCGTTCCGTGGCCGGTGCTTTTCGTGCCGGCCTTTCCGGCGGTGTAGGAGTTGTGGAGAAGGCTGGCGAGGATTCCGCGCTCGATGATCGGGAGCGGCCGGCGTCGGGTCCCTTCGCCGTCGTGTGCGCCGGAGCGGAGTCCCCGCGGGATGAGAGGGTTGTCCACGACGGAGAGGTGCTCGGAGGCAATGCGCTTTGCGAGGCGTCCGCAGAGGAAACTTCGTCCGCGCTGGACGCTCTCGGCATTGGCGGCGGAGACGATGGCGCCGAGAAGGCCGTAGGCGGCGAGGGGGCCGAGGATGAGCGTGCGCCGGCCGGAAGAGATGCGTTTGGCGCCGAGGAATCGCCGCGCGCCGCGGACGGCGGCCTCGGCGACCTGCTCGAGGGCGCAGTCCTGGAGGAACCGTCCGAAATCGAAATCGTAGAAGTACCCGACGTCGTCGCCTCGCTTCAGAAGCGCTTCGAGCGTGGCCTCGACGCGCGTGCCGCGAGTCGCCACCGCCACGCCTGTCGAGGAAGCGAGCGCCCCTTCGCCGACGTCGAGGCCGACGCTGCCGGAGAGGATGGCCTGGGGCTCGAGCGCGAGGCCGGCCTCGAGATTGGCGGCGGCGATGCGGACGACGTCCTCGACCGTCATGGCGGCGACGGCGTCGTCGAAGCGGCCGGGAACCTCGTCGGCGGGATCGGGCGCGGGCAGGGCGCGGAAATCGGGGTCGGGGGTGGTCTCTTTGGCGAGCGCGACGGCGCGCTCGACGGCATCCTGGATGTCGTCGGGGTCGCTTCCGCCGACGCTCATGTATCCCATGCCGCCGGCGATGAAGACGCGGACGGCGGCGCTTTCGCCCTGACCGGCGTCGGCGGCCTTGATGCCGCTCTTCTCGATGGTGACGGAGATGTCGCGGGAGGCGCCGGCGGCGACGTCGCACCACTCGGCGCCGAGGGCGCGTGCGCGGCGGACGCACGTCTGGCACAGATCGAGATAGCGGTCTGTGTTCATGCCTGTCCCCCGACGACGACGTTGCGGACGCGGACGTGCGGCCCGCCGCAGTCCGTCGGCGCCGACTGCCCGTGCTTGCCGCACATCCCAGGCATCTTCATTTCGAAGTCGTTTCCGACGGCATCAATGTTCTGGAGGGTGTCGAGGGTGAGGCTGGAGATGGAGACGTCGCGGAGCATGTCGCCGATTTTTCCGTGTTCGATCCTATGGGCCAGGCCCGCGTGGCAGATGAACTGTCCCTTCTCGACCATGACGTAGCCCCAGTGGCCCTCCTCCAGGTAAATGCCGCGCTGGACGCCGCGGATCATCTCGTCGAACGGCACGGCGCCGGAGGCCATGAAGGTGTTGGTCATGCGCGGGATGGGCCGGCAATCGTAACTTTCGGCGCGGGCGCTGCCGGTCGGCTCGGCGCCGAACTTGGCGGCCGTCTCCAGGTCGTGCAGCAGACCGACGAAGCGGCCGTTCTCGATGATGGGCCGGCGCCGGCCGGGGGTGCCTTCGGAATCGTAGGCGTACGAGCCGAATGCGCCGGGCAGCGTCGAATCGTCGTAGATGGAGACGGCCGGGGCGGCAATTTGGTCGCCGAGGCGTCCTTCGAGGATGCTCTGGCCTGCCCAGACGGCGTCGGCCTCGGCGTTGTGCCCCAGCGCCTCGTGCACCAGCAGGCCCGTGATGGACGGATGGAAAATGACGGTGAAGCGTCCGGCGGGGGCGGGTTTGGCCTCCAGAAGGTCGAGGGCTTTTTGGGCGGCGCGGACGCTGAACTCCTCCGGGGCGGTCCGGCGCAGCAGTTCCGCCCCGCCCAGGATGCCGCGGTGCTCCACGCCCCGCTGGAGGATTTTCCCGTCCGAGGCGACCATCATGGCGTGCGTGACGGCGTAGCAGGCGGCGCTGCGGATGCACGTGCCGGCTGTGTTCGCCAGCACTTCCTCGCGGACGCTGTCGGAGTAACTGACGACGGAGTTGACGATTCGGTTGCCGCCGGCGGCGCGTCCGGCTCGCTCGTACTCGAGGAGGCGGGCGGCCTTTTCCTTGACCGGCATGGCGGCGGGGTGAATGGCGGGCTCGGCGAGGGCGACGGCCTCGACCGGCCTGACGAGCGCGATCATCGCCGGATCGCGGACGAAGGCTTCCGACGCCTTCGCCAGCGCCAGCGCGTCGTCGAGGCACTGCTCGGCGCGGGCGCGCTGGAGGCTGTCGGCGGAGGAGAATCCCCAGGAACGCCCCACGAGGACGCGCACGCCGACGCCCCGGTCGGAGGCGCCGGAGAGTTTGTCGGCCCGGCCGTCCTGCACGAGGAACCCCGAGGCGCGGCGATGCTGGACGCGGACGTCGGCGAAGCGCGCCCCGCGACGCTTGGCCAGGTCCGCCAGGTGTCGGGCCAGGTCTTCCATCGCGGCGGGTTGTGTGCGGCCGGGTTCGGGCATCAGTTGGGCGGGGTCTCGGGCGCCGCTTCGGCCGGCGCGGGCTTGTCCTCCAGGACGAACCGAATCTCTTTGTCCTCCAGGTCTGCCGGAAGCGTGTAAACCATGTCCAGCCGCTCCCCCTGCGTCTTGTCGCTGAAGTGGACGACCGCCCCGTCCATCACGTAGTGGCCGCGCGTCTTGTTCTTCGGGGTTCCGAACCGGAGATTGCGCGGGGTGGTCTCGAGGGGCGGCCGCGCGGTCGGGTGCTCAATCTCGAAGCCCTGCCGGCCCAGCCGCGTCGGGCCGTACAGGAGCGGGTCCGTGTACCGTTTCCCGTCCTCCGCCAGGAGGACGAACCGCCGGGTGTCAATCTGCGCGGGGATCGCCGACCCCGGCGAAAGGTCGAGCGTCAGAACGAGAAAGACGTGTCCGGCCGGCGGCACGAGGTCCGGAAAGTCCTCGATGTGGTCCGCCCGCTCGATGCGCGAGAGGCGGACGAGAAGATCGTCGGCGGTAATGCGCCGACCCAGACGCAGGGGAACTCCCGGCAGGGCGCCGGGTTTCCCGGGGGCCTCGTCGGCTTCGCCCGAGGCGAGGGGACCTTGCGCGACGCCCGTCCGCCACTTCACGTATTTCCAGCGGCGCATCCAGTGGTAGTAGAGCATGTCGTCGGCATCGGGCTTCCTCTCCGAGTGGGCGTCCGGCGGATACACGTTGCCGTAGCGGTTGAACAGCCGCCGTTCCTCGCCGCCGAGCGGACCGCCCGACAGGTAGCCGAACAGCGCCAGCGTCCCCCGGTCAGGCGCCAGCCAGAGACGGTTGCCCGGCTCGACCTCTCCTTTGCCGGCGTAGTACTGGAAGGGCGCGTAGCCGACGATTTCCGGCTCGAGGGGAAGCATCTGCGCGAGAACGACGGCCATGCCGACGACCAGGTATCCCGTGACGGCGCCGACGGCCGCGCCGCCCATCTGCTCGGCCAGGCCCGGAAAGGTCGGCTGGACCCTCAGCGTCTTTTCGCCCAGCGTCCTGAGCCCCAGAAAGGCGACCGAGAAGATCGCCCAGAGCGCCAGGGCGTCGGCGGCGTAGTACCAGACCGAGTCCGGGTTGGCGGAGTCGAACAATCCGGCGACCGGGGCGAACAGGCCGAACGCCGCCGCTCCCGCCACCAGGCACGCGACCAGCGTCTTGGCCGACCGGTAGAGGCCCTGGACCGCGCCTATGTAGGCGACGGCGACCATCGCGGCGACGGCCAGCAGGTTGAAGATGAGGAGCATGGGTTTCCCCTGCTACGATTGTTTGACGGCCCGGAGGACCTCTTCGATGCTGGTGCGTCCGGCGATAACCAGCGCGAGGCCCTTTTCCTGGAGGTTCTTCATGCCGGCCTTGCGCGCGTGGGCGCGGATGTCGGCGGCGTCGGCGCCCCGGCCGATCATCGCACGGGCCTCGTCGTCCAGCGCTATCAGTTCAAACAGACCGGTCCGGCCGACGTATCGCGAGTTGTTGCACCGCGGGCAGAGGACGGGCTTGCCTTTCTCGAAGGCGACGGTTTTCGGCGGCCGGTAGAGCGTTTCCACAGCCTGGGTCGCCAGGTTGGCCTTGCGCAGGAACTCCGGGTTCGGCCGATAGGCTTCCTTGCACTCCGGACACAAGTCGCGCACCAGCCGCTGGTTCACCACCAGATGGAGGCCGCCGGCCGGCGCCGCGGAACCAAAAAGCGCCACCAGGCGCGCCAGCGCCTGGCCGGCGTCGGCCGCACGCAGGCACACCAGGACCGTCCGCTCACCGGCCGACTCCGCCAACGCCCGCGCCACCTGGGGCGACGAAAGCGAATCCACCGCCACCACGTCCGCCCCCGACTCGAGCACCTGGCGCACCAGGGCCTCCGCCGCCGCTTCGTCCTCTTGCGCCAGCGCCACGTGCTGCACGTTCTCCACCTCCAGGTCCACGTGAGGCTCGAACGCGACGACCGTGTTCATGTACCGGTCGAAGTGCCGAAGGCACGCGTGCAGCGTGGTCGAGAGGCCTGAGTTCTTCGGCGCCGACACCAGGACGATGCCCGGCCGCTTCGCCAGCGCCTCCGAGAGCATCGCAATCTGCGGCTCGGAGAGCCCCAGGTCCTGGAGGGTCATGCGGCTGGCGACCAGGTCAATGATGCGGGCCGCCAGTTGCTCGCCCTTGACCGACCCCTGGGTCTTGAGGCGCAGTTCAAACGCCTGGCTGGCGACGACGGCCCGCAGGCGGGCTTCCTGGGGTTTGCGCGTCTCGGCCGGGTCCAGGCCCGCCAGGCGCTTGATGGCCGCGCTCACCAGGGGCGCGAGCAGCCCGTCCACGTCGCCGCCCTCGACCACCTTGCCCTCGACGCGCAGGCGGACCTGGACCTTCTGCGGACGGACGAGGAGCCCCACGACCGACGCGTGCTGGACGATGGCGTCGAAGAAGATGCGCTCGACCTCCTTGGCAGCCTCCTGTTCGGCCTGCGTCTCGGCCGGCACGCGCATCGGCAGGTCGTCGAGGCCCATGAAGAGGATCTCCCGCCCCTCGGCCGCCACCGGGCCGCGATCCTCCCGCTCCGCCCCCCGCCCGCCCAGGCGCCGGCGGAGCCGCGCGAGGTGCGCTCCGGAGACGACCGTCAGGCCGGGGACCACCAGGGCGTTGCGGTTGACGACGTAGGCCATCGCGGCCCCGCCGAACAGAATGACGCCGAGCGCGAGGCCGAGCGCGAACCACGGGACCGCCAGCGCAGCCGCCAGCCCCGCCAGCGCGCCGCCCAGAACCACGGCGCTCCAGAGCTGCTCGTTCGTCCGCACGCAGCGCACGTCGAAGAATGTCCAGTTCGCCACGTAGAAGACAGCGGCGGCGAAGAGCGCCACCAGCGCAAGTTCCACGATGCCGACCGACCGCAGCGCCGGTGCCGCGAGTGTCGGCATCTCGACTGCCGCCGCCGACGCCGAGGACGACGCCAGCGCCGCGCCCAGGGCGACCACCGCCGGTACAAAGCGGAACCCTCCGCCGCCGGCGCCGCGTCGTCTTGCGTCATTGGACATTAGGCGTTGGACATTCATCATTGTTGTTTCGCCGTTTCATCGCGGGGGACGAGCCCCCGCACTCTCCTACGCCGCCACCGCCGTTCGCACCGCCACCCCCGCGATCTCCAGCGCCTCTTTCACCTCGCGGATCGTGTGCCGGCGGAAATGGAAGATGCTTGCCGCCAGCGCCGCGTCCGCCCCGCCCTCGGTGAGCACCCGGACGATGTGCTCCGGCGCCCCGCACCCGCCGCTCGCAATCACGGGGATCGAAACCGCCTCGGAGACGGCCCGCGTCATCGGGATGTCGTACCCGTCCTGCGTGCCGTCCGCGTCCATGCTCGTCAGCAGAATTTCGCCGGCGCCGCGGCTTGCGGCCTCGCGGGCCCAGGCGACGGCTTCCTTGTCCGTCGCGACGCGCCCGCCGTGGATGTGCACGCGCCAGACCTCCGCGCCCTCCTCGACGACGCGCTTGGGATCGATGGCCACGACGATGCACTGGCTGCCGAAGCGTTCGGCGGCGGCCGAGATGAACGCCGGGTCGCGCACCGCTGCCGAGTTGACCGAAACCTTGTCCGCCCCCGCCTGCAGGAGACGCCGGATGTCCTCGACCGAGCGCACGCCCCCGCCGACGGTCAGCGGCATGAAGACCTGCTCCGCCGTCCGCCGAACCACGTCCAGCAGGATGTCCCGCCGCTCGTGGCTGGCCGTGATGTCGAGGAACACCAGTTCGTCCGCGCCCTCGGCATCGTAGCGGGCGGCCACCTCGACCGGGTCCCCCGCGTCGCGCAGGTCCACGAACCGCGTGCCCTTGACGACCCGGCCGCGGTCCACGTCCAGACACGGAATGATGCGCTTGGCCAGCAACCCGTCGGCTCCTCGAACTCTCCCTTGCAGGCGGATTATACCGGCCCGGCGCCGCCTTGCAAGGAAACGCCCCGGCCCCTCGCCGAGCGGTTCGAGCGGCCCGCGCCAACAAAGCCCGATGATTTGGGGGAACCCTTTTCGATGACGCGCTCGGCGGGGCGGTGGTACAATAGCGAATCAGCCGGCAGATGGAGCGCCCAACGGCGAGGGAACCCGTTTGAGGAGGCAAGCCATGAAACGCATCGCGGTCTGGACGGCGATGACGCTGGTGCTGGCGAGTGCGGGGTGCGCGGGGGGTGGCGGGCCGACCGCGTCGGCCGAGGAACTGGCCCAGGTGGCCGAGGGATGCAACCGCTTCGCCTTCGACCTCTATGGCCGCCTGAAGGGCGGCGAGGGGAATCTTTTTCTCTCGCCCTATTCCATCTCGACGGCGCTCGCGATGACCTACGGCGGCGCGCGCGGCGAGACGGCCGACCAGATGGCCCAGGTGCTCTGCCTGCCGTCCTCCGGCAAAGCCGTTCACAGGGCGTACGGTGCGCTTCAAGGCGACCTCAATGCCGCCGGGGCGGGCGGGGCGTTCGAACTGGCCGTCGCCAACCGCCTCTGGGGCGAGAAGGGCTATACCTTTCTTCCGGACTTCCTCTCACTCCTCGAAACCAACTATGGTGCGGGCCTCGAGCAGGTGGACTTCGCCGCCGACACCGAAGGTTCCCGCAAAACCATTAACGCCTGGGTCGAGAAACAAACCCGCGACAAGATCCAGGACCTTCTCAAACCCGGCGTCCTCGACGCCACGACGCGGCTGGTCCTCACGAACGCCATCTATTTCAAGGGCAAGTGGGCCGACCCGTTCAACAAGAAGGCGACGCGCGACGAGGAGTTCTTCCTCACGCCGGAGAAAAAAGTCACCGCACCCCTCATGCACCGGACGGCCGAGTTCGGCTACTTCGAGGGCGATGATCTTCAGGCCCTGGAACTTCCGTACCAGGGCGAGCGGCTCGCGATGGTCGTCGTGCTACCGAAAGCGAAGGACGGCCTGGCGGCGCTGGAGGCGTCGCTCTCGGCCGAGAAGGTGGCTGGCTGGGTGGAAAACCTGCTCCCGTGTGAGGCCCAGGTCGCCCTGCCGCGATTCAAGACCACCGCCGAGTTATCGCTGGGGGACACACTCGTTGCGATGGGCATGACCGACGCGTTCAGCCTGAGCGCCGCCGACTTCTCCGGCATGACGGGCACGAAGGACCTTTTCATCTCGGCCGTCGTCCACAAGGCGTTCGTGGACGTGAACGAGGAAGGGACCGAGGCGGCCGCGGCGACAGCGGGGGTGGCAGCGGAGGCCATGCCCGAGCCGGTTCCCCCTTTCCGCGCCGACCACCCGTTCCTCTTCCTTATCCGGGATACCAAGACCGGCGCAATCCTTTTCCTCGGCCGCATCCTCGATCCGACGAAGTAAGCCCCGCGGCGACCCTGGGTTTCTTTGCGCCTGCGGACCGCTCCGGAAGCGCCGGGTTTTTGCTTGAAACTGCGCCCCGCCAGGCTGCATAATCGGGGGCACAAGCGCGAAGGCTTGCGCCGCTCGTCTGGTCCAGCACGCGAGGAGGTTCCTATGGCCCTCGACACTCGAAGCGTCCTTCGGACTGCGGTCGGCCTGGCGCTCGTCGCCGCCCTGTTCGCCGCCGGCTGCGAGGACCCCGCCACCCGTTACAACACGGCCGGGCTGACGGCCTACTCCGCCGGCCGCCACCACGAGGCCCTGGCGGGCTTCGAGGAAGCCATGGCCGCCAATCCCGACCGCGGCGAATACTACTTCAACGCCGCCATGGTCGAGCAGACGCTCGGGCACCTGGACCGCGCCCTGTTCCTCTACGAGATGGCCACCAAACTCGACCCGAGCATCACCATTGCCTATTACAATATGGCCAAGTGCCACGAGGCCAAGGGCTCGCCCGAACGCGCCCTGGCCGCCCTGGTGACCGGCACGCAGGCCAACCCCTACACCGCCGACGCTTTCCTCAACGTCGCCCGATGGTACGTGGAGAAGGACGACCTCGTGCAGGCGCGACTGTGGATGGCCAAGGCCGTCGCCGCCGACCCCGAAAGCCCCCGCGCCCATCGCGAGTTCGGATACCTGCTGGTGCGTCTCGGCGAGCGCGACGAGGGCGTCCTGCATCTGCGCAAAAGCATGGAACTGGCGCCCGCCCAGCCCGAGACCAGCGCGCGGCTTTCGGAACTGTCGCCCACCGGCAGCCAGTTGCCGCCGCCTAAGACCGAAACCGAATGATCGTCCGTCCGGCTTCACGGATGCGTCCGCGTGGAATGTTGCGCTGTCGAGCGCGCGCCGCCCGGACGCTGATCGCCGCCGTCCTGGTCCTCTTGCTTGCGCCGGCGCCCGCCCGCGCGTGGAATGACCTCGGCCACGCCCTCATCACCGCCGAAGCCGTTGAGCGCCTGCCCGAACCCCTGAGGACGCTGCTCTCCGAGGGCGGGAACCTCCGCCGGCTCCAGGATGCCTCCGCCGCCCCCGACCAGTGGCGCGCCGAGGAAAAGAAAACGCATCGCGGCGAGGAACACTACACCTCCGTCGAGAAGCCGAAGCATTTCTTCGACATGGACGCCCTGGCCGAGAAGGCCGGTCTGAAGACGTTCAGCGAGTTTCCCCGCGCCCGCGCCGAGGCCGAACGGATTGTCGGCGCCGAAGCGCTGGATGCGTTCGGCCGGGGCCCCTGGGCCGCCGCCGACGCCCTGGAGGCCTTCGCCAGCGCCCTGGCCGACGGCCGCACCGACGACGCCTTCCGCCAGGCCGGCGCCCTCGTCCACTATGCCGCCGACCTCCACATGCCCTTCCACACCACCCGGAACTACGACGGCCAGGAAACCGGCAACCCGGGCATTCACGCCGCCGTCGAAGTCGGCCTGGTCAAACGCTATCAGGATTTTTACGCCGAACGCATGCGCGACGGCCGTGAAGAGGTTGCCTACCTGGACAACGCCGAGGCGGCGCTCTTCGAGTGGCTCCTGGCGGCCCACGGGCGCGTCCGGCCGATCCTCGATGCCGACGCCGCCGCTCGAACCGCGACCGGCTACGACCCCGGCCTCAAAGCCAACAAGACGGACCTCGACGACCTTGCCAGCGAGCGTGCCACACCCTACTACCGCGCCTTGCAGGACGCCCTGGCGGCACGAGGCCATCCGGTGGCGGCGGCGCTCCGCGACGCCTCCGCCGACACGGCCCGGCTCCTTTACACCGCGTATGTCCGGGCCGGGAAACCCCTGAGCCTCGCGGCCGTACCCCGTCCTAAGCCCGAGGAATCCTTCCCGTGGTCGTGGGGCGTGATAGGCATCCTGGTCCTCTTCATTCTCTTGTGGCCCGCGCGCCGGCCGCGACGGCGGATCTGAAGCATGGCCGCCCGACGATGGTTTCGGTTGACCTGTTCCGCGTGAACGAAGGAATCCCGGAGGGAACGATTACGTGGGCGAGATGACTTCTTGCGAACGGTTCCGGCGGATGTTCGAGCACCGCCAGGCGGACCGCGTGCCGATCCAGGACAGCCCCTGGAACGCCACCCTGGAGCGATGGCGCCGCGAGGGAATGCCCGAAGGGGTGGACTGGCGGGACTACTTCGGCGTGGACAAGGTCGCCGACATCGGCGTGGACAACAGTTTCCGCTTCGAGCGGCGGGTCCTCGAAGAAACGGACGAATACCTCGTCGAGGCCAACCAGTGGGGCGCGACGGTGAAGAACTGGAAACACGTGGCCTCGACGCCCCTGGACCTCGATTTCGCCATCAAGGACCGCGGCGCATGGGAGAAGGCCAAGAAACGTCTGACGCCGACGTCCGACCGCATTGATTGGAATTACCTGAAGACGCACTATTCCCTCTGGCGCAAGGAGGGCCGCTGGATCGAGGCGGGCCTCTGGTTCGGGTTCGACATTACCCACAGCCGCATCGTCGGCACGGAACGGTTGCTCTACGCGATGGTTGACGATCCTGAGTGGTGCGTGGACATGTTCAACACTTTCCTCGACCTGGACCTGGCGCTGCTGGACCAGGTCTGGGAGGCCGGGTACACGTGGGATGCCGTCACCTGGCCCGACGACATGGGCTTCAAAGGGAAACAGTTCTTCTCGCCCGCGATGTACCGCAGCCTCCTGAAGCCCGTCCACAAACGGGCCATCGAGTGGATTCATTCCAAGGGCGGCTACGCCCACCTGCACTCGTGCGGCAACATCATGCCTTTCGTCCCGGACCTCCTGGAGATCGGTGTGGACTGCCTGAACCCCATGGAAGTCAAAGCGGGCATGGACCCGCTGGCGCTGAAGCGGGACTGCGGCGACCGCCTGGTCCTCCACGGCGGGGTCAACGCCGTCCTCTGGGACGACCGCGACGCCATCGTGGCGGAGATTGAGCGCCTCGTGCCCGCCCTGAAGGCAAGCGGCGGGTACATCTTCGCCTCCGACCATTCCATTCCCTCCAGCGTCAGCCTCGAAAACTTCCGCGCGATCCTCGACGCGGTCAAACGCGCCGGCGCGTACGGATAATGCCGTGTTTTCAACGCAGAGGGCGCAGAGAACGCAGAGGGAAGATTGAGCAACAACGGCAAAACGATTTATCTTTGCTGTTTGCCGTTTCCCTATCTTTGTCGTCCTCCGCGTTCTCTGCGTTGAAATAACCTTGAGAATTGGGGCAACGGCTTGACGCCCGCCCCGCGCGGCGTCATCCTATCCCCTATTCCCTGGGGAATCTTTCATGGCCACGCGAACGATTACGCCCGCGCCCGGACCCGTGACGGGCTCGGTGCGCCCGCCCGGCTCCAAGAGCCTGACAAACCGGGCTCTGGCCGTCGCCGCCCTCGCCGACGGTCGGACTACGATCGAGTCTGCGGGCTTCAGCGACGACACGCGCGTCATGGCCGAGGCCCTCCGGGCGCTCGGCATCGAGGTCGAGACCGATGAGCCGGCCCGCCGGCTGCGCGTCGCCGGCTGCGGCGGACGGGTGCCCGAGGGGCCGAAGGACCTCGACACGGGCGATTCCGGCACCGCCACGCGGTTCCTCGTCGCCCTGGTCGCCGCCGGACGCGGGCGGTATCGCATTGACGGTTCGCAGCGGATGCGTGAGCGGCCGATCCAGGACCTCCTCGACGCGCTCGGGGCGCTCGGCGTGGAGGCGAGGAGCGAGGCGGGGACCGGATGCCCGCCCGTCGTGATGGAATCCGAGGGCCTGAAGGGCGGCGAGGTCGAGGTCCGCGGCGCGACCTCCAGCCAGTTCCTTTCGGGGCTCCTCTTGGCCGCGCCCGCCGCCGCGGGACCCGTCGCGATCCGCGTCGCGGGGGAACTGGTGAGCAAACCGTTCGTGGACATGACGCTGGCGGTGATGCGCGATTTCGGCGTGGCGGCGACGCGCGAAGGCTACGCGCGGTTCGAGGTGGCGGCGCCGCAGGTCTATCGCTCCCGGCGCTATGCGGTCGAGCCCGACGCCTCCAGCGCCAGTTACTTTTTCGCTGCCGCGGCCGCCACCGGCGGGCGCGTCACGGTCGAGGGCCTGGCGCGCGACAGTCTCCAGGGCGACGCCCGATTCGCCGACGTCCTGGAGGCGATGGGATGCCGCGTCGAGTGGACGCCGAAGGGCGTCACCGTCGAGGGGCCCGAGCGGCTTCATGGCATACGCATGGACATGAATGCCATGCCGGACATGGTTCTGACGCTCGCGCCGCTGGCGCTCCTGGCCAGGGGGCGGACGGTCATCCAGAACGTGGCGAATCTGCGCGTCAAGGAGTCCGACCGCCTGGCGGCCCTCGCGGCGGAACTGGCGCGCCTCGGCGCACGCGTGGACGAGCATCCCGACGGCCTTTCCATCTGGCCGCCGCCGGCGGTCCTCTCGGCCGAGGTCCGGACCTACAAGGACCATCGCATGGCGATGGGATTCTCTGTGGTGGGGCTGAAGGTTCCCGGCATCCACATCGCCGGGGCCGAGTGCGTCTCCAAGACGTACCCCGATTTCTTCGAGGACCTGGAGCGCCTGGTGAGGTGAGCCATGGGGACGGAAGTCGTTTCCATCCGGCGTCTTGAAGCGAAGCACTGGCGGACAAGCCGCCAGTGCCACCCCCCCTTTGCGGGAAAAGCGTTTTGGGGGGGAAACACTCCCGTCCTCTTTTTGCTGTTGGCCGCGGCGCTGGCGGCCGGGTGCGGCGAGCGGCAGACGCGACTGGAGGTTTACCTGAACCTGATGACTCCCCTTCAGCAGGCCGACTACCGTCTCCTGGAGGCCGAAGGCAAGCCCGTCAGCCTCCGCCTGGCGTACCTTCAGGAAATTGGGGTTTATCAAAAGTGGGCCGAACAGCCGAAAGATATCCAGGACGCCATTCTGCGCCGGCGGGTCGTGGAGGGCATGATGCCGCTCCAGGTCCGCATGGCGTGGGGCGAGCCGACGGACCGGCGCGAAGCCGCCCTGCCCGAAGAACGGGCCGCCGGCCATACGAAAGAAATCTGGGACTATGTCCTCACAAGCAGAAAGTCCGGCGACGAGTACCAGCAAAGCGTCTGCTTCCTCGACGGCGCCGTCCTCTGGGTCCGCACTCCCTGAGGCGGCGGCGCCCGTGCGTCACGAATCGCCTTCCGCCCCTTTCACCATTCTGGCGGTGACCGACCGGCCGAATCTGGTCGCCTGTCTGGCGGAGCATCTGGACCCGGCCTGGGCGACGGTGGCGCGCGGCCCGATGCCCAACGCCGTCGGCGATCCGGCGCTTGACGAGGTGCTCGATCCGCACGGGCCGGACCTCGTCCTGGTGGACGTGGCGGCCGGGCGGGCGGACCTTCTGGAGGTGGCGGGGGCTCTGGCGTCGCGGCTGCGAAAGACGCCGACCGCCGTCGTGGTTCTCTCGGAGGCGCTTCCGCCCCAGGTGCGGACGGACCTTTATCGGTCGGGCGTCGTGGCATGCATCGTGGGGGAGGCGGACGCGGAGGAACTGTCGGCCCAGGTGGCGAGTTTGCTCGAGGCGCGCCGGCCGACCGCGGAAGCCATCCGCCGCCTGCGCACGTACACGCGGCATCTGGACGAGCAGTTGCGGCTGGCGCAGCGGCTCCAGATGGATTTCCTGCCGCAGACGCTTCCCGTCGTGGCGAGCGCGCACTTCGCGGCCCGGCTGGAGCCGGCCGCCTGGGTGGCGGGCGACTTCTACGACATCTTTCGTCTGGACGAGCGGCATGTGGCGTTTTACATCGCCGACGCCATCGGCCACGGCATTCCGGCGGCCCTGCTGACCGTCTTCGTCAAGAAGAGCCTCCAGGCCAAACGCATTGATGGGAAGCGATATGAACTCGTCCCGCCCCCCGAGGCGCTGCGCCTGCTGAACCTCGACCTCCTGTCGGCGAAACTTCAGGAGACGCCGTTCATCACCATGGTCTACGGCCTCTATAACGAGGAGACGCGCGAGTGCGTGTACGCGCGGGCCGGCCACCCGCGCCCGCTCCTGCTGAGCAGCGGCGGGGCGCTGGAGGAACTGGGGGGCGAGGGGCCGCTCCTCGGCATCTTCCGCGACGCCCACTTCGACCTTTGCCGGCGCCGCCTCCGGCCGGGCGAACGCCTGCTGCTCTACACCGACGGCGCCGAACGCGTGGACGAGCGCTCGACGAGCAATCCGGAGCGCCTCTTCCAGATCATTCGCGCCAGCGCCCTCTTGCCGCTGGAGGCGATGCTCGACGCCGTTATGGACACCGTCCGGGCCGCGACGGGCGGCTCACACTTCGCGGACGACGTGGCGCTCGTCGGGCTGGAACTGGACGACCGGCCACGCTGACCGAGAGCCGGTATAATCGTCGAGGCCAAGCCAACCGCGCCCCCGGTGTATGCACCGGCCAAGGCGACAGCGCCCCCGGTGTATTCACCGAGGGCTAAATAAAGGATGCGGCGCGTGCCGTTATTTAGCCCGGCGTGAATACACGCCGGGCGCTGTGGCCGGGGGCGTGAATACATGCCGGTCGGCGGCGTCAGTCGGCGTCGTCGGGCGCGAGGGCGTCCAGGCGTTCGCGCGCCGCCGCATGTCCGGGCGCAAGTTCCAGCACCCGCCCGTAAAGGGCGACCGCCTCCTCCAGGCCGACGCGTCCTTCGCTCACGGCGGAGGCTTCCTCGTACGCCAAGCCGAGGTTCAGCAAGAGGTCGGGATCGTTGCGCGCCAGGCCGCGGGCGCGCTGGAGCGTCCGGCGACAGGCTTTCGTCCGCCTCAGGGCCGCTTCGCACATCCCGATCGCCATCAGCGTGTCCACCTGGGCCGGGTCGAGTTGAAGCGCCCGCTCCAGATGCTTGAGGGCGTCGGCATACTCCTGGAGGTCGTAGAGGGTGCGTCCGGTCAGGTAGTGGCCTCGCGGGTCGAAGGGCGCCTCGCGTGCGATTTTCTCGGCGGTGGCGAGGGCGTCCTTGGGCCGCTCGGTCTCCATCTGGATGGAGGCCAGGTTCGCGAGGACCTCCGGGTCGTTGGGAAACTCGGCGGCGAGGGCTTCCAGGTGCGCGAGGGCGTCGGCGTGGCGCCCCAGGTCGGCCTCGATCAGCGCGCGGTTGATGCGCAGGGGCCGGTCGTCGGGCCGGCTCGCCAGGCCGCGCTCGAACGCCTCGCGCGCCGCGTCGAACTTGCCCTGGATGGCCAGGAGCACCCCCAATTCGTTCTCCAGTTCGTGCGCCCGTCCGGAGAAGGCCATGGCGCGGCGAAGTTCCTCCTCGGCCTCGTCGAAGCGACCCTCGCCGGCCAGGAGGGAGGCCAGGTTCCGGTACAACTCGTCGCGGTGAGGTTCCTGCGTCAGGGCGCGCCGCAGCACCCGCCGGGCGCGCGTGAGGTCGGACTTCGAGTGGCCGGCCGTGGCCAGGTGCGAGAGGATCGTCGGGTCCGAGGGGCTCAGTTCCAGGGCCCTCAGGAGGTGTCGGCGGGCCTTCGGCCGCTGGCCGGCACGCATCAGGGCGGCGCCGAGTTCCAGGTGGACGCGCGAGTCGTTCTGGTCCTCGGCCAGGAGTTCCTCGAAGCGGGCGATGGCGGCCGCGAGGTCGCCCGTCTGGGCGAGGTACCCGCCCATCGCCAGCCGCGCCTCGCGCGAATCGGGGTACAGATGGAGTTCCTTCTCCAGTTCCCGCCGGGCGCGCGCCAGGTCCCCTTTCTGGGCCCACGCCCGCGCCACCGCCAGGTGCAGGTCCGGGAACTCGGGGTCCCATTCGGCGGCGCGGCGCCAGACGGCGACGGCCTCATCGAGCCGGCCCTGCATCGCCAGCACCAGGCCCCATTGGTACGCCACCTCGGCGCTGGTCGGGTGAAAATCGAGGGCTTCCTTGTAGGCCCGCTCGGCCTGGTCGAACTGGCCCAGGTTGCCTTGCGTCCCGACGAGTTGGGCGAGCACCGCCTCGTCGTCCGGCGCGAGTTTCCTGGCACGCTCCAGGTACCCAAGCGCCTCGCGGTCGTCGGCCCGGAGCCACGAGACGAACGCCAGGCCGAACCACGCCTCCACGCACTCGCGGTCGTTGTCGAGGGCTTCCAGGAGTTCCTTTTCGGCCTCGTCCACCCGCCCCAGGTACGCCAGGCACCGTCCGGCCAGGGCGCGGGCATCGGCGTACTCGGGCTCCACTTCGAGGGCCTGCCGGCACGCGCGCAGCGCATCCTCGTAGGCGGCGTCCTCAAAGTGACGGTCCGCCTCTTCCAGGTAATCCTCGGGGTCCTTCCAGTCGCTCGTTGCGATCGGTTGCTCTCCCCGGTCATCATGCCCGCGCCGTTCCGCGCCGGGTGGCACTGGCGGCTTGCCCGCCAGTGCATCTTCGTTGCGTGGTGGGCGGCCCCGAGTTCCCGCCCGCTTCCGCGGGCGGCTCGCATCGCCTACGGCCGGCTGAAGAGCCGCCCGGGGGTCGTGACGTCCCACGTCCACCGCACGAAGCGGAAAGTCCACCGCACCGGGCCCGCCCGGGCGCCGGAGTCGTCGGCCGGAAAGAAGCGCCAGCGGTGGCTCACCAGCAGGTCGCCCTCCGGCCGCCAATCGTCCATCTCGATGCGCCATCGCCGACCGGCGAAAGGCAGTTCCGTCCAGCGCAGGATGACCGCCTCGACGCGGCCCGTGTCGCGCCGGATTTCGACGACGGCGCTGTCCGCCGGCCCGGCGGGGCTTGCGCGCCCGTACCGGACGAGCAGGCGGTCCCAGACGCGCGCCCCGGCCGGGCCGGTCTCCGAGTCCAGGCACTCGATCCGCAGTCCCGGCCCCAGGAGGCTGAAAGGCATGGCGGCCAGTTCGCGCACGAGCCGGACGGCGCCGGCGGCCTCGTCGCGGGCCTCCAGGTCGGCGGTCCGCTTGCCGCCCACGAAGACGCCCCCCCCGAGACCGTCGGCCAGGATTACCTCGCCGGCGGCCGGCCGCTCGATCCGCACGTCGCCGCGCGCGATGTCCCACGTCCAGACCTCGGCGCTCGTGCGCTCGCTGCCGGGCGTCGCCTCGGCGGAGCCGGGCTTTGCCCTGGCAGAGCCGGGCGCGTGGTCGGTCCGCTCGACCTCCAGACGCACGGAGTCGCGCTCGACCCAGCGGTAATGCGAACCGTGCTTCCACAGGCAGTCGCGCACCAGGCCGCGCGCCCGGTCGCTCTCGATTGTCTCCAGGCGGGCGTTGGCCTGCTGGAGGCGGGAGCATCCGGCCAGGAGCACCAGCGCGGCGCCCGCCGCCAGGCGCCACCCAAGCCGTGCGTTTTGCCGTGTTTGCCGATTCATGTGGCCGGACCTCGAGAGAGCGATTATACTGCGTCCGCGGGTTCCCACAAGACGTTTGCCGGCGCGTTCGCAGGCGAGCGCAACAGGTGACGGCGTGTTTCGAAGCGAATACTGGTACCGCTTTCCGTGGCTGGTGATGTTGCCGGCGCTTGGGCTGGTGGCGCTGGGCATCGCGGGGATTTACTCGGCGACGGCAGGGGGCGAAGAGGCCTCGTTCTGGGAAACCCCGGCCGCCAAGCAGTTGGCCTTCCTCGGTGTCGCCCTGGTGGTGTTCGGCGCTGCGCTTCTGCCGGGCTACACGCGATTGGCGCGATGGAGTTACTGGTTCTTCGCACTGACGCTGGCTCTGCTCGTTCTCCTGGCGGTCCTGCGTGTCCTGAATCTTAAGATTCCCGGCTTCATCTACCCAACGAATAATGCGTATTCCTGGATCTGCATTCCGGGTTCGGATCAGAAGGTGCAGCCGTCAGAACTGGCGAAAATCGCCTTCATCATGTCGCTCGCCTTTTACCTGCGCTACCGCAAGAACTACCGGCGGTTCTGGGGCCTGCTCGTTCCGTTCGCGATGGCCCTCGTGCCGACCGCTCTGGTGCTCTATCAGCCCGACCTGGGGACCGCGATGCTGTTCCTGCCGGTCCTGTTTCTGATGCTGTTTGCGGCGGGGGCGAGGGCGAAGCACCTGGCGGCGATCATCGCCCTGGGCCTGCTCTGCGTCCCGGCGTTCTACGCCTCGATGCATGGATATCAGCGGATGCGGATAGATTCGTGGCTTCTGCACGGCTGCGCGGAGCGGCTCCACTTCGCCATTGCCGACGCCGAACACGCCGCCCGGCGCGAGGCCCGCGATGCGAACGGCCAAATCGTCGCCGCTGCCGCCGCACGCCTCGCGGACGACGAGAAGACGGCCCTGGTGCGCGAGGTGACGGGCATGTGGCGGTTCCGCGCGTGGCGCCTGGCGACGCATCTGGTCTGGAAGGAGGACCCGAGCGACTTCGCCGCCGCACGCGACCATCTCTTTGTCGCACTCCGGGAGGAGGGCACAGGGCCCAGGAGTTTCAACGCCCTCCGACAATTTTTCGCCACGCTCCTGGCCGGACCCAGCCACCAACTTTTTCAGGCCAAGATTGCCGTCGGCGCCGGAGGGTTCTGGGGTCGCGGCTGGCTCGAGGGCACGCAGACGCGGCACGGCCTCTTGCCCTTCGCCGAAACGGACTTCATCTTCCCGGTCGTGGCCGAGCAATTTGGCTACGTCGGCGCTGCCGCCGTCGTCATCCTCTACGGCCTGGTGTGCCTGATGGGGATGGACGTCAGTTTCTCGACCACCGAGCCGTTCGGAAAACTCCTCGTGGTCGGCGTGGTGGGCCTCGTGGCGGCCCAGGCGTTTCTGAACCTGGCGATGTCCATCGGACTAGCGCCCGTGACCGGCATCACCTTGCCGCTCGTCAGTTACGGCGGCTCCAGCCTCACGAGTTCCTTTCTTGCGCTCGGCCTTTTGTGCAACGTGGCCTTGCGGCGTCTGTATCTGATCGCCCCGCGCCCGTTCGAGTGGCAGGAGTGAACGCAACGCGGCCCTCGCCGGCCGCGCAAAGGTTACCGTGTCCAACAATCCTTGCAAGCAAACTTCAGTCAGTGCTGTGGTGATCCCTTTCTTGAAGAAGCCTCCCGCTTTTTCCGCTCTTTGCGTAAACGTAATCTCGCGAGGAAGCCGATGTTCCTCTCCACCACCTTGCAGTCCGCGCGCAATCGTACAAGGTGCGCAGCCAACTCCTCGCTCGATGATGTTAACCTCTCCAGAGAACGCCGGAGAGAGGCCACCACGCCCTGCGTGTAGGACGATATGGTACGAACCGCGCGTGACGCTTCTTCGGCAACTTGCCGGCACTCTCTGAGGGCCGCTTCTGTGGGCTCCGTGTAGCCCGGCCGGTGGAAGCCAACAAGCAGCACAGCGTCATGTTTCTTAATCCGCCGTTCCTGGTGGGAGTCAAGGTAAGCCAGTGCTTCACCGAAGCGGGCCGACATCCGCCCCCCTTCTTGACAATCGCCGAGAAGCCTTTCTGAAAGGGCCATAACCTTGTTCTTGAGACCCCGGCAATCGGTTAGCAAGGCGTCCACCCTTGATAGCGCAAAATCAAACTGCTCGTCGTCCAGGTAACCAAACGTTGTCGTTTGTGTTTCTACCCAATTTCCTCGGTGTGTTTGGCTGACAAGTTTTCGCCCTTCGTGAATGACATTCGAGAAACCAAGAACCATGGCGGCAAGGTCTGTGTAGATCTCGTTGTCGCTCTGAGGGTGCGCGAGCGAACGCAAAAGAATATGACACAGTTCGTGCGCAATGATGGCCACGAAGGTCTGCGGATGCGCTACACAATTCTCCGTAACCTTGACTTGGATCACCATGCCGTTCAATTTACTGGAACCGTAGAGCGGCAAGGAAGCCGGGCAGCATACTTGTGCCGTGATCCCCTCGGCCCCCCGTCCGGTGGCCGTTGTATGAGCCAACGAGGAACTCTCAAACGCATTGCCACTCCCGCCACTTCCGGGCGGTTGCCAACCTGCCGGAACATACGACAAATCCACCCGGATGGGTAATCCCAGTTGGCCTGCTATGGCCTCAACACATTTGCCAACAGAATCGGGCAGGAGCATCATTGTCAACGCGGCGTAATCGACGTGGTCACGGATTCCAAGCGCCGCAACCAAATCCTCAATGGCCGAGGAAATGTAATCCAAATCGACTTTGGCCATAACGGATGCCCCCTTTGCGAAGCCACATTACCCGGCAACAAGAGACTTCGCATCTGAAATCTACAATCTCCCATCCCCCTTCGCAAAGCCAAAACTCTGGCGGCAGTCCAAAGTCGGGGACGCCAAGCCGGAGGCTTGAGACCGGAGACTGGAGGCGAACGGAGACGGCCCGAAGTCCAAGGTCTGCCGTTCGCCAATTCTCAGCCGTCCTCTGCGGCCTCAGCGTTCTCTGCGTTGAAACCACCCCCGGCACGCAAATCCCATGCCCATCCCGCCAACCCCCCGACTTTTGGGCTTCTCTCTCGCCTCCCGCCGGATTATAATGAAGCCCTGTTCCTCCATGAGGGGGACGAGACTTCGCGGAGCAAACCCGATGACCGAAATCCTGTTTCAGGTCGAGGAAGACCCGGAAGGCGGGTTCACGGCCCGCGCAGTCGGCGCCTCCATCTTCACCGAGGCCGACACCCTCCAGCAACTGCGCGAGCGCATCTGCGACGCCGTCAAGTGCCACTACGACGAACCCGCCGACCGTCCTAAACTGGTCAGGATCCACTTCGTCCGCGACGAGGTCTTGGCCCTTTGAGGCTCCCGCGAGACGTTTCCGGAGAAAGGCTGGTCAAGGCCCTTGGGCGACTCGGCTATCGTGTCACGCGCCAGACGGGCAGTCACATACGCCTGACCCGCTCCGGCGAGGGCCGCCAGCATCACCTCACGGTTCCCAACCACGATCCCCTGAAAATCGGGACCTTGAGCGGCATCCTGCGCGACGTCGCCGCCCACGCCGCACTGGACCGCGACGAACTGCTGGAAAGGTTGTTCGGCTGATGCTCCGGCGTCGGGCTCCCGCCCGCCCGCCGGAGCCCGCCCCGACTCATCGGGATCCCGGAGCCTGCCCTGAGCGAGTCCCGACCTGTCGGGACGAATCGAAGGGTCCCGCAGCCTGCCCTGCTTCCTGCGTCCTCTGGGCGGTACGCCGTCCGCCGCCTGCCACGGCGTAGTCCGCCCTCTGTCCTGGCGGACGAAGCCGGGTTCCCCCAGCCTTCCCTCTGCGTCCGGAGTTTACCCGCCTGTGGCGGGCGATCTCCCTGGCAGGGCTACGGCCCCTGCCGTGGCCCGCTGCGTTGAAACCCTCCCCGGCATGCAAATCCCATGCCAAACTTCGCGGAAAACCCCTAATCCCATCCACGCCGTTCCATAACATAGTCGCTAAAACGCGGGTTTTGCGAGGCAAAACCGGGGCGGTTGTCGCCCATTGTCGGGGAAAATCCGGGCCATAGTCGCGTGAAAATGGGGCGTTTTGCACTCCACGCGGAGTCTTCCACACCCCAAAACGCCCCAGGCGCTCTGGAAATGCGGTTGCGACCCCCCAAAAACGCCTCCAAAATCCGGCCACCACCCAAAAAAATTTTTTGGATTTTTTCCCCACTGGTCCGCCATAGCCCTGAGGAAAGTCGAAGGGGCGACGGCGGACGCCCCCGCCCCAAAACGGCGCGCGCCCCGCAAGTTTACCCGCCGTGGCGGGCGGGGCGACTAAACGCGGCGCGCGGGCGGTTGGCGGCGGAAGAGAAGGGGCGGCCGGTGCTGGTGAGCAAATCCCAGGGAGTCGGGATGCATCTCCCCGGGCCGGGCCCGGGCTCCCCCCGACGACCGGCCACCCTCGCCCTATGAAACGTTTGCGGCGCGGGGAAATTCGGTAAAAAAACTCGCGGCGTCCTGGTGGGACGCCGCGCTGTGATGTGTATGAAGCAGGCGCTAGTTGCTGCCGTGCTTGAGGATGAGTTTGGCGCCTTCGGAGGCGTCGAGGTCCAGGCCGCCGAGCGCTTCGCCGGCGGCATCGCGGATCCGATCGTCCGGGTTGACGGCGAGGGCCTGGAGAGCGGCGATGTCCCGGGCTTCGAGTTCGTTGCCGACGGTTCGTGCGGCGGCGGCGAGGGCCTCGAGTGCGGCGACGCGGACGTCTTGGGACCGCGTTTCGTCGGTGCCGACGCGGGCCATGGCGCGGGTGATTTCGCCGTCAGCGATTTCCGCCAGGGCTCCCAGGACGGCGACGACGAGTTCATCCGGGCGGCCGGCCAGGCTCTCCAGGAGCGACTGCCTCGCCCGCCGGGCGGAGTAGATGCGGCTTTCGACGGCGATCTCGCGCAGGACCTGGGCGGCCTGGAGGCTGATTTGGCGCGACGCCTCGGCGTCCAGCACCATGGACCCGGCCGTCTGTTTCAGTTCGTCCACTACGGCCGCCAGGGCCTCGGCGGGAATCGTCGGCTCGACGGCCTTCAGGTATGGCACCTGGGATTCCAGCCAGGAGGCCTTGACCGGGTCGTCGAGCCAGGAGAGGACAAGGAGGGGCGTCATGGCGGTGGCGTAGTCGCTGCGAAGGAGTGTGACGACGTCGGCGTGGCTGACGCTGGTGGTGCGGCTGGAGACGGCGACGGCGTCAATGCGCGGCAAGGCGCGTGCGGTGGCGAGGGCCTGATTGCCGGTGGTGGCGACGGCCACGTTCCATCCGGCCTCTTTCAGGGCCGCCTGGAGGCGGTTGCGGTTGTCGGCCTCGGGCTCCACCAGGAGGATGCACTTGGCGGCCTCGAGGTTCAGCGCCTCGGAGAGGACGGGGACGACCGAGCCTGCGCCGGTGAACGGATTGCGCGGCCGGATGGCGGCCAGGGCAAAGGCGGCGGCGAAGCGCACCCGCTGGTCGGGGTAGGTCAGCGCGGCGACGAGTGGGCTGCCGACGTCGGCTTGGCCGTAGAGCGTCAGGAACTCCTCGTTGGCGACGTCCTGGAGGGCCTTGGCGGCGCGGACGGCGACGGGGGTGTTGCGGTCCTGGAGCGCGCGGTCGAGGACCTTATACAGGTGTTGCTGGCCGACGGCGCGGGCGAAGAAGTCCACGCTCGGCATGTCGTCTGGGAGGAAGGGGTCGGCTTGGCGGGCGGTCTTGTCGGCGAGTTCGGCTTCCATCTGCATCGTGGCGGAGACCCAGAGGGCGACGGCTTCGAGGGCCCCGGGGTCGGTCTTCAGGGCGTCGGCGCACGCGCGGGCGGAGAGGATTTCGTTCACCGACCGGCTGGGCGCCGCGCGGTAGAGGAGGCCCGTGCCCTCGACCCAATCGAAGAGGTCGTAGGTGGGGAGGCGTTCGTCGGCGACGACGATTTTTCCGTAGTAGTACTTTTCGGCCATGTCCAAGTAGAGGGTCTTGGCGGGCATCGCCAGGATCCGCTCGTCGGCGATTTTGAGGATGGCGCCGGTGGCGGCGGCCTTGAGGGTGTCGGTGGATGTCGGGCTCTCGACGATGGCCTTCAGGGCCGGCAGGGCGTAGGGGTAGCCGATGTCGCCCAGGATGGTCACTATCGTGCGCCGGAGGTCTTCCTTGGGCGTCCGGAGGGTGGCCAGCAGAGGGAGGACCACCGGCCGGCCGAGTTCCACTAGCGCGCGGATGACGAACGGCGCCAGTTCCTTCTGGCCGGGGTCCTGGAGGATGGCGAGCGCGTGCGGAACGACGTATGGGCCGCTCACCTTTAGTTCCTTCATGGCGAGGTAGCACGGCCTGGGGCCCTGGCCGAGCCGCAGAAGGTTCGCCTGGATCCGGGCGGCGTCCGTCCGTTTCAGATAGGCGCCCTCGTCGGCGAGTGTGAGGATGCGTCCGGCCGGCGCTTCCATCTCTTTGACGCGCACCATCTGGATGATGAGGTCGTATCCGGTGGAGGGCGACTCGACCAGCGCTAGCACGGTCTTGGCGTCGGGGTTGGCGTCCAAGACCTTCTTGGCATAATCGGCGGCCAGGTCGAACCGGGCCAGCTTGAAGTAATGGACCATCATCCGCCAGTCGTTCTGGAGGTCGGGGGAGGCGACGCTTGCGGGGAGTCCGGCAGCGCCGTATCCGGTGGCGGCGGCCTCCTCTTGGGCGGGTGTGGCGGGTGCGGCCTCGGCGGGCGCTTCTTCGGCGGGCATGGCCTCGGCGGGCGCTTCTTCGGCGGGCGCCGCCTCGGCGGCCGTCTCTTCCTGTGCGGTCGCGCGGCTGATGGGCAGAATCGCCAGCGCCAGCGCCAGGCTGACGAACCAGGTTCTGTGTGTCGAGCGGCAACGCGGCAGGAGGAAGGTACGCATCAGCATCTGGTGTCTCCTTCAAAGCCTCAGGTGAGCCTAGTTTGGCGGCTTAACGGCGCTCCGCGCGGACCCGCGGGCCTCCGGGGGATCCGCGGCATCGGCCTCCTCGGCTCGTGGCGCGCCTGCAGCGGATCGTCGCTACGAGGGATAAAGGCGGCGCGATTATAGAGGCGCTCGGGGGGGTGTCAACAAAAATTGACGCCCGGTCGGCCTGAGGCGGGGGTTGCGACGGGCGCGTCGAAAGCCCCGGCGTGCGGGGGGCTTGTCCAGGGGCCGTCAGGTCGCCTTTTGCGAGAAGGGCGGGTCCACGGGCCGGTCCAGGTCGCCGCCCGCGTACAGTTGGGCGAAGCAGTCGGCCACGTCGGGGTCGAACTGGGAGCCCTGGCACCTGCGGATTTCCGCGAGGGCGTCGTCGGGGTCCATGGCGGGGCGGTAGATGCGGCGGTTGGTCATTGCATCGAAGGCGTCGGTGAGGTTCAGGATGCGGGCCGCCTTTGGAATGGCCGTGCCCGCCAGGCCGTCGGGATATCCCCGGCCGTCGTAGTGCTCGTGGTGATGACGGATGGCCGGAACCGTCCCGCGCAGGAACGCGGCCTGGCTGAGGATTCGGCAGCCGACGGCAGGGTGCGTGCGGATCACCTGCCACTGTTCGGCGGAGAGGGGCCCCGCCTGGGTGAGGATCGTGTCGGGGATGCCGATCTTCCCGATGTCGTGCAGCATGGCGGCGTGCGCCAGGGTTTCAATCTGCGGCGCGGACAGGTTCTGGTACCGCGCCAGCAGCACGGCCAGCCGGTGCACGTTGAGGCTGTGTCGGCCGGTGTAGCCGTCGCGTGCCTCGATGGCGCGGACCATCGCCCAGATGGAATCCAGACAGGCGCTGCGGCTGCGATGGAGGAGGTCGCGAACCTGGTGGGCGAGGTCTTCGATCTGGCGCGTCTGGAGGTCCGGGGCGCGATCCTGCGACAGGTCGCGGAACGCCGCCACCGTCCGTTCCCGCGACGCTTTCGCAAACTCCAGTGCCGCTTCGGCCGCGCGCAGCATGTCCTCAGCCGCCCCCACGTTGTCCTCCGGATAGCCGACGATTCCCACGGTGACGGAGACGGGGGTGCTGAGGTCCGGCACGTGGAAGGCCTGTTCGATGATGGTGCGGCGCCAGCGGTTGGCGGCGGCCAGCGCCCCCGCGAGGGTTTCGTTGGGGAGGACGACGGCATAGACGTCGTTGCCGTAGCGTCCGACCGTATCCACGGCGCGGGTAAGGTGGCGAAGGAGGTCGGCCAATTGCCTGAGCAGCGCGTCGCCCGCCTGCTGGCCGGCCGCCCGGTTGATCTCGCGGAACCGCTCGATGTCCACGAGGGCCAGCGCCAGGCTCGTGCCGAAACGCCCCGCGCGCTCCAATTCTCGCTGGAGCGCCAGGAGGACGGCCGACCGGTTTGCCAGGCCGGTCAGGGGGTCGGCGCCGGCGTCGGGCGAGGGTTCTCGGCGTCGGGCCAACTGGCTTTCGGCCCCCTTCAGTTGGCCCTGTATCCGCCGAAGTTCCCTGTGCAGTCTCGTGACCGCCCCTATCAGCGGTCCGTCCTCTTCCTCCGGCGTGTCGGGGTTGCCGGCCACGCGAAGGACGTAGTCGTAGAGGCGTCGGTGTTCCTCGGCCAGGAGATGCGCCAGGTCGGGCGTGTGGTTTGCCCCGTGGCTTGCTTCGTCTGCGGGCCGGCTGGAGGGATCCCGGCCGTCGGTGGGAGGAGAATCGTTGTCTCGCATGCTGTTCATCTGAGGTGCTCCTAGTCCTGGTGCTGTTAGCGACAAGGCGTTTGTTGCTTGTCGCATTTTCTTGATGAGGGAGCGTCGTTCCGACTTGAAGGCGTCTCCTCTAAAGGCCACGACTTTGCCGCACGCCCACCGGTCGGGGGTGACCGGGAAAAGCAAAAACGTAAGGGGTATCTTTTCTGTTTTCGGCCGGTGCCGCGTCCAGCCTTTAGGAAAATCGGGTACAGGCTGTGGAGAGGTGGAAGGCGGAAAAAGCCTGGGCCTGCCTTCGGACCTTGTGGGGGGACCTGTGGCCGTCGGACGGTCTAGGGCTTGAGGCCCTGGGCCACAGCGTCGGCGACGAGGTCGCCGATTTTATTTTAACTGCAACCGCGTGCCTTGTGGAACGCGGCCTGCTGTTCGACCAGGCCGCTGGAGGTTCGCGGTCGAGCGAACCGGACGCCGATCTCGAGGAGCGCATCCACCAGGTGGCGGTGTTTGTCGTAGTCGTAGCGGGCGAGTTCCTCCCGTTTGACTTGCTCAAGGATGGGGCCGACGCGCTGCCAATGCGCGATCCATCGGCGGGTTAGTTGACGTTCCTGTTCGTTCATGCCTCGGTTTCCAAAAGGGTCTTCAGGCGCTCGAGCGGCGCCAGGTCTTCCCGGAGTCTGCAAAGGCCCTCGAGTTGCTCCAGGAGGAAGGCGGTGTCCAATCCTTTCCATCGCCGGCGCAGGATGCCTGTCACGTCAATCCAATCCACGGGCCGGCCCGCGAAGGCTTTTAGGACAATCAGGTCCTCAGCGGAACAGGTGATGAGCCGGTGCTGAGGCGCGAAGTCAAAAGGCGAGGCGCGCTCGACAACGCCTTCCTCGTAGGGAAAGGCGGCCAGCGCAATGTCCACGGGAATTCCTTCCCGCGTTTGAAGCAGCAGGACGCGGTTCGCAAGGGCGAATCGAGCGGCATCGTCGCGGCGCGGGGCAAACCGATCGAGCAACGGTCCGATGTAGGCTTCTTCCTGGCCGAATCCGGTCAGGAGCGTGACATCCACATCTCCGGTCGTGCGTGGCTCGCCCCAGCGGATGACCGCCAGACCGCCGATGAAACAAAACCGCCAGCCGCGGTCTTCGATGAAACCCTGGACGTCCAGCGCCGCCTCGAACAGGGGGTTCATGGTTTCCTCTGCGGTGTCCGTGAGCCCGACCCGCGCCTCATGATACGCCTGAAATTCCGTCGAGGCAACGATCTTTCGGAAACCCTCGGAAGCCGCAGCCAAACGCAGGCCGCCCGAGCGGTCCCCGTGCGCTCACCCCTTGAGACCTTGGGTCACGGCCTCGGCGACGAGGTCGCCGACTTCGCCCGTCGTGTAGCCCATCTTGCCGGCCGCCATGCCTTTGAGTTTCTTCGAGGTGACGAAAGCGATGGCGGACTCGACGCGGTCGGCGGCGGCCTCCTGGCAGATTTCCCTGAGGAGCATGGCCAGCGCGCCGATGGCCGCCAAGGGGTTGATCTTGCCTTGGCCTGTGTACTTGGGGGCCGAGCCGCCGATCGGCTCGAACATCGAGAGACCCTCGGGGTTGATGTTGCCGCCCGCTGCGAT
>DATKUU010000075.1:0-5112 GCA_035530455.1 Phycisphaerae bacterium | reverse complement strand
GCCGACCGACTCGATCGTGATGCGGGTGGTGATTCGGGGCTGGCTCCGTTTTTCCGTTCGCAACATCGCCAAACTCCTTGCGCCAAGCAGCCCGGGGGCAAAGGGACCGTTGGAAGTATCGGACCGGCCTGCATCGGTTCTTAAGGCAAATCCGGCGGTTCGGGGGCGGAACGTCGCGCGGGTCAGCCCTTGCTTGCGTCCGGCGGCCCCGGCGGGTAGAGTGCCTCCCATGGCCGAAAAAGGCCGTCCGAACCCCTTGGACGAGAACCCGATCCGGCCGGTGCGGCTGGGACCGCTCGACCTGCCGGCCAACCTGGTGCTGGCACCGATGCACCGGCACACGCACCGGGCGCTGCGTCTCCTTTGCCGGCGCGCGGGCGCCGCACTGGCCCACACCGAGATGCTCACGCCCGAGGAGGTCCTGGGGGCAGGCGGGGCGAAGGCGGCCAATCCCGGCGCGCCGGGACTGGCCTCCTCGCCCCGGGACCGGCCGCTCGGCGTCCAACTGCTGCCGCGCGAAAGCGAGCCCTTGGCCGAAGCGGTCGCGCTCCTGGCCGAGCGCGGCCAGGCGGACCTGGTGGACCTGAACTTTGCGTGCCCGAGCCGGCGCGTCGTCGCCTCGGGGCGCGGCGGGGCGATGCTCCGCCGGCCGGACCCGGCCGTACGCCTGGTCGAGGCCGCGGTCCGCGCCTCGGCGCTGCCGGTGACGATCAAGATGCGCCTGGGGTGGACCGATTCGGAGGAGGACCTGGCGCTGGCGCTGGACATTGCGCGGCGGGCGGTCGAAGCGGGGGCGGCAGCGGTCACGCTCCATGCCCGCAGCGTCGTCCAGGGGTATCACGGCCGGGCCGACTGGATGACCATCGCCCGCTGGGCGCGGGACCTGGAGGCCCCGGTGTTCGGCAGCGGCGATCTGCGCAGCCCCGAGGCGATTCTGGCGATGCTTCGCCAGACGCGCTGCGCGGGGGCGAGTCTTGCGCGCGGGGCCCTCGGGGCACCGTGGATCTTTCGCCAGGCGCTGGACCTGGCGGCCCATGGCGCGTACGAACCGGTCACGACGGACGAGCGCCGCGAGACGATTCTAGCGCACTTCGCCGGCCTCGCGGAACAGTACGGCGAGCGGGCGGCGGTGCGGCTCATGCGACAGGAGGGCCAATACTACGCGCGCGGCATGAAGGGGGCGCGGGCGCTGCGGGCGGCGCTGCAATCAGTCGGCACTACCGCCGAGTTCCGCCACGCCGTCGTTCGATACGTCGCCGAGAAAGCAACACCGCACCGGCAGGAGGGAGGGCTCTGATGCGCACAACCGTGGCTTTGCTCATTGGGGCGCTGGCGGCGCTGGCGGCGCTGGCGGGCTGCGGCACAGGGGAGCAGGGCGCGGTGCCCGATGAGGCGGCGCAGGCAGCCATCGTCGAGATCCTCCAGGCCGCCCAGGCCCAGACCCAGGCCGACCGCGTCGCCGAAATCGTCTGGTACACGCCCGAGACGCTGCACGAATACATCAACGGCATGGCGCCGCGGTTCGTGGAGGCGGGGTTTGTCATTCTGGCGCACACCGAATGGCGCGACCGGGAGGACGAGGGGCCGGGGTACGTCGAACTGGACCTTTACGACATGGGAACGGCCGGGGGCGCTGCTGCCGTGTTCGACGAGCCGGACGCCGCCAACAGCCTCCCTCTTCCGGGCGGCGTGAAGGCGTATGCGGGCGACGCCATGATCGAGTTCCGCACGGGGCGGTACTACGTGAAACTTACTTCCCGCCGCGACCCCGAAGCGCAGGAACCATTGCTAAAGGAATTGGCCGAGGCCGTCGCCGAGGTACTCGCAAGAGAGACGCCGGACCCCACCGCGGGCCGTCAGTCGCCGTAGCCGTCGGGGTGCGAGGAGTGCCAGCGCCAGGCGGTCTCGAGGATGGTCTGGAGGTCGGGGTACTTCGGCCGCCACTCCAGGTCGCGCATGATTTTATCGCTGGAGGCGACGAGTTCGGGCGGGTCGCCGGGCCGCGGCGGGCCTTCCTCGACGGGGATGGGCCGACCGGTGACTTTGCGGGCGATCTCGATCACCTCGCGGACGCTGTAGCCGTTGCCGTTGCCGAGATTGTACCACGTGCCCTTGCCCGGCTCGATGGCGTCCATGGCGAGGATATGGGCCTGAGCGAGGTCATAGACGTGGATGTAGTCGCGGACGCACGTGCCGTCGCGCGTCGGATACTCCGTGCCGAAAATCTGGACATTCTTGCGTTGTCCGAGGGCGGCCTGCAGGACGATGGGCACCAGATGGGTTTCAGGGTCGTGGTCCTCGCCGAGCATCCCGTCGGGGGCGGCGCCGGCGGCGTTGAAATAGCGGAGGCTTGCGTACCCCAGGCCGTAGGCGCCGGCATAGAAGGCGAGGGCGTTCTCAAAGTCCAACTTCGTCTGGCCGTAGGCGTTGATGGGTTTCTGAGGGTGATCCTCGGGGATAGGGACGCGCTCGGGCAGGCCGTAGGTGGCGGCGGAGGAGGAAAAGACGATCCGCCTGACGCCCGTCCGCCGCATCGCCACAAGCAGCCGCAGGCTCGCAATGACGTTGTTGGCGTAATACTTCTCGGGGTTGATCATGCTCTCGCCGACATAGCAATGAGCGGCGAAGTGCATGACGCAGTCGAAGCCGCCTTCGAGGGCCTCCAGGAGGGCGGCGGCATCCATCAGGTCGCCGCGGGTGAGCACCTCGTCGGGGACGGCGGCGGCGTGGCCCTCCGAGAGGTTGTCGTAGACGCGGACCTCGTGTCCGGCCTCCAGGAGGAGCCGTACGACATGGCTGCCGATGTAGCCGGCCCCGCCGGTCACAAATACTTTCACGCCGCCATCTCCTTTCGGGGTGCGCCGGGCAGCTGAACGTTCACGACGCCGCGCCCGGGGGAGGCGCCGAGGGCTGATACTCCGGCACGATCTGGCGGAGGACCTTCTGGATCTCGGCCAGGGAGGCGCCGTCGGTGACGGCCTCCAGACGCGCCAGGGCGCCGGCAATCTCCTCCTCGGGGCAAGCGCGGCTCTGCCAGATGAAGATTTTCTCGTGGTGCGTCGGCAGGACGTCCTCGCCGCTCGTGCGGAGTTCCTCAAAGAGTTTCTCGCCCGGCCGGACGCCCAGAAATTCGATCCGGATGTCCACATCGGGCCGGTAGCCGGAGAGGGTGATCATGTCGCGCGCGAGGTCCACGATTTTGACGGGGTCGCCCATGTCGAGGAGCATAACCTGGCCGCCCTGGCCCATGGTGCCGGCCTGGATGACGAGTTGCGTCGCCTCAGGGATCGTCATGAAGTACCGCCGCATCTCGGGGTGCGTGACGGTGACCGGCCCGCCGCGCGCGATCTGGGCGCGGAAGATCGGCACAACGCTGCCGGCCGACCCCAGCACGTTGCCGAACCGGACCACGACAAACTTCGTGTGCCGGCCGCGCTCGCTTTCGCTGACCGCCTGGCAGTACATCTCGGTGATGCGTTTGGTGCAGCCCATGATGTTGGTGGGGTTGACAGCCTTGTCGGTGGAGATGAGGACGACGGCCCCGGAGCGGTGCTCGCAGGCCATGTCCACCACGTTCTTCGTGCCGAAGACGTTGTTCTTAATCGCCTCGCCGGGGTTGAGTTCCATCATCGGCACGTGCTTGTGTGCGGCGGCATGGAAAACGACGTCCGGCCGATACTGCTTGAACACGCCTTCGATGCGCCGGCGGTCGCACATGTCGGCCACGACGGGGGCGAGCGCCAGCCGAGGATGCGCCTGCCGCAACTCCCGGTCAATGTAGAAAAGGCTGTTCTCCGCCTGGTCGAGGATGACGAGGCGCTTGGGGCTAAAGGCGACGAGCTGTCGGCAGAGTTCGGACCCGATGGAGCCCCCGCCGCCCGTCACCAGGATCACCTTGTTTGTCAGGAACGAGCCGATGCCCTCGGTGTCGAGGCTGACGGGCTCGCGGCCGAGAACGTCGTTGATGTCCACCTCGCGGAGGCGGCCGACATCGGCCCGGCCGGAGATGAGGTCGGCGACGCCCGGCACAATCCGGAAGGTCAGTTTCTGCCCTTTCGAGACCTCGATGATGCGCCGAAGTTCCGTGCGGGTCGGCGCCTGGATGGCGATGATCAGTTCCTCGGCCTTCTGGCGTTTGGCGATTTCCGCCAACTGCCCTATGCCGCCAAGCACCGGCACGCCGTGAATCCGGATCCCGCGCTTCTTCGGGTCGTCGTCCACAAATCCGACGACGTGGTAGCGTTCGACCGGCAGGCGGTAGAGTTCCCGAAGGATGCCTTCGCCGGCGTCGCCGGCCCCGATAATCAGCGTGCGAATCAGCCCTGCCGGGCTCACCGGCCGAGACCCCTCCCGCACAATCCGGACCATGAACCGCAGGCCGCCCACCAGCGCAATCGTCGCCGCCCAGTCAATAATCAGGATCGTGTCGCGCACCGGCAAGTCCAGGCTGAGCGCGTTCGCCGAGTGCAGCGCCCGCACCACGTATACGCTCACCAGGATAATGGCCGTCGAGATGTGGCTCGCCTTGAACGTCTCCACCAGATCCTGCACGCTGACGTACTGCCACCACCCCGCGTACAGCCGGAAGTACCCGAACACAATCAGTTTCACCACGCACACGAAGACGAGCAGTTCGAAGAAGGCGTTCCAGACGCTGGCAGGCACGCCGACGTCGCTCGGAAGGACCATCTCGGTGTCCGGAATCGGAGCCACAGCGGGAGGAATCTGAAACTCGTACCGCAGCCCGTATGCCAGCCAGAACGACAGCGCAAAGAGCGCCAGGTGCGCCGACGCCACATAGAGGTGGCGCAGGGCGGGGGCGTAAAGATTCGGCACCTTCAGCGCATCTTTTTGCCGGGCCATGCTCACCTCGGGCAGCCGGCCGATTTCCACCCCCCATCCGCCGGCGGCGACCCTCGTGAGAGCCTACACCGCCTAAATCGGCCGCCGCAAGCCCCTGGATTGAGGAGAAGCCGCAGCCGCAGCGCCGCCCAGCCACCGCTGCGGCCGGCGGCCGGCACGAAGGCAGGAAATAATAACCCCCGCCGAACCCCGCGTCAACGCGCCCCGGCCAGGAGTTTCCCCACGCTTTCTCACGTGGGCGGTTTGGCG
>DATKUU010000074.1:0-26183 GCA_035530455.1 Phycisphaerae bacterium | reverse complement strand
AGCGCCGGCCGGACGTCCAGGTGGACCACGGCGCGCCGCGCGTCTGTCCCCGGTGCGGCCGTCCCCACATCATGACCCGCCACTTCTATAGCCCCAAGCGCGAGGTGGAAGTGGATGAGTGCAGCCGGTGTGAGGGCGTCTGGCTCGACCCTGGCGAGCTGGCGACCATCCGGGCCCAGTTTGCCGACGCGGCGGAACGCCAGGCGGGGTTTCGGCGGTATCTCGACCGCATGCGCCAGGATGCAGAGGAACAGATGGCGCGCGAGTTCGGCCCGCCGACGGAGGGTGCGCCGGCCCCTCTGCCAGAGGCGGAGGCTCCCGACGCGGCGCATGTCGCAACGCTCCTCGCGCGGGTCTTTCGGCTCCTGCGGTCCGGTCTCGGATAAAAGGGCAGGGGCGACCCGAAGGCCGCCCCTGGTTCCCGCCCAGCGCTCCCAGCGCGAGGGCAAGTCTTACTCCAGCGCCGCCTGGACACGGTCCCAGTAGCCGCGTGTCGTGGGCTTCGCCCATCCGCTTGGCCCGCCGTTCCAGATCCGCGCATAGATTTCGTCGGTCGGGCTCCGGCCGGTCTGCTTGCGGTAATGCTTGCCGTAGTGCGCCAGGTACAGCCCCCACATTTCGCGGCTCTTTTCGGGGTCGAACCGGTCGCGGGCCGAGAACCGGATCTCCCGGCCGCCAAGCCGCGCAATCCGGTTGACGTCCCGCAGGGCGACGGGGCGGATCTGGGCCACCCCGGCTGCGCCTTCCCGCGCGTTGTAGGCCCCCGCGTCGCCGCGCGATTCCACATGGGTAATCGCCTGCCAGAGCGAGTCGCTCGGCGTCGCCCCGGCGGCGGACGACAACGCCGAACACGCCAACAACACTGCCACTAGCGTGATGCGTGCCATCATCCTGGATCTCCTTGTTGCCGGGTGCTTCCGCCGTCGCCCTTCCGCCGTCGTCCCGATGAATCGGGACTATGGCAGAGGAGTCGGCGGAGAAGGCCGCCCCCTGCTGCGGAGACGGAGCGAGCCGACAACCTTCTTACTACCCCTTGGTTTTGCCCGTGACTGCTATTGTTTGTGTGCGGCTTCTGACGGATGCAAGGCATCCAGGGTCTTGGGTGTCAGCGGTGGGAAACAGGCGGTGGGAGGATCAGGAAAGAGGTATTTTGTTCAGAAGCCGGCCCCTGGTGGGAACGTCTCGTATTCGGCCGTTCTTGCTCCTTGTCTGACCCCTCGCGGTCAGGTCATTCAAGAATAACTGGCGGGCATCGGCCCGCCAGACGCGCGGCACTATAGGGTCGGCCGGCCCCCGTGTCAAGGCCAATTTTCCGGCCGCCGTGCGCGGGCGAAATGGGCGTCCTTGACAGGCGGCAGGGGGGTTCTAGAATACGGCCAAAGGCGAATAACGAATGTCCAACCCGTCTTCGTCCCGGTGTGCCGGGACTACGCCGGGCTGGCGCAAGGAACCGCAGAAGGATGAACCGAACGGAAAAAGCGAGCGAAGGGTTGTCGCACGCGGTCGGGATTGACCTCGGGACGACCTTCTCGAGCCTGGCGTATGTGAACCCGGCGGGCAAGCCGGTCCTCGTGCCGAACGCCGAAGGCGAACTTCTCACCCCCTCGGTGGTGGCGTTTACGAAGGACGCGGTCCTGGTGGGTCGCGAGGCGCGGCGCGAGGCGCTGGCGGACCCGTCGCGCGCGGTGCTGCACATCAAACGCCAGATGGGCAACGCGAAGTGGCGGTTCACGGTCGAGGGCGAGACGTACACGCCGGAGGGCATCTCGGCCCTCATCCTGAGGAAACTGAAACAGGACGCGGAGTTGCACATCGGCCCGGTCCGCCGGGCGGTGATTACCGTGCCGGCGTACTTCGACGACACCCGTCGGAAGGCGACGGAGGATGCCGGCGCCATCGCGGGCCTGGAGGTGGTGGACATCGTGAACGAGCCGACCGCCGGGGCGCTGGCGTATGGCCTGGGCGCGGGGGCGGAGGACGGGGTGTTCCTGGTGTACGACCTGGGCGGCGGGACGTTCGACGTGACGGTCATCGAGAAGAAGGGGAGCGAGTTCATCACGCTGGCCACCGACGGCGACGTTCAGTTGGGCGGGAACGATTGGGACGAGCGCCTGGTGGACCACCTGGCGGAGCGGTTCACGGGGGAGTTCGGCGACGACCCGCGCGCAAACGCCCAGGCGCTGAGTTATCTGTATGTGAGCGCGGAAGAGGCGAAGAAGACGCTCTCGCGGCGCGAGGCGACGAAGGTCCCCGTCAGTTACAAGGGCCATTGGGGCAACTACGAGGTTTCGCGGGACCAGTTCGAGGCGCTCACGGAGGACCTCCTGGCGGTGACGCAACTGACAACCGAAATGGTTCTGGAAGAGGCGGGGGTGACGTGGGCGGGGGTGGGCCGGATCATCCCGACAGGCGGCTCGACGCGCATGCCGATGGTCCAGCGCCTGCTGGAACGCATGAGCGCCAAGGCGGTGCGGGCGGAGGTGCCGGTGGACGAGGCGGTGGCGGCGGGAGCGGCGATCCACGCCGCCATCTGTGCCCTGCACGGGGACGAGCGGGTGCGGGAACTGTCGGCGGAGGCGGCGGAGCGCCTCGGCAAGATCAAGACGGTGGACGTGGCGGGCCACGCGCTCGGGCTCATCATCAAGGACGCGCGGACGCTCGAGTATCGCAACGAGGTGCTGATTGCGAAGAACTCCCGCCTGCCGGCCAGCGTCACCAAAACGTTCCAGACGAGCCAGGAGGGGCAGACGAAGATTCTCCTGCAGGTCGTGCAGGGGGACGCGCCGGATCCGTCGGCGGCAATCGTCATCGGCGAGTTGGCGGTGGCAGGTCTCCCGCCTGGGCGGGCGGCGGGAGCCCTCGTCAACGTCACCTATTCCTACGACCGCAAGGGCCGCATCCACGTTCGCGCCGAGGACCAGGACACCGGCAAGGTGGTGTCGGCCGAGATCACGCGCTCGAGCGGCCTGCGAGCGGACCAGGTGGCGGAAGAGGCGAAGAGGCTCAGCCTGAAGACAATCGAGTGAACCGCAACGCAGAACGTGGAACGCGGACCCGCTGTAGCCCGCAGGGTGAAGGCGGGCGCGGCGCGGAAAGGGCAGGCGGCGGCGGGCGGCGGCATCGTATAATAGGTTGGAGGACTCGGCGCAAGGGGTCTGGACCATGACCAAGGTGGAGACGGCAGCGGCGGGCGAGGAGACGGGGGTCGGCCTCCACGCGATCTTCGAGAAGACGATCCTGCACTTCCTGGATCCGGTGCGCCCGTTCCTGGACGACCCGGACGTGACGGAGATCATGATTAACGGTCCGGACGAGGTGTACGTGGAGCGGCGGGGGGCGCTGGTGCGGACCGAGGCGCGCTTTGCCACGCAGGAGGCGCTCGACGCCGCCGTCCGGAACATCCTCCAGTATGTCGGCAAGCGGGTGACGGACGAGCATCCGATGATGGACGGCCGGTTGCCGGACGGCTCGCGCGTGCATGTGGCGCTGGCGCCGGTGTCGCGCCGGGGGACGGTGGTGACGATCCGCAAGTTCTCCCGCCAGGCGTTCGAAATGGATTACCTGGTGAAGTGCGGAACGGTGTCGGAGATGGCGCGGGATTTTCTGCACCTGGCGGTGGTGACGGAGAAGAACCTGCTGGTGAGCGGGGGGACGTCGAGCGGCAAAACGAGCCTCTTGAACGTTCTGTCGCGGTACATCCAGGCGGACCGCCGGATCGTCGTCATCGAGGAATCGAGCGAACTGCAACTCCAGCAGCCGCACATCATCGGCCTGGAGTCGCGGGCGCCGGACCGGTACGGGCGCGGCGAGGTGACGATCCGCGACCTGTTCAAGCACAGTCTGCGGATGCGGCCGGACCGGGTGATCGTGGGCGAGTGCCGCGGCGGAGAGGCGCTCGACATGATCCAGGCGATGACGAGCGGCCACGCGGGTTCGATGACGACGCTGCACTCGGATTCGGCGGCGGACGCGCTGAACCGTCTGGAGACGATGGCGATGATGAGCGGCGTGGAGATTCCGCTCTCGGCGCTTCGGCTCCAGATCGCCGGCGCGATCCATCTCATTATCCAGATGATGCGGTTTGCGGACGGGGGCCGGCGCGTCACCGGCATCACCCAGGTGACGGGTCTGAGCGCCGCCGGACGGTACGAAGTCGAGGACCTCTTCGCCCTGGCGCTGCCGGAAGGGGAGTACGAACTGTCGAAGGCGCATTTGCAATGGACCGGCCGCAAGTGCGTTTTCCGTAAGGAGGTGGCGGTGCGGGCCGTGGCCGGGAAGTTCCGAAGCCTGAGCGGCCTTCTGGACGATAAGGCGGAATGAACGCAATGCAGAATGCATGGCAACAGAGTGGCGGGGTGGTGCGATTTCACCGCGACGAGCGCGGCGCGATGCTCGACTACGTCCTGGTGCTAGGCGTTTTCGTCCCGCTCATGTTCTTTGTCTTCATAAAACTGTTCGAGGTGCTGTCGGATTACTTCGGGATGATCGCGTTCTACGTCTCGTGGCCGTTCCTCTAGAGGGATCGGCTTCGGCGCAGAGAAAGGAGTGCCACATGATAAGAAGCGCGTTGAGGCTTGGCCGGCGGTTCGGAGGGTTCGGGCGTCACCTGGCGCGCGTGCATCGGGACGAGACGGGCGCGCAGGGCCTTGAGATCCTCCTGATCGTTGCGGCCATCGTCCTGCCGCTGCTCGGCCTGCTGATCATTTTCCGGAATGCGATCCGGGAATGGGTCGTGGGCATCTGGGAGCGTGCCCGTGGCGAGGCCGAGTCGAGCGAGGACGATTTCTTCGGCAACCTGTGAGCCCGGCGGCCGGCCGCGAAACGTCGGCGCAGAGCGCGTCCGGCGATCCGTCGGAGGACGGCTCCGGCGGGGGTCTTCTATCGCGCGCCGGCCGGGGCGCTTTGACGTGGCCGGAAAGTCCGCTGGCGCTCCTGGTGCCGCCCGAAAGGGAAAGCGTTGACCCTGAACCTGGACTGCGCGTGCGACGTTGTCCTGGCGGGCGTCCTCGTGACGGCGGCGGCAACGGAACTGAAGTGGGGGAAGATTTACAACTGGCTGACGTATCCGGCGATTCTTGCAGGCCTCGCGATGGGCGCGGTGCGCGGCGCCGCCGGGGGTGCTGCCTGGGACGGCTTCACCAATAGCGCGCTGGGGTTCGGCTTCGGATTCGGCGTCCTGTTCCTGGCCTACGTGCTGGGGGGCATGGGCGGCGGGGATGTGAAGTTGATGGGGGCCGTTGGTGCCTTCCTCGGATGGGCGGACGCCGCCGCCCTTTATGCGACCTTTTATTCTTTCCTGGTGGCGGCGGCGATGGGTCTGGTGCTGATGGTGTGGCGCGGGCAGACGCGCGCGGTGCTCCGGCGGCTGGGGGTGGGCCTCAGGCTCCTGACGGTGCCGGGCGTCCGGATTGACGAGGCGGTTCCGCCGGGATCGCTCCAGGTGCCGTTCGGCCTGGCGACGTGCATCGGATCGATCTGGTGGATGGCGGAGTCGCTCGTCGGCCGGTCGCTCTGGGAGGCGGCGACGGGGTGGATATAAAAATTTTCGTTTTTCGATTGAACGGCAACGGCACAGCGTGCTAAGCCGCAAGCGGTGAGCGCTTTACGGGGTGTCCGATGGCGCGGAATGCGAAACGTCGGCTCGTGGTGCTGGGCGTGTTGGCGGCGGCGTCGCTCGTGGGCCTCGTGGTCCTGGCGGCGCTGACGGTGCGTGATGCGCCGCGGTGGGCGCTGGCGGGGCTGGCGAGCCCGCTGGCGGTGCGGTGCGTTGCGGTTATGGCGGCCGGAGTGGCGGCGCTGGGGGCGATCGTGGCCCTGCTGGTCGGTGCGTCGCGCGCCGGCAAGCGCCGCGGCGGCGTGAAGGGCATTGCCGCCGACCAGGGCGGAACCGCCGCCATCGAGATGACGCTCCTCTTGCCGTTCGCCGTTATGATCTTTCTGGTCATCACCCAGGCCGCGCTCCTCTTCAACGCCAACCTGGTGGTCCACTACGCGGCGTTTGCGGCGTCGCGGGTCTCGATCGTGGTGGTGCCGATGGAGATCGGCGGGGAGTTGCAGAACCTGGTGTATAATCCGGATGTGGAGTTGAACCCGCCGTCGGAGAAACTGGAATTGATTCGCCGGGCTGCGGCGCTCGCGCTCGTGCCGATAAGCGCGGCCATCGTGGACGAGGAAGCCGAGGCGACGCCGGGCGGCGGGGGCGGCGCAGCCGTCGAGGCCGAAACGAAGGCCCTGTTCAACGCCTACGCCACCACGGCGGAGGAGCCGTGGTGGTTCCGCCGCATCCGCAAACAATATGATTACGCCAACCGCTTCGTCGAAATCACGCTGGCCAGGCCGGAGCATTGGCGCTACGGCAACCCGGACTCCGACTGCCCGTATCGCCATTATGTGCGCGACGCGTGGACCCAGACGGGCTGGTCGTACATCCCGTACTGCCCGTACCACCGCGCGCGGATGGATTACGCGTACTGGGAGGACATCTCCCTGAGGTTGCAGTATCCGTATCTGCTGGAGGTACCGATTGCGCGGCGGGTGATGGGAGGCGAAGAGTTGGAGGTTCCCGGCCGGACGGGGACGTCGTGGTGCGCGTGGATCAAGGTCATCAGCACGCTATCGAACGAGGGCGGACCGGAGAAGCGTCCAAAGGACGGGTAGCGGAGCGCTCTGCCGACCGCCGGACTTTTCAGCGAGGACATCATGGCCGATCAGCCGTTCACGGGCAGCCTGAAGCCCGGCACGAAACTGGGGAAGTACGAGGTCCGCGAGCAGGTGGCGGCCGGGGGGATGGCGGTCATCTACAAGGCGTACGACCCGTCGCTGGACCGTCATGTGGCGATTAAGCAGATCGCGCCGCATCTGGCGCAGGACGCGCGGTTTGCCGAGCGGTTCCGCTCCGAGGCCCAGACGCTGGCGCGCCTCAGCGGGACGCAGGCCAACATCGTCAACGTCCACGAACTGATTGAGCAGGACGGCCAGTTGTACCTGGTGATGGAGTACGTGGAAGGGACGACGCTGCGGGCGATGATGGACCGCGGCCCCGTGCCGCTCCAGACCGGCCTGGGGGTGCTGCTCTCGACGGCGCTGGGCCTGCGGGCGATGCACGCCCAATCCATCGTCCACCGCGACCTGACGCCGATGAACGTCATGATGGCCCGGGACGGGGCGCTGAAGATCACGGACTTCGGCCTGATCGGCCATTCGGGCGGGCGGACCAGCCTGCCGATGGGCACCACGAAGTACATGGCGCCCGAGATGTTCACCGGGGCGCCGGTGGACCCGCGTGCGGACCTGTACAGTCTGGGTCTGATGGCGTACGAGATGTTCGCCGGGCCGGAGAAGTTCGCCGAGGTCTTTAAGGACGTTCTGCGCGACGAGCGGGCGCAGCAGGTGCGTTGGATGCACTGGCACGCGAACGCGAGCCTGCGGGCGCCGTCGCTGAAGGAGATCCAGCCGGGCATCCCGCCGCTGATTTCCAAAATCGTCGAGCGGATGATGGAGAAGGACCCTTCGAAGCGTTTCGCGTCGGCGGACCAGATCATCCGGTGGCTGCGGCGGATTTTCGTGATGCACGTGCAGGGCAAAAGCATCTCGCTCTCGGACTCCGAGACGCTGGAGAAGGAGATGGAGTCGGAGGCGGGAGCGGCGGGGGTGCCGGCGGTTCGGGCGGCGAACGTCCCCGCAGCGCCGGGGGCGGGCGCCGGCGTGCCGGCGGCAGGGGAGAAGACGGCCCCCTTGCCTCAGCCGCGATTGACGTGGAAGAAAGCGGCCTTCTGGGCGGCGGTCATCGCCGGTCCGCTCCTGGCGGCGGCCATCGGCTTGCTTGTCTGGGACAGCATCCACGCAGGTCAGATCCTGGAGCGGGCGGAAGCGGCGCTGGCGTCGGCCGACGCCCTTTACAACACGGGCGAGTACGGCAAGGCGTCCGCCGAGTACGCCAAATTCGTCCGCACGCCGGAGTTCCGGAGGCTTCCGCAGATGGAGTACGCCCGGTCGCGGGCGTACATGGCGGCGGCGGAGAACGCCTTGGCCGAAAGGCGGTGGGACGAGGCGGACGGCTTCGCCATCGAGGCTGTTCAGACCGGCGCGCGGTCCGATTGGGGCCATGAGTTCCGCCAGCGTCTGGCCGATTCGCGCAAGGTGGAGATGCGCGTCGGCGAGGCGAAGCGCGCCGAGCAGGGCGAGAATTACGATAGTGCCATCGCCATCCTCCAGCGCCTCCAGGCCGAATGCCTTAACGCCGACCAATACGCCGGCTTGAACGTCGGCGAATGGGTGGCCGACCTCCAATACAAGCGGATGAACCGCGAGTACCAGAACAAGATCCTCGAAGGGAAGGCCGCCCTGGAGCAGGGGAATCTGGATATGGCGCTGCGCCTTTTGCAGGAGGCTCGCGAGCGGCGCGAAACGCCGGAGGTCGTCGAACTGATTCAGCAGGTGACCGACCGCAAAGAGTTCGCGCAATGGCAGGCGCTGGGGGACCGGTCGGCGGCGGAGAAGAAGTGGGCGGCGGCGGCCGACGCGTACGCGAAGGCGCATGTGATCCAGCCGGGCGAAGCCATCAAAACCAAAATGAACAACGCCAAGGCGGAGGACCTTGCCGGCATCGCCCGGGGCCTGAAAACGGCGGGCGTGAAGGACGAGGCGCGAAAGAAATGGATCGAGATCCTCCAGTACAGCCCGCAGCACCCGGAGGCCCTGCGCGAGATCCGCAGCTACGACGTGGCGGACCAACTGGACGGCCATCTGAACGCCGGCCGGCAGGCCATGAACCGCAAAGAGTGGGAAGAGGCCGTCCGCAGTTTTGAGGCCGCCCTGCCGTTGCTCGATTCGGGCGACCCGCGGCGCAAGGGCATCGAGGACATCCTGGTCGGGGCGCGGTATGAGGGCGCCATGACACGGGCGCGGGAGGCGTTCGGTCGGCACGCGTGGGACGAGGCGCGTGCCGCGGCGCTGCAGGCCCAGGGCATCAGGGAGACGCCCGACGTCACCGACCTCCTGGCGCGCCTCCAGGAGGATCAGAACTTTTACCAGGGGTTGGACCTCGGCAAGGAACTGATGGCGCAGGGTAAGATCGTGGACGCCATCAAGCAGTTCGAGGCCCTCCAGAGGATACGCGACACCCAGGAGGTGCGGAACCTGGCGGACGAGGCGCGGTACGGCATGCACCTGGCCAAGGGCAAGTATTACCTGAGCCAGAACGAGCCGGGGAGGGCCATTGGGTACTTCCAACTCGCCCTCGACTATGCGAACGACGCCAAGAAGAAGATCGAGATTCAGGCGCTCCTGCAGGAGGCGAACCGGCTGATCGAGGCGGAGGGCAAGGGATGAGTCCGTCGCGGCCGAGCGGGGTCCGTGCGCCGGCGCAGCCCCGGCGCGCCGGGGCGGAGGCGGGAGGTGTCGCGGCGTTCGTGCGCCGGTTCCACCGGTGCCAGCGCGGACAGGCCATCTACCTGGTCGTGGTGTTCCTCTTCCTGCTGGCGGGCCTGTTGTTCCTGGTGCTGAACTCGGGCGAGCAACTCAACCACAAGATCCAGATGCAGAGCGCCGCCGACGCCGTGACGGCATCGGGGGCGGCCTGGTTCGCGCGCGGCCTGAACGTCGTCTCGATGTGCAACGTGACGGAGACGCAACTGCTTTCGCTCATTGTCCTTTTGGATACGCTGGAGACGGTCGTCCCCCCGGCCAGAGAGTGCATTGACGACCTGGTGGCGAACCTGGGCTCGACGCCGCACCACGGCGACGTGCCGATTGACGATCGCATCATCTGGTTGGCGGTCGGCAATGCGCGCTCGGAACAGGCAATCGTCCGCCGCTTTGAGGACATTGTGCGGGCGATCCCGTTCGCGAAGTTCTGTCGGTACGACAGCGGCATTCTGTGGCAGTGCGCGAAGTTGATGGACGGTTTCTCGCACGCGATGGCCAAGGCGGTTCCCGTGGCCAGCACGCGCGAGGCGATGGATGTGGCTCGGCGGAACGGGGCGGAATTCGGGTTCTGCCTGCCGCTCTGGCCCGAACTGCCGGTTCGCGACGGCCTGTTCGAGGATTTCCGGTACCCGATGCGGGACGGGCGTCTGCCTCCCAACCCGACGGCCGGGGGGCGGCGCGGCCGGCGGGGAGAGGTTATCGGCGGCTTCGCCTACGTGATGGATTACCGGGGGTATCGCGGCCAGGTGATGGGCCCCTGGTCGTGGTGGCGCGAGCCGTTCACCAGGACCCATCCGATGGGCCTGTTCGACCTGTCGCGCTTCTCGGTCCTCTTTGCGATCGTCTCGGACATGAAGTTCGAGATGCTGTTCGGCTCGACGGAGGACGAGGTGACGCTGCGGCAGTGGGAGATGGATTACGACAAGGCGAAACAGTTGCCGCCCGAGCGCATCCTCCGCGCGTGGTGGGAGAGCGTCTCGTTCGACTCCAAGTACCCGTTCCCGACCGCGTCGTTCTTCTCGAACATCGAGTTGCGCCACGAGAAGGAGCCGCTGCCCCGCACGCGGAGGTATGCGGACATGAGCCGGCCGGACCTCAGCGGCTACACGCGGGCGACCCAGTCGTACGAGGGGACGGACCCCCGCCATGCCGTCTGGTACCGCGTTCAGAAGCGCGAGACGGCCCATTATCCGCAGTTGGGTATCTACGCGCCGCACCCGCCCATCTACCCGGACGGCTCGCGGTGGCCCTACACCGAGTCCGAGATGCAGACCTATTACCGCGTGACGCTCTACCGGTTCAACGGGGCGGAACTGGAGAAGGACGAGCATCTGCACCGCGATTACCTGCCGCCCGCAGGCCAGACGCCCGGCTTCGCACCGGTCCTCCTGGACCACTCCATCGCCGACAATCTGACCGACCACATCCGGCAGCGGTTCACGTTCAACGGTTTCGCCTACCGCTCCGGGGCCGCCAGCGCGTGGACCGAACGCTTTACGAACCCCAATCCCATTGAGAAGACGGTCGCGTACGCCCAGGCGCGCGTCCACGCGCGGTGGAGTTGGGACCTTTTCACGCAAAACTGGAAGGTGAAACTCGTGCGGACGGACAAATGGAGCGAACTGGTGGACGAGTTGGACCGCCCGCCGCCCGCCGGGGCGGGTGAGGTGGCGTCAAAACTGACGGCCGAACGCCTCGAACCCGTCCGCAAGATGCTCCAGGGCTACGACGACGCCTTTGTGCGGGAGGTGGCCCATTGATGCGCTACTGCGCCGTGATACGTCAACCGATGGGTGCCACGCTTTCGCTTGCGAAAGCGTGCGCCCCTGTCGGGAACATGCTTTCGCAACGGCGCGAAAGCATGGCACCCCTCCGAACACGTGTCACGGAGCCCTACACACCTCAAGGTTGCCCGCGCGGTCGGCGCCATCGGCGAGGCAACGCGCTGCTGGAATTCCTTCTGACGCTCCCCATCCTTATCTTCGTCACGGGTCTGACGATCTACATGTCGCTGGCGATGCTGACCAAGCAGCAGGCGCTGGTGGATGCGCGGCACCAGCTGTGGCACGCGGCGCAGTACGGAGGCTGGTCGGCGCTGAAACTGGAGGGATGGACGCCCACCCAACCCACCGGCGACGAGGAGGACTACGGCAACCGGCCGCGAGGAGGGGGCGACGAGTTGGAACGCCTCCGACCCGAAATCGAACCCGCCACCGTCCAGAAGACCAGCAACGCCGACGCCCTCGAATACTGGGAACGCCTCTGGGGCAACCTCCCCGGGCGCCACGAAACCCACGCCGAGCGGTCTTTCGAGACCCAGGGCAGTATGTGGGACTTCCTCGCGCGGACGGCCCAGGCGGTCCACTGGCGCGACTCCAGCCCCTGGCATTTCCATCACCTGGACGCCTGGAAGATCGCCCGGAGCGGACCGCTGCGCGAAATCTTCGACCCGTTCAGCGAGTACCTGGGCGGCGACGTGGCGGAGCACTTCCGCGACACGCGCGACGACATTATCAAGCGATGGTTCCACGGCTACGATGTGCTGGAGGACGTGGCGGAAGGGAGCGGATGACCCGGCCATGACGCCCCCGACCCCCACCGAAACCGGCGAGACGCCCGACCTGCCGCCGCGCCGAGGGGCGGCGCTGGCGTGGCGTGTGCTGGCTATTGCCCTCATCGTCGTTGCGACGGTGCTGGCGGCACACGTCCTGGTGCGCCCCGCCGGCCGGGGGCCGAGAGTCGGCGAGGCGGGCGCGCCCGGCGAGGAGGATGCGCTCTTCGACTCTCCGCCCGCCGCCCGGCGCGACGTTCCCGAAAGCGACTGGGCCGAGGCCCGAGCCGACCTGGCCCACGTGATGGCGGGGATCCTGATGGCCGCCGCCGAGGAGGAGGGGGACTATGGAGACCCGGACAATCAGACGCCCCAGGACCGTCGCGAGTTTCTGGCGGAGCGGTTCGGCCTGCCGGCCGACTATCCCCGCAGCGCCGCCCCCGCCGACGTCGTCCCCGACGGGGCCTCGGTCCTCGCCGTCTTCGACCATCCCCAGACGCGGGGCACGCGGATGGTCCTCCTGCGGATTCCCCAGCCGGTGGTCGAGGCGGTGGCGCTGTTGCGGTCGCGCTATACGGCCGACGGTTGGCGGATGAGCGAGCCGCCCAAGCCCGAGGAACAGAAGGAGCGGGGCTGGCTCCTCTGGTTCACGCGGGGCCGGTCGCACCGGGTCCTCTTCGTCCAGCCGAACGACGACGAGCAAGAAACGCTGGCGGCGGTGTGCGATCTGGAGTATGAATGAGGGGAGGCCGGGAAGGAAGGGGAACCGATGGCCATGCAAAGCCGGATGCAACTCATACCCAGCACGGGGATCCTGATCGGGGCGATTGCGGCCGGCATCGCCGCCGCCTTCCTCGTCAACCTCTATATCGCCGGCGTCAAGAGCGAGTACACGGAGGGGGCGATCGAGATTTACGTCCTCAAGGAGCCGCTCGAGGAGGGCCAGCCGCTCCTAGAGAAGCATCTGAAGACTGTGCGGATCCCCTCCGTGTTCGAGGAGGCGTTTAAGGGGGCCTTGAAACCAATCGACAAAGGGCTGCTGAAGGACCAGACCGCCCCCCGCAAAATGGGCGCGGGGCAGCCGATCTTCTACGGCGACCTGTACGATGTAGGTATCATGGAACTGCCGGTCATCGTCGGCCGGGGGTACGACCTGGTAACGATCCCGATCGAGACCCGCTCGGCCAGCGGCCTTCAGCCGGGCGGCTATGTCCGCATCTATGCCGTCTTCGACGACGACCCCGACCCCCGCAAAGAACTGCTGATGATCCGGGATGTCCTCCGCAACGTCCAGGTCCGGGCGGTGGACGGCTCTACCCGGCCGATCCCCGCCGATAAACGCGCCCGCTACGACACCATCAGCATCCTCGTGACCGAGGACCAGGCCCTGAAAATTCGTCAACTCCAGCAGGTCATGAGCCAGAAGGAGTTCACTATCGACATCACCCGCCGTCCGGAGCAGATGGAGGACCTGGAGCCCGAGATTAACCGGGAGGTTCTGAAGTACATCGAGCCGTCGCGCCTGACGGCGCCGGCGCCTCCCGTGTCGTAGCACGACAAGGTTGCATCGTACACGGGAATTAAACGCAGAGAACGCGGAGAACGCAGAGAACAGCCAAATTGTAAAATTGGAAAAAGAAGAGGTTCTCTCTGCGATCTCTGCGCTCTCTGCGTTGAAATAACGTTGTGGAATTGGTCGGAGGCTGGACCGTGCGGGTTATCGCCTACAGCCAACTTAGCGACGTGCGGCAGGAGGTCGAGTTTCCGGGCGACCTCTTGCGGATCGGGCGCGACCCGGCCAACGACCTGGAGTTGCCCAGCCCGTTCGTCTCGCGGGAGCATGCGCGCCTGCTGAAACACGACGGCGAGTATTTCATCGAGAACGTCGGTCTGAACGGGACGCTGGTCGGCGAGCACCTGGTGGGCGTCAGCGAGCAGGTCAGGATTGCGCCCGGCCAGGAGATCCACATCGGCGAATGGGTGCTGTACCTGGTGGCCGAAGAGGCGCCCGGCCGGCCCGCGGGCGAGGCGCTCAAAATCCGCCGAGAAAAAACACCCCTCTTCAAGGCCATGGCTATCGAGAAGGACGTCCATGGCGAATTGCTCAGGCGGCTGAACCTCCGGGCCATCGAGGTCGAGGCCCAGGACGACCCGCGCTACGTCACCCACATCAAGGCCCATCTCTCCGCCATCCTCGACGAGTTCACCGGCCGCGTGGACGACGAGACCGGCTGGTTCATCGTCGAGCAGCAACTGAAGCGCGACGTCATCACCGAAATCCTCCGCCGCGCCGGCACCAAGATGCGCCCCCCTCTCCTCCAGACCGACGACACCGTCCTCGACCCCCAGTACGAGGCCGGCCTCGTCGGGTTCCGGGACCTCCTCGTCCGGGACCTTGGCCTGGCGCTCAGCCCCGACCGCATCAAGGACGACATCGAGAAGGTCGAGCAGTCCTTCCGCGAGGCGTTCGACCGCGAGACGCCCCAGGTCACCGAGTCGCTCTGGGTTTACATCGTCAAGCGGTGTCTGATGAAGGACATCCTCGACATCGTCGTCGGCCTGGGGCCTATCCAGGACCTCCTCGACATGCCGAACGTCACCGAAGTCATGGTCGTCGGTCCGAGCAAGATTTACGTCGAGGAGAACGGAGTGATCCGCAACACCGGGCGCTCCTTCTTCTCCGACGAGGTGGTCCACACGGTGATTGAGCGGATCGTGACGCCGATCGGCCGGCGGATTGACCGCTCGACGCCCATCGTGGACGCCCGGCTGCCGGACGGCAGCCGCGTCAATGCCACCATCGAGCCCCTCTCGCTCGTCGGGCCGGTCCTCACGATCCGCAAGTTCTCCGAGGTCCCGTTCACGATTGACGACCTCGTGGGGTTCGGGACGATCACCCCCTTTGCCGCCAACTTCATGCGGGCGTGCGTCCTGGGGCGGATGAACGTCCTGGTGTCGGGCGGGACGGCCTCCGGCAAGACGACGCTGTTGAACGTCCTGTCGGCCTTCATCCCTCCGCACGAGCGCATCATCACCATCGAGGACTCCGCCGAGTTGCAACTGTTCCAGGAGCACGTTGTTCGCGTCGAAACGCGCCAAGCCAACGTCGAGGGCAAGGGACGCTACACCATCCGGGACCTCGTGCAGAACGCGCTGCGGCAGCGGCCGGACCGCATCATCGTCGGCGAGGTCCGCGGCGCCGAGGCCCTCGACATGCTCCAGGCCATGAACACCGGCCACGACGGGTCGCTCACGACCATCCACGCCAACAACCCCCAGGACGCCATGAAACGCCTCGAAGGGCTCGTCCTGGAGGGCGTGGACATGCCCATCCGGGCCATCCGCGAACAGATCGTCACGGCCCTGGATGTCGTCTGCCACCTGACGCGGTTCGCGGACGGCCGGCGCGAGGTCACCGCCGTCAGCGAGGTCGCCGGCATGGACCGCGACGAGGGCACCATCGTCGTCGAGGATATCTTCGTCCGCCCGCCGGGGGGCGACCACGGGCGGGCGCGCGGCGAATTGATGCACACCGGCTACATCCCCAACTTCGCCCAGGACCTTCTGGGCAGGGGGCTCCTGACGATTGACGCCTTCATGTGAGGCACGATGGAAACTCTCCTCCTGGCCCAGGGAACGTCGCTTCCGTCGCAGGCGGCGATAACGGTGCTGGCGGCGGCGTCGGCGTTCGGCGCCGTCCTGGGGCTTCGCCCGTTGGTCAGCCGGCTCATCCGCCGCCAGGAAGAGCGGTTCCACGAGGCCCTGGCCGAGATGTTCCTCTTCGACGTCTCGCCTCGCCAGTTGACTCTCGTGTCGGTCGGGGCGGCGGCGACGGCGGGCGCTTTTCTAGCACTGGTCGCCAAGCACACCGGCATTACGGGCATCGGCGTCGTCGCCGCCTTCGCCGTCGGATTGGCCCTGGGTTTCTGGATCCCCCGCATCGTCATCTTTGTCCTCCAGCGCCGACGCCGGGATAAACTCAACGAGCAACTGGTGGACGGCCTGGTGACGCTGGCCAACGGCATGCGCGCGGGCCTCAACCTGGTGCAGTCCATGCAACTGATCGAGCAGAACACCCAGCCGCCCATCAACCAGGAGTTCGGGTTGATGCTCCGCGAGTTCGAGCACGGCGCCAGCGTGGACGAAGTCCTCCGCCGCGCAGGACGACGCATCAAACTTCACCATTACAAACTTCTCTTCGCCGCCATGGAAACCGCCCGACGCCGCGGAGGCAACCTCCCGGAGACTCTCGACCGCCTCAGCGAGTCTCTCCGCGAAATCATGCGCCTCGAAGAAAAGGTCCACAGCCTGACCGCCCAGAACCGCCTCTCGGCCCTCATGATGGGCCTGATGCCCATCGTCGTCGCCTTTATCTACTACCTCATCGACCCCGACTGGGTGCGGGTTCTTTTGGAAGACTCCTGGGGTCTGCTGCTGCTGGCGATTGCCATTGTCCTCAACGTCGCGGGCTTCCTCTGGATCCGAAAGATCGTGACCTTTGAGATTTAGAGCCTCTAACAAAATGGGTGGCACTGGCGGCTTGCCCACCAGTGCCTACCTTCTGTGGTCACGCACTGGTGGACAAGCCACCAGTGCCACCCGGCCACGATCATTTTGTAGGGAAAGGATGAGACGCGCGTGATCCTGCTGGGCCTTATCACGGTCCTGGTGTTCGCCGCGGTGTTTCTCGTGGTGACGACGCTCTTTCGCCCTGCGGCCGAGGGCGACTACGAGGCCGCCTTCCGCGTCGAGGTGGACAACGTCCAGCGCGACACCCTATTCGAGATACCCTGGCTTCGCCCCGCGCTCGCGCCCCTCTACTACCTCGTCCGCCGGCTCCACCTCCCGGGCTTCAAGCACCACGTCCTGAAGTTGCTGCTGGCGCTCGCCAACCCGAATCAATACAGCCCGGAGGAGTATCTGGTCCTCTGCCTGGTGTGGGGCCTGGTGGGAGCCCTGGGGTTCGTGGTGTTCGGACGGACCGTCGTCGGCGACATCGGGCCCATCGCCGCCGTCGCGTTCTTCCTCTTCGGTTTTTTCCTCGGTTTTTTCGTGGCCTATCTGTGGCTGCGGGAACGGGCGCTGCGGCGCCTCCGCGAAATCTCCAAGCGCCTTCCCTACACGCTCGACCTTGTGGCCATGGCGATGGACGCCGGCGCCACCTTCTACGAGGCCGCCTCCGCCGTTGTCCGCGACGACCCCGAGGATCCCCTCAACCAGGAACTCGGCCAGGTCGTCCGCGAGATTGATTTCGGCCGGAGCCGGCAGGACGCCCTCACGCACCTCGGCGAGCGGATCCCCGTGGACGGTCTGGACGGCATTCTCTCGGCCGTCCTCCAGGCCGAATCGCTCGGCACGCCTCTGGCCGAGGTCCTCAAACTCCAGGCCGGCCTCCTCCGCATGCGCCGCAGCATGCGGGCCGAACGAAAGGCCGGAGAGGCCGCCGTCAAAATCCTCATCCCTTCCATGCTCATTCTTATGAGCGTCGTTCTCATTATCTTCGCCCCGTTCATCGTCCGCGGCATCCGCGGCGATTACCTCCAGTAGCCCTCTCGCCCTGGAACACGGAACGGCAGGAAACCGGGGTCGGGCCCTGTTCTCTCCCCTCATAACCCCTTGTCGCCAAAGGAGATAAATTACCCCAGGGGTCATTTGGGGGGTCGTTATCGGTGGAAACGCCCCCCCCCGTCCCCGTTTTCCCGCCCGGCCATGCCAGAGTGGCAGGCGGCTGCTGCCGGCCCGAATCGGCTAAGGATTACCCCATTTTGCGGCCGATAATGGACATAGGTCAGAGGGGGTCGAGGAAGGGATGGGGGATGTCTATGTCCTCGACGAACGCATGGTACTGCCGGGGGACTCTTCTGTCGGTGTTGCTTGCGGCGGCAGTGCTGCCTTGTCCCGCGGGGGCCGCCGAGTCCGAGGCCGCGACGGACTTGGCCGTCGGGCCGCTTGAGCCCATCACCCTCGGGGCCGAAACGCCGACGACCATCCGATGCCCCGAGCCGGGCGTGCTTCCCTCCGGCGAGTGGTACGAGAATTGGAAGCAGTTCAAGAAGGATCTCGAAGAAAAGACGGGCACGAGTCTCAGCCTGTGCGTCAACTACACCTCGCAGGTCATCCTGAACGGCCCCGGCGAAGGGAAGGACCGCGGCGTGTTCTGGTGGAACCTGGGCCTCAATCAGCGCCTGTGGCGCGGGGCGACCCTCATCACGAACACGCGCGGCGGGAGCGGACGCGGCCCCGGACGATACCAGGACATCCAACTCAATCACAACTGGATGCAGGGCGAGCCCCGCGAAATCTACGTCTCCCACTTGCTTCTCGAGCAGAAACTCTTTGACGACAAAATCACGATCTGGGTCGGTAAACTCGACGTGGGCGACTACTTCGACACCAACGAGGTCGCCAGTTGGAACTTCCTCTCATATTCGCTGGCTCGTAATCCGACGATTCCCCTCCCTTGGCACGCCATCGGGGCTGCCGCCCGCTACGACGTCGCCGACTGGCTCTACGTCCAGGCTGGCGTGGCCGATTCGGGCGGTGTCTCGACCCGGTCGGGTTTCGAGTCGGCCTTTCGCGCCCCACACCCTAACGTGAGCTTCTACGAGGCGGGCCTGCGGCCGACGATCGCCGGCCGAAAGGGCAACTATCGCTTCACCCTCTGGTACGATGCTGAGACGGTGGGCCGTGTGGACGGCACGGGCAGCGAGTGCGACGACCTGGGGTTCGCCGTCAGTTTCGACCAGCAACTCACCGACAAAGTGACGGCGTTCCTGCGCTACGGCCACGCGAACCAGGACCTGCGGAACATCGAGCATTTCTGGAGCGTGGGCGCCCGGTGGAAGGGCCCGTTTGCCGCCCGCCCGGCGGACGAGTTGGTCTTCGGCGTGAGCCAGGCCGTCATGGGCGAGGATTTCCGGCGGGTCAACACGCCCTCCGCCTCCCAGGAAACCCTGTTTGAAATATATTATAACATCCAGATTACGGAATGGATGGCGCTCAAGCCGGACGTCCAGGTGATCCTCAACCCCGGCGCCAACGATTCCAACGACGTCGGCGTCGTCGCCGGGCTCCTGCTGCACCTGGCTTTTTGACGGGGGCGGCGCGGACCGGCCGACCGGCCGCGCCAAACGCTGGGAACGGGAACGACGGGAAGGGGTGGGACATGCGACAAGCATGGAAAGCGATTCTGGGGGTTGCGGTCCTCGCGGCCGTGGGGATCGGCGTGTGGCTCTGGGTCGGCCGGGAGAAGACTGCCGTGCCCACGACGGACGAAACGAAGGAGCCGGCGGCGGTCGCCGGAGGCAGGTTTACCGGCACGGCGGAGAGTTTCGCAGGCGTCGGCTGGTCGCTCCGGGCCGACACGCGCACGGCTGCGCAGGAAGCCCTCGCCGAGGCCCTTGACCACCAGGACCTTCAGCCTGACATGACGCTGGTCTATTACACGGCCCAGCATCCGGCGGAAGCGGTGGTCGAGGCCCTCCAGCCGGCTCAGGGGCCGAAGCGCCGCATCTGCGGGTGGGTGTCGGACTTCGGCGTCATCGCCTCCGACGGGTACCACCACGGCCCGGACGGGACGGTGGGCGTGATGGCGTTGCGCCTGCCTGGCATGGTTTCGGGCGTCGGCTGGGCCTCCCTGGATGAGGTCAAGGCCCCGGCCGACTTGGCCGCCCTGGCCCTCCGCCGCGCCGCCGAGGACGCCGGCGTGGACCCTGCACGGCGACCCTCCATGATCGTCCTCTCCTGCACGTACCACGGCCAGGAGGAGAAGGTCCTCGAAGGTCTGGAGGCGATCCACGGCCCGGACGTCCCGGTGCTGGGCGGGACGACGGCCGGGGCGCCCGGCGTCGGGACCCTTGTGGCCAATGGCCAAGTCATTAAGGCCGGGACGGTCATAGCCGTGTTCTATTCCGACCAGCCGTTCCGGACGGCCTTTCGCGGAGGCTTCAACCGCACGGGCATGTCCGGCACGGTGACGCGGTCCGACGGCCGCGTCATCTACGAGATTGACGGCCGGCCGGCCGTCGAGGTGTACGACGAATGGTCCGGGGGAAGGGTGCGCGAGGCCATGCGCGCGGGCCTCGATATGAACTCGTTCACCGTCCTCTACCCCCTCTGCCGCATCCTGGACGCCGGCGACCAGACGTACAACCTCTTTACCCACCTCTGGCCGCCCGACAACGCCGAGACGACCACCCGCCTGGTTTCCAGCGCGACGCTCTCGGACGGCGACGTCGTCTATTTCAGCGAGGGCAGTTGGAACATCCTGCTGAACCGCATCAGCGCCCTGCCGCGACTTGCCACTGAAGGCGCATCGGAGGTGCGCGCAGCCGCCTGCCTCTTCATCTGCTGCGAAGGCGTTCTGAAGGTCATCCCGGAGGGTGAGCGCGGCCAGATGGTTCATCTGATGAACCGTTCCTTGGAAGGCGTCCCGTGGATCGGCCCGTTCACGTGGGGCGAGGAGGGCAACTTCCCCGGCCTCGGAAACCGCCACGGCAACCTCTTGACGGGCATCACGCTCTTCCCGGCCGGCGAGGAGCACGAGGAATAATCATGCGGCTGTTCTGGAAGGTATACCTGTGGTCCCTGGGCCTGGCGTTCGGGGCGGTCGCCGTTCTGGCGACTGTGAGCGGTGTCCGCGAGGCCCAGCGCCTGACGCAACTGCTGCGCCAGGAGCAGCGCCTCTACGCCGAGGCCGCCTCCTCCCAGGTCGAGGCCGGATACCACGAGGAAATCTGGCCCTTCGAGTTGCTCGCCACCATCGCCGGGAACGAGAACTTCGTCTCCTGGCACATCGTGGATGGCGCGGGACGCGCCATCCTTTCAGACTGCCCGCTTGAGGAGAGCGATGACCAGCACTCCCCGGCTATCATGGAACGCGTGTCGTCCGACCTGCACGAGCCTGTGCTCGCCGCCGGCGAGGGCCCCGGCGTTGAGACCTGGGTCGTCCCCATGCGCATGCGCACCGGAACCGTCCCATGGACTTTCCGGCTCAGTTTCCATCGGGAGACGGTCCGGCGAGAGGTTTACGCCGAAGCCTGGAACAACCTTCTGCTGGCGCTCGCCATTGCCGTCGTCCTCATGCCGGTGGCCTTGGTGGTGACGCGGCGGACGCTGGCGCCGCTGCATAGCCTGACGGTGGCCGCCGATGCCTTGAAGACCGGCGCGCTGGACGTCTCGCTGCCCGCGCCGACGCACGACGAGATCGGTCAACTTGTCACTGCCTTTGACGCCATGGTCCGAAGCATCAAGGTCCGCGACGCAGAAATCCGGGAAAAGGTCCGCGCCTTGGCCGACGCCCGCGACAAACTCGAAGAGCGCGTCCGGGAACGCACGGCGGACCTGTCAAAGGCGAACGAGAACCTGAAGCGCGAGATTGCCGAACGCCAACGCGCCGAAGAGGCGATCCGGCGAAGCGAACAGCGGTTCCAGGAGGTGGCTCGAGCCGCCGAGGAATGGATCTGGGAATGCGACGCCCAGGGGCTCTATACCTACTCCAGCCACGCGGTCAAAGATATCCTCGGGTACACGCCCGAAGAGGTCATCGGCCGGAAGCATTTCTACGATTTCTGCCCTCCCGACGACCGTGAGGCGGTGAAGCGTGCAGCGATTGAAGTGTTCGGCCGCAAAGGGGTGTTTCGTGGGTTCGCCAATCTCGCGGTGCACAAGAATGGCAAGCCCATCTGGCTGATGACGACCGGCGCGCCCATTCTGGACGCCGGTGGGAACCTTCTCGGATACCGCGGCACGGATATGGACGTGACCGAGCGCCGCGCGGCCGAGGAGGCCCTCCAGCAGGCCAACCAGCGCCTGGAGGAACTCGCCACCACCGATGAACTGACGGGCTTGGCCAACCGCCGACGCTTTCTGGAGATCCTCCAGGCCGAAGTCCAGCGCGCCAAGCGCCGCGAGTCGTCCCTGGCGCTCGTCATGATCGACGTGGACGGTTTCAAGGTCATCAACGACACCCACGGCCACGCGTTCGGCGACCGCGTCCTCGTGGAATTTGCCAAAACCCTGCGAGGCGGGGCGCGCGCTTGCGACACCGCCGCCCGCTACGGCGGCGACGAGTTCATGATCCTCATGCCCGAAACGCGCGTCGAGGAGGCCGTCGGCGCCGTCGAACGCATTCGCAAGGCCTTTGCCGACCGCACGATCTCCGACGGCCGGCGGTCCCTCCGGGTGACCGTTAGCGCCGGCGTGAGCGGCCGAGAGGCTGGCGGCACCGACACCGCCGACGGCCTGGTTCGTCTGGCCGACGAGGCCCTCTATGACGCCAAGTACTCCGGCCGCGACCGCACCCTCGCCTGGAGCCAGATCCGCCACGACCAGGCCGAAGAAACCCCTGTTACCACCAATCAGGTCGAGACCTTGCGGCGCGAAGTCGCCAAACTCGGCCTCCAGTCCAAGGAGGCGTTCGTCGAGAGCATCCGGGGCCTCGTCCGCGCCCTGGAGGCCCGCGATCCGTATAGCCGGGGCCACTCGGAAAACGTCACCCACTATGTCGTCGCCATCGCCGAGACCCTCGGCCTGGAACCGGAGGACACCGCCGTTCTCCGCCGCGCCGCCATGGTCCACGACATCGGCAAGATCGGCGTGCCCGACAGCATCCTGCGGAAGCGCGGCGCGCTGGCCGACCACGAACGCCGCGTCATGCAGAGGCATGTGTTGACCAGCGTCGAAATCCTTGGCGAGATGCGATTCCTCGAGCGCGAGGTTTCCGTCGTCCGCCACCATCACGAGCGGTGGGACGGCAAGGGATACCCCGACCGGATTGCGGGCAACACGATCCCCCGGGGGGCGCGCGTCCTGGCCGTCGCCGATGCCTTCGACGCCATCACCAGCGACCGCGTTTATCGGCCCGCCCGGCTTCTGCACGAGGCCATGCAGGTCCTCATCGAAGAAAGCGGACGCCAATTCGACCCCGAAATCGTTGACGCCCTCATCCAGTGGGTCCTTGCGACGGGCCGACAAATCGGCAGGGAAGGGGACCTGACCGCCGGCGACCTGCTGAAGGCCCCGGCATCCGATGCGAAGGTATGACGGCCGGCCACGCCTCTACGCTTCCGTACGGCGCCGCTCCCTGTCAGGTGCGGCTATTCTCCGCTATCGCGTGCCGTCGCGAAAACATGTTTTTCGAATCGGGGTGCACCGAGGCGACGACGAACCGGCCTGCCCGCAGGCGCAAAAAAGTGGGCAAGGTCCGGAGGGGAGACCTTGCCCTGTTGCGGGGATAAACGGCTCGTTTAGAGTCAATCGGTCCGAAGGGTCCGTTGCATGCTTTTTCGTCCCCCTTGCCCCAGGACAAGCCTGAGTGTGTGTGAAGGAACGATCGGCAGTGACGTGTGGCCGGACCCTCCTTCCCATGACCCCGCAACATCCCGCAACGATTTGCACTTCTATTTCCACCACACCCCGAAGGGCGGTTATTCTCAAAGAGAGGCGCGTTCCTTAATTGGAGTTAGGGGGTTGTGTGGCAAAGCGCCTGTGAAACCGTCGCACCCGGGGGAGGGCTGTGCGTGAATCGCAAGCGATGCCATTAAAGAACGCGCCTTCGATTCTTGTACTAGCAAGGCCCGTGCCAAAGACACCCGCGAAACCGCAAAAAACTTCCGAAACGCCCATAAGTCCTTTTTGCAGCGTCTCTTACAAATTCCCTTCTTTCCGTGCCTGGGCGGCGACGCCGATTCCATCTACGCCGCAATGTGTTGAAAACGAGACGTCCAGGCCCTGTGGCAGGAGGGGTGTTTGGCTAAGTGCTTTTGGGATAAGGTGTTAGCGATCCTTCGCAGGATTGGGGCGCGTGTCCGAGTTTCGAAACGTCCCAGCAATGCCACAAAAGCACACGGAAAACGCCAGCGATTGCAGGCCGACAGTACCCACTCCGCTCTACGGCGTGTGAGGCCCGCGGGGCATGGTCCGATAAGTTTCCTAAAGTCGGCAACCGGACTCGGCCGACGAAATGCTCAGGCGATTGGAGCGGTGCCAAGAGAGCGAGCGCGCGGCGGACCATTCAGGGTCCACGCACGCAACCGGCTCATGCCGGGGAGGTGTCTGATGCGCGTCATCACCATCTTCAACCACAAGGGCGGATGCGGCAAGACCACCACCGCCATCAACCTGGCCGGCACGCTGGCCAATGCCGACCGGCGCGTCCTGCTGGCGGACCTCGACCCGCAGGCCCACGCGACGATCGGGTGCGGCGTGCGCGAGGAAGAAGTCGAACTGAGCACGTGGGATGTGCTCGGCCGCAAGGAAGCCGAGGAGCAGGGCCTCGGCCTGGCGGACATCGCGTGGGAAATCTACGACCGGTTCTACCTGGCGCCGGCGACGGTCGGCCTGGCGACGCTCGAGCAGACGCTGGCCGGCACCGAGGGGCGCGAGCATCGGTTGGCTCTGGCCGCCGCTCAGGCCGACGGCCGGTATGACGCAGTCGTCGTGGACTGCGGCCCCGGCCTCGGTCTGCTCTCCATCAACGCCCTCTGGGCCGCCACGGAGATCATCGTCCCCGTGGACCTGGGTTTCTTCAGCCTGCACGGTCTGGCGCGCGCCCTGGAGACGGTGGACGTTCTGGCCGAGCGGACGGGCGTGCGGCGGACGGTCCACATCCTGCCGACCATGTACGATTCGCGCGTCCGTTCGATGCGCGAGGCCCTCGCCGCGCTGCGCGAGCAGTACGGGCCGATGGTTCTCGCTTCGGAGGTCCGCCTGAGCATGGACCTGCGGGACGCGGCGGCGCGCGGGAGCCCCATCTCGGAGTTTCTGCCCGACTCCGGCGCCCACGAGGATTACCGGGCTCTGGCCCAGGAATTGCTGGCGGCCGACCTGCAACTGGCGTTCGAGGAGGAAACCCGCCGCGACGCCCGCCGCGAAACGGAAGAATCGAAGGACCTGGAGGCGCGCCTCCAGATGGTGTACGGCGCGGTCCCGATTGAGGGCGGCGTGCGATTCGTCTGCCACGCTCCGGGCGCCCGACGCGTCCAGGTCGCCGGCGACTTCAACCGCTGGAACTCGGCCGACCCCGACGCCGACCTGGCACGGACGGAGGTGGATGGCGTCTGGCACCGCGAGTTCCACATGCCCCCCGGACGCTACACCTACCGGTTGGTGATTGACGGTCGATGGTCGAGCGACCCGGCCAACCCGTACGTCGAGAGCAACCCGTACGGCGAGCTGAATAGCGTGGTCGAGGTGGGATAAAAACGGGGGCCAAAGGGACGAGAGGCGGGGAAAACGCCTTCGTCTCCGCGCCCCCGGCTGTCGAGGACGATACGCATGTCCCAAGCGGGTCCGGGCGAAGCGCCGCAACGATTCCCCGGCTGCCCCTCCCTCCCTCGCCGTGCGACCGGCGTGGCCGCTGTCTGCGACGTGCTTTTGTCGGGAACCCCCGCCCCGGCTCTGTCGCCCTCCACGCCCGTCACGCTTAGCCGCGATCCCGGCGCGCCGGGAGAGAGCGCTCGCCGTTTAAAGCCCGCAGATGAATCCCGAAGAAATCGGGATGAATCTGCGGGACCTGTCCGCGGGCTTTACATGTTATCCCTTGCCGGCGTGGAACCATCCGTCCGGCGTGGCACCGCCCTGGCCGTGGCCAAGGAACTGGCGCCCCGGACGGGGCCCGCCGCCCTCTTCCTCTTCCAGAACGGTTCTGCGGACGCCCACGTCCTGGGCGAACCGGCGTGGGGACGCCTCGGGCCGCAGGCTTGCCTTGCGTCGGCCGATATGGGCGCTAGCGCCGCACGCCTGGCCGCTCGATGCGACCAGGTCGGTCTGGCGGTCCTCGACGGGACGGATGCCGTCCCGCCGGCCCTGGCCCCGGCCGTCGGCCGGGCCGTTTTTGTCGCCAGGCCCGATGCCGAGAGCCTTGTGGAAACGTACCGCGAGGTGAAGGCGTGGCACAGCCGGGCCGGGCCTTGCGGCGAGGGCGTCTCGCACGCCGACGCGGCCGTTTTTGTCGTCGGGTCGGATGGCGGGCGCGAGGTCCGGTGGGTGCACGATCGGCTCCGGAAGGCGGCGCGGAGGTTTCTCGACTGCGAGGTCGGCGTTCAAGGGTTTCTCGGCCCGGGGCGAGAATCGTCGGGCGTCGAGCCGCTCCGCCTTTTTGCCGAGGCGCCCTCGGCTTCTATCTGGTCCGCCCTCGCCGCTTGCGGTTTAGCGTCCGGCACATTTAGCCGCCCCGCTTGCGGGGCGCGTGCCGTTCCCGCCGACG
>DATKUU010000073.1:0-5373 GCA_035530455.1 Phycisphaerae bacterium | reverse complement strand
AAGTGCCGCCGGAGGCCCGGCGTTCCGACGACCTGGCCGCGCTGGTGGCGGCCGAGGGCGTGGGCGTCGCCGACGTCCTGGACGCCATCATCACCCGCCTGGCCGCGACCGCCGAGGGCAAGAAGGCGCTGGCCGACGTCGGCCAAAGGCACGCCCAGGTGCTGCTGCCGGCGGAGATCCTCGCCCGGCTTGCGGGCAAGCTGGCGGACCTACGCGAGGAGCTCCTGGCGGCGGCGGTTCGAACAGCCGGATGATGTCCACGAATTACACGAATTGCACGAATTGCCAGAGACAACGGCGAAGCAAAGGCCCAAGGGCGGGGCCAGTGGCCCACTCCTCTCGGTTGGACTCCGAGGCGGGCCGACGATGCTGGGAGCATCAAGGCCCCGCCCAACAGGCCGCAGGGTATAATACGGCGGGAAGGGAACAGGGACGAGGGACTAGGGACCAGGGAATGGCGTGCTTGGGGAATTGACGATGAAACGGGAGATCCTCGGATTGCCCACGGCGGTGGCCATTGCGGCGCTGCTGCTGATTGTCCTGCTGAAGCTGGCCTCGTGTTAGGGCCAGGGACTTGGGATTTGTGATTTGGAGCTTGTTTGTGATTTGGGATTTGGAGCTTGGCATCATGGCTGATGAAGGGGCAGGGATGCCGGCAAAGGGACAAGCATGAAAACAAAAACCCAATGGCTGCTGGTCCTGGCGACGGTCGCCGCCGCCGCCGTGATCATCACGCTGGTCGCGCTGTTCGCGCCCCGGGGCGAGGCCGATCTCCGTTTGGGTCTCACGCCGGTGGGCGACACCGGGCGATACGGCTCAAGCGAATCTACCTGCTGGGTCACCTGGGCCGTCCCGGACGGCGGCGCCGTGTGGAATCACATCTGGCGATCAACCTTCGACGATGTGCATTCAGGAAAGCCAACCACCGTCTGGCTGATAGGCCCTGTCCAACGGGAGCTCTGGGCCCGATCGGGGGAGGTTTGGTGGGAGCTGGGCGCGGAATATCCGTTGCGTGGCAACCCCCCGGAGGGGCTCAAATTGGATTACACGTGGATGTATCCGATGGACCGCAACTATCTCGGATCTCCGCAGGCATACGTGCGTCCGCGGCGCGGCGATCCCGAGCAGGTCTTCCGGGTGCGGATTATGGTCGCTGGCAAGTACGTATTCGAATGGGACAGCCCCGGCGAAGATGCGCCAGAAGGCCCGTAGGGGCCGCGAGGCTGGCCCAGGACGGGCGAACGATCACGACCGGGCCGGATGGTCGACGGCAGATAGGCGAAGAATTGCAAAATAGGCCAGAAAACTGTTTGACATAGCCGAAGTGGTACAATAGCTTCGGGAACGGCCGCCCGGCCAGCACCAGTCTCCCAGCAAGGCGGGCGGCCAAGCATCGCGGCGAAAGAGGAGTCCAACCCGGCAGCGCAGGCCGCCGCAACTGCGCCGGGAAAGGACTCCCGACATGGGCACATCAGGGACGGCCTCCTCGATAGGCCTGGCGGCAATCACGCTGGACGGGGCCTTCATCACCACGGCCATCATCGTCTGGATCGTCACCCAGGCCATCGCCTCGGCCCTGACCGCCCGCATCACGGCGGCGGTCCTTTCCTCCCAGACCAAGAACCTGCACGAGAGCCTGGGAAAACTCGCCGCCGCCGTGGCCAGCCACGAAGAGCAGATCGCCCAGCTTCGCATCGACCGGGCCGGCTGTCAGCTCGAGGCGGCCCGGACCTACTCCACGCGCGGTGAGCTCATGCGCGTGGTCGTCGATCAGACGGCCCTTTCGAACCAGCTCTTCACCCGGATCGACGAATTCCAGACCTCCATGCGCGACAGCGTGGGCAAGGTCCACACCCGGGTGGACGAGGCCGTCAAGGAGCTTTCCGAGATCAAAGGCCAGCTAAAGGAGCGAAGCCGTGGAGCCGCAGGTCCTGCGTAGCCGAACCATCCGGGAGTGCATCCTGAAGCTGCTGCTGCGGATGTTCCAGGCGGCCCCGGAGCTGGCCGTGGCGGCCGACCACGTTTACGAGGGCTTCTCCACCAGCCGGCTCCAGTACACCCGCGACGACATCGACCCGGAGCTGATGGACCTGATAGAAAGCGGCCTGGTGGAGGCCATCGACCTGCCTGGCCCCGGCGCGCCGGGACTGCCGGCCAAGGGCTACCGCATCACCTCTGCCGGCCGCGACTTCGTCCGGGCCCGCTTCCCCTGGGGCAAGATCGACGAATTCTCCGGTGACCAACCAGCATGAACACGCGGCACTCGACAGCGTACGAGCAACTGGCCGTCCAGGCCGCCCGCCAGGCCGGGCTGAAAAAGACCACGGCCGAGGCGGCGGCCGCCGACGACGGCGCCTGCCAGATCCGCGACTCCCTCTGGGAGCAGTACGAGCGGATGCTCCGCGACACGCAGACGTACCGGCTGGCCCAGATCCGCTCGTGGCTGGCCGAGCGCGGGGTCAAGGCCTCCAAGTCGTCGGTCCACCGCGACCAGACGGCACTGCTGGACAAGGAGCAGGCGATCGGCCTGGCGGCGGCCAAGGCCAAGGCGGTGATCGCGGCCGCCGAGGCCTCCGGCGAGCACGACGTCCTCAAGGCGGCCCGTTTGCAGGCCGGTCAACTGCTTTTCAACGCCCTGTGCAACCTGTCCTCGGCAGCGCTGGAGGGGCTGGCGCCCCACCAGGTCCTGCGGATGGTGGACAGCCTCGGCGAGCTCTCGAAGGCCCACGCGGCAACGGCCCTGATGCAGGAGAAGCTGGCGGAGATCCAGCGGAAGCTGGACGCGGAAAAGGCCAAGGCCGACAAGGCGGCGGAGAAGGTGCTGTCAGACAGGGGCGTCGATGCCAAGACGATCGACAAGATTCGGGCGCTGTACGGCCTGCCCCCACTGAAGGAGCTGGCGGCATGACGGCCGTGGCCACGAGAAAGCCCGTTGTCCTGGAGTGGCGCGACTACCAGAAGCAGTCCATCGACGATCCCAAGCACGTCCAGGCGGACTTCTGGTGCCGGCAAAGCGGCAAGGACTTCACGACGGCGTTCAAGGCGGTCATGCGCGGGCTGACGGATGGCGTGCACAAGCTGATTGTCTCCGTCACCCAGCGCCAGGCGGACCTGACCTTCGAGAAGGTCGGGACGCACGCCCGCGCGATTTCCGAGATGATGTGCCCGGAGGACCACGAGGACTTCGAGATCGAGATCAACGGCAAGAAGTTCACCTTCACCCGCCGGGAGCTGACGCTGCCCAGCGGAGCAAGGATCATCTCCCTGCCGGGCCGCCACCCCGATTCGCTCGCCGGCTATACCGCCGACGTGATCCTTACGGAGTACGCCCTGTTTCCCGACGGCGGCTTCAAGCACTGGAGGTACGTCACGCCCGTGGCTCTGACGAACGGGCTTTCGGTGTGGATCATCACCACGCCGCGAACGAAGGACACCAAGGCCTACGAGATCCGGCAGAACAAGAAGGGCCGCTACAGCGTCCGCACCGTGGACATCTACCGCGCCGTCGCCGACGGCCTCCTGCTCCACGACGAGGACGGCCGGCCCTGCACCATCCCGGAGTTCAAGGAAGTCTACGGGGACGAACTCGGCTGGCAGACGGAGTACTTGGTCCAGGAATGCGACGACATGGACGCGCTGCTTTCGTGGCCGACGATCGAGGCGGCTTACGAGAAGTACGACTGCCCCGTCCTGGATCTGGCCGACGATCGGGGCTACGAACCTCAGCGCGAGAACATCTTCGCCTTTCGCCTGAGCGCCCTTCCCGGCCGGCTCACGTGCGGCTGGGACGTCGCCCGCAAGAAGCACCTCTCGGTCGTCTGGATCAACGAGCAGGTCGGCAGCCGGCAGTTCCTGCGGATGCTGATCGTGTTCCGCCGGTGCACCTTTGGGTTCCAGAGAAACGGCGTGATCGAGCAGATGATGAATACGCTGCCGAACATCGTTGGGTGCGGCGACTCGACGGGCCTGGGCATGGAGTCGAATGAGAAGCTGACGCAGAAGTACGGCCTGCGGTGGGAGGGCGTGAACTTCAGCGGGCCGGCGAAGGTGGCCCTGGCCAGCAAGCTCCAGACCACCTACCAGGACCGGGGCCAGGCAATCCCAGGATCGGCTGATTTCGTCGCCTACGACCTCCACGGCCTCCAGAAGCAGCTCGTCGGGGACCGCCTGATCGTCCACGAGATGCAGAACGTACTGGAGCCGGACAGCCACTGTGACTTCGCGTACGCCAACGCCCTTGCCCTGAAAGCGGCAGGGCTGGAGTTTGCCCAGCCCTATATATCGGTTGCGTAAGGAAGCGATTTTGTGCCGAGCATGGATGCGACAATTGGTGACCTGGCCGGCAGGGTGATCGGCGCCGAGACCTGGACGCCCGGCGTGGAGATGATCCGGGGCGAGCTGCCTACCGAAAAAACCCTCACCCTCGGGCAGTACGCCCGGCTGTGGGAGTCCGGCCAGGACCCCTCCGGCGCCGCCTCCCTGGGCGGCCCGTCCGACCCCTTCCGCCAAAGCCTGTGGGTCTACCGCTGCGTCACCGTGATTGCCACCAACGCCGCCCGCGTGCCCATGCGCCTGTCGCGGGGCGAGGCCGCCGGCACGCGCGGCCTGTGGGGGGCCAAGCGCGTCCGCCTCGGCAGCCGCCGGGGCCGGAAGATCCGGCGCGGCGAGAAGGCGAACCTCAAGGCCCGCGAAGGGGAGATCGTCGAGGGCGGGGAGCTGTATGAGCTGCTGGCAAGGCCGAATCCGCACCAGACCTGGTACCAGCTCATGCTCCAGACCGCCGGGCTGCTCTTTTCCGACGGCCGGGTGCACTGGCTCTTCGACGAGATGCGAGGCCGCGTGCCGCTGAGCATCTACGCCATCAGCGGCAAGCAGACCAGGCCGGTGTACGAAAAGGGCCGGCGCGTCCCGGTCCTGACGGGCTGGAAGTTCACCGAGCCGGGCGGCAAGAGCTACGGCGTCAGCCTCGACGAGCTGATCACCTGGCAGCTCTTCAACCCAGAGGATCCCCACGCCGGCCTGGCTCCCAAGGTGCCGGCGAACCTGGCGATCGTCTCGGACTACAACGCCAGCCTGTACAACGCGGCCATGTTCGGCAACTCCGCCGAGCCGGGCGGCCTGCTGAGGACCGACGCCCCGTTCAACGCCGATCAGGACGAGCAGCTCCGCACCGCCTGGAACCAGCGCCACCGCGGGGCGGCCAAGGCCAAGGCCCTGGCGATCGCGTGGGGAGGCCTGCAATGGCAGTCCGTCGCCTCGTCGATGCACGACATGCAGTACGGCGAGGGCAAGCGGCTCACCCGGACCGAGACCTGCGCCGGCTACGGCGTCCCCGAGGTCGTCGCCGGCTTCTACACCGACGCCAACTACCAG
>DATKUU010000072.1:0-6152 GCA_035530455.1 Phycisphaerae bacterium | reverse complement strand
GGCGGAGGCGGGGATCAACATCCAGTACGCCTACGGGACGGCGGACCTGTCGGGTCGCGGCGGGGCGCTCGTGCTGCGGGTTTCGGACCTCGAGCGGGCGTGCGAACTGCTGGAGGGGGCGCAAGACTGATCGTCCGGGTTGGAGGCCATCGGCCCCCTTTTTCGCGGAATAGACTTGACAGTGTGCTTGCGCGGGCACTATGGTGAGAGAGGTCGGGGGGGAAACTGGGACGTTCGGCTCGGCGAGAAACCCTTCAGGTAAGGAGGCCCGACGATGGAATGGTGGTGGTATCTTCTACTTGTCCTGCTGATTGTCCTGATTATCGTCTGGATCGTCATCCGGAAGAAGCAGAAACAGCAATAGCCGGAGACGGCTGTTTTCGGTCGAGGCCGGCCGGGAAAGGGTCGGCCCGGCGTTGCGCGGACCGGATCGGCCCTAGAGACGAGGCTTGTCCGGTCCGCGTCCGCGCCTGTCGCGGCAGGCGCGCCTGCCGGTCGGCGCGCGGTCGCCGGCGCAGGGTCATGGATAGCCTGGGAGGCGCCCGATGCACGAGATTCGAATCGCCACGGACAAGATCGAGATGCTGGCCACGCTCGCCGACACGCCGACGGCGGAGCGCATCTGGGACGCCTTGCCCATCGAGAGCACGGTCAGCACGTGGGGCCAGGAGATTTACTTCAGCATCCCCATCCAGATGGACCTGGGGGTGGAGGCCCGCGACCGGATGGAGGTCGGGGAACTGGGCTACTGGCCGACGGGCAGCGCGCTGTGCATCTTTTTCGGCAAGACGCCCGCCTCCAAGGGCGACGAGCCCCGGGCCGCCAGCCCCGTCAACCCGATCGGGCGGGTCGAGGGCGACGTCAAGGTGTTCCGCCAGGTGCGCGACGGCGAAGGGATCCGCGTCGAACGCATCGAGGAGGAGCCGGCCGTCTGACGGCCGGGCCGCGCGGGGCGTCCGGCCGACATGCAACCGCCGAACGGACAAGACCTTAAGTCCCCGTCGCCGGTTCCGGGCTGGGAAAAAGTTGTTGACGGGCACTTCGCGGACGGGTAGATTAATGCCTTGTGGGCCTGCGGGCAGGCTGGACGCCGCAAAGAGCGATGCCCGGCGGGCAAGGGATACCCTTAGGAGCGAGGTCGGCGAAGCCATGGCATCGGACCACGTGCCACATCGGAGCCGCCCTCGGCACCACCGGACGGGTCGCCTCTTTGGACGGGAGCCTGAGCATGTAGCACAGGCGTAAAGAGCGGCGCGCTAGAGGCTCCCGCCCCCGGCGGTCCCGGAGCGAACCGGACCGGGGGCGGCTCGCAAGTGGGGTCCACGCCTGGTCCCACTTTTTTGTTTGTCGGACCGGGGAAGAAAAGGAACGTGCCGGACTACGGAACCGGGGAGCGCCAAGGCACATGAACGGAGACCTTCTGAGGCTGGTCGAGGCCATCCGGCGCGACAAGAGCATCGATGCCGAAATCATCTTCCAGGGCATCGAGTCGGCGCTGGAGTCGGCGGCGAAGAAGCACTACGGCTCGGCCGAAGAGATCCGCATCGTCATCAACCGCGAGACCGGCGGGATGGACGTGGTGATGGACGGCCAGCGGATCGAGCCGGCGGAGTTCGGCCGCATCGCCGCTCAGACTGCCAAGCAGGTCATCATCCAGAAAATCCGCGAGGCCGAGCGGGCCAGCCTCATGGAATCCTACGCCGGCCAGGTCGGCGCCGTCGTCTCCGGCCAGGTGACGCGCGTGGAGCACGGCAACGCGGTCATCCACCTCGGCCGCGGTGAAGGCTTCCTGCCGAAGAGCGAACAGATACCCGGCGAGACGCTGCACGTCGGCGACCGGATCCGCGCCATCATCCTTGACGTCCGCGAGGCCGGGGCGGGCGTCAAAATCGTTCTGTCGCGGACGCATCCGGACCTGATCATTCGGCTGTTCGAACTGGAGGTGCCGGAGGTCGCCGAGCACATCATCCGCATCGAGGCGATCGCCCGCGAGCCCGGCCGGCGGACCAAGGTCGCCGTCTCCAGCGCCGACTCGCGCGTCGACGCCGTCGGCGCCTGCGTGGGGATCCGTGGCAGCCGCATCAAGAACATCGTCGCCGAGGTCGCCAACGAGAAGGTGGACATTGCGCGCTACAACACCTCGCCCCAGGTCTTCATCGGCGAGTCCCTGAAGCCGGCCCAGGTCAAAGAGGTGCTCCTGAACCGCGACATCAGCCGCGCGACCGTCCTGGTGGCCGACGACCAGTTGAGCCTGGCGATCGGCAAGAAGGGCCAGAACGTCCGCCTGGCGGCCCGCGTGACGGGGTGGAATATTGACATCATGACGCCGGCGGAGTACGAGCAGCAGCGCGCCAGCGCCTACGAGCAACTCTCCGGTATGGAGGAGGTGGGCCCGGACCTGGCCAACGAACTGATTGCAGCCGGGTATATCAGTCTGGCCGACGTCGCCGAGGTCTCCCCCGAGACGCTGGCCAAGTTCCTCCACGTCGAGGCGGACCAGGCGCAGCAGGTGATCGTCCAGGTGGGGGCCCTGGTGGTCGCGCTGGAAGCCCGTGCCGCCGAAGAGGCCAAACGCGCCGCCGAGGCCGCTGCGGCCGCCGAAGGCGCCGAGGAATCCGCCGAAGCCGAGGACGCGGAAATCTCCGCGCAGGAAACCGACGTCCCGGCCGACGCCGAACCGCCGGCCCAGGCCGAGGAAGCGGGGCCGTCCGAAACCCTCCAGACTTCGCTCCAGGAGGACGAAGGGACCGACGGCGAGCCCAGCGGGAAAGGATAGCCAGCCGTGCCCGTACGCATCTACGAACTCGCTCGTGAGTTCGATTTGCCGACCAAGGAGGTCCTCGCCGCCTGCCGCGAGGCCGGCCTCGACGTCAAAAGCCACTCTAGCACCGTCGAGGAGGACGAGGCCGACCGTATCCGGGCCCGTCTGGCGCCCGAATCGGCCGAGGTCGCCGACCAGGCCGTGGCGCCCCCTGCGGCGCCCGAGGCCCCGCCGGAGCCGGTCCTCTCGCCGGAAGAACAACTGGCGCGGGCCCGGGGCATGCGGGTTGCGTTGCCGACGCGGCACGCGCGCCGCCCCGAGGCGGAAGGCGTGAAGTTGACCCAGCCGCCCCGCCCGCCCGCCTGCCCGGAGGCGCCGGTGGAGGCGCCGGCAGAGGAGGCGATTGTGGAGGCGGTCGAGGCGCCGGCGCCGGAGGCGGAAGCGGCCCCGGCCGAGCCCGTCGCCGAATCCCGGCGCGCCGGGACCCCCGCCGAAACCGTCGAGACCCCCGCCGAAACCGTCGAGACCCCCGCTGAACCGGCCGAACGTGCTCATCCGATCCGCAGACCGCCGCGGGCCCGTCCGAAAGCGGGCCCGAAACTTGCGCCCAGGCCGAAACTGGCGCCGAAACCTTCGCCGCGCGCCCCCGCCCCGGGCGCCGCCGCGCCCCCCGAGCCGCATCCCCAGGCGGTCGGTCTCGGTGCGCCGGGACCGCCGGCCAAGCCGGGGGAACTGCCGGCCCGACCGGGCAAACCGAAACGCCGACCCGCCGCTGCTGCCGAACCGGGTGTCGAAAAAGAAGTTGAGGAAAAAGAAGCCGAAGCCCCGCGCCGAGGCCGACGACGCGGCGCCCGAAAAGAAACCGAAGAAGAGGAGGCGGCCAGCCGCCAGCGAGCCCAGGCCTTCCGCCGACACGAACGCCAGCGCCAACGCGAAGACCAGGAGGTGCTCGACCAGGCCTTGGGGGGCGGCGGCGGCGAAAGCGGCATCGCCAGCGAGCGGGTCCGCCTGCTGCCGGGAGGCCGTCCGGCCGCGACGCGCGCCAGGCGAGGGGCGGCGACGTCCCGGCGCGCCGGAACCGCCGAAGGACCGCACGCCGTCGAGGTGGACCTGCCGATCACGGTCCGGAGCCTGTCGTCGGCCCTGGGGATGAAAGTGAGCGACATCATCCGCCGCCTGATGGACCAGGGCGTGATGGCCACGGTGAACGACGCGCTGGAGGAAGAGACGGCCCGCGAGATGGCGCTCGGGCTGGAGATGGAACTGGCGGTCCGCCGCGAACGCCGGCCCGAGGACATCATCGCCGAGATCGAGGCCCGCGAGGACGGCGCCGAGGCCCTGGCGCCCCGCGCGCCCATCGTCACGTTCCTGGGCCATGTGGACCACGGCAAGACGAGCCTGATGGACACCATCCGCAAGACGCACGTGGTGGATGGCGAGGCGGGGGGCATCACCCAGCACATCGGGGCATACCGCGTCCCGGTGGGCGAGCGGTGGGTCACGTTCCTCGATACGCCAGGCCACGAGGCGTTCACGGCCATGCGAGCACGCGGCGCCCAGGTCACCGACATCGTGGTGCTGGTGATAGCGGCGGACGACGGCGTCATGCCGCAAACCGAAGAAGCCATCAACCACGCGAAGGCGGCCGGCGTCCCGATGGTCGTCGCCATCAACAAGTGCGACCTCCCGCAGGCCAACCCCCAGCGCGTCAAAGAACAACTGACGCAGTTCGAAATGGTGGTCGAGGAATGGGGCGGCAAGACCATCTGCGTCAACACCAGCGCCGTCACCGGCGAAAACATCGACGCGCTGCTGGAGGCGCTGCTGCTGGAAGCCGAAATGCTGGAACTGAAGGCCGACCCCCAACGCCCCGCCCTCGGAACGGTCATCGAGGCCGAACGCTCCGAAGGACTCGGGGCCGAGGCCACGCTCCTGGTGCAGAACGGAACGCTCCACGCGGGCGACATCGTCCTGGCAGGGACCACCTATGGGCGCGTGCGGGCCCTGAGGGACGAGACCGGCCGGCGCCTCCAGGAGGCCGGGCCGACCGTCCCGGTGCGTGTCGCGGGCCTCTCGGACGTGCCCGACGCCGGCGAGCGGTTCTACGTGCTGGAGGACCTGGCCCTGGCGAAGCAGATCGCCCAGGAGCGCGAGGGGTCGCTGCGCGAAGAGGCGCTCGTGTCCGCCCGCCGCCCGCGAACCCTCGAAGCCGTCTTCGAGCGGATGACCACCGAAGAGGCCGAGGAACTGCCCCTCATCCTCAAGGCCGACGTCCAGGGCTCCGTCGAGGCCATCCGGGAGAACCTGGAGAAGATCGAGCACCCCGAGGTCCGCGTCCGGGTGCTCCACGCGGGGGTCGGCGGGGTGACGACAAGCGATGTCCTCCTGGCGGAGGCTTCCCGCGCCATCATCATCGGCTTCAATGCCGTCGCCGACGCCGAGGTCCGGGCGCTGGCGGAAGATCGCGGCGTGGACATCCGCCACTACAACATCATCTACCGCATCACGGAGGACGTGCGCAAGGCTCTCGAAGGGCTCCTGGAGCCCGAGACGCAGGAACGCCGTCTCGGCGAGGCGGAGGTCCTCCAGACGTTCAAAGTCAGCCGCTCCGGAACCGTCGCCGGCTGCCGTGTGACCGAAGGGGTGATCTCACGCAACGCTCGGGTGCGCATCGCCCGCGACGGCCTGGTGGTCCACGAAGGGCCGATAGACTCCCTGCGGCGCGTCAAGGACGACGTCCGCGAGGTCCGGGCCGGGCAGGAATGCGGCCTGCACCTGGCCGGCTACAACGATGTGAAGGTCGGCGACCGGCTCGAAGCCTTCGAAAAGGTCACGGTCCAGCGAACGCTCGGGTCGGCGTAGCCGCGTTTTTCAACGCAGAGAACGCAGAGGGAGGATTGAGTAACAACGGCAAAAGCAGCTGCCGTTCCCCTATCTTTGCCGTCCTCTGCGTCCTCTGCGATCTCTGCGTTGAAATAACGTTTGGAATTAACCCATGGTCGTGGGCATTCTCCAATTGCGGCTCATGATCCGCGATTCGCAGAGCCTGAAGGACAAACGCCGAATCGTCCGCAGCCTGCGCGACCGCATCCGCAATGGGTTCAACGTTTCGGTGAGCGAAGTGGACTCCCTCGACAGCCGCCAACAGGCTGTGCTGGGCGTGGCGCTAGCGACCAACGATCGCATTTTCGCCGACCAGGTCCTCGCCAAAGTCGTCACGCTCGTCCGTGCGACGCCGGGGGCGGAACTGGTGGATTATGAGATCGAGATTCTTTAGACAATGCGGAACGCTTGCCCGCCGTGGCGGGCGGATTGCGGAATGAAAAGCGAACCCGGCTTCGCCTGATGGGCTACGCCGGAGGCGCGCCCTTGCCTGTCCGTCGGTAGTCCT
>DATKUU010000071.1:0-4210 GCA_035530455.1 Phycisphaerae bacterium | reverse complement strand
CACCTTCCCCCCGCCGACCAGCAGACCCCCGCTCGCCTCGGGCCTGAGCAACCGCCAGACGATACGCGCACCGAGCCAGACGGCGACCAGCGCGACGGCGGCGCCGATGCAGAGACACGCGATGTAGGGGAGAACGGTTGTCATGGGGCTTCCTTGATCTCGTCCAACGCCGTGCGCATCTCGTCCAGCGCGGCCCCGATGCAGAGCCTGACGAAGTACGCCTTCTTGTGCTGCTGCTTCAGAAGGTGGAGGGCAAAGAGCATCTCCAGGACCTCAATCAAGTCAGCGCTCGCTGCCGCACGTTCGGGGGCGGTCAACTCGGGGGGTCCGGCCAGCATCTCGGAAAACGTGAACCTGGAGCGCACGTTCTGGTAGAAGGCCGTCATGTCGCCGTGAGCGGCATGGGCGAGGTTGATCCTGGCATCGAGGTCAGTCATGCACCCGGCTCCTTATCCCGTGGTCACAAACTCCTCGTCCTCTACGCCGATGCCCGGATCGACCCCGCCCACGTATCTCGCGGGCCGCCGTTGCCGCAGCACGGCGGGACTCGTCTGGAACTCACCGCGCGGGCAGAGCACGTGCAACTGAACGGCACCCATCGCGGCAAAGAGGACGTCGTCATGGTATCCGTCGCCGTGCTCGCGCTTCCCGCTGGCCTTCCGCACAAACGCTCTCTCCTCGTCGGCGAGAATCTGCTGAAGCACCTTGACCGCAGGGGCCCAGCCCTCGACCGGATGCTCGCGGCACATGGCAATCCAGGTGTCGATCATGAAGTCGCGGTTGCCGGTGGTGGTCTTCCATCCCCACATCGGCGAGTCCTCGCCGGCGGCGACGCTCTCCTCCGGCCGCGTGCGCTGGTACAGGTTCGGGTAGGCGGTCTTCTTGAGCGGGACGAGCGCCGCAATACCGCAGGCGTTCGCTTCCGGCGTGGTCCAAGCATCGCGGTAGTAGAGGCCGCCCTTGCGCAATTCCTCGCCGAACTCATCGGCTTCCGGTCGGCCGTGGTACATCGCGTCGAGCCGTAGGTATCGCCGGTTCAGCACTATACCGGCCGAGAAGTCCGGGTCAGACTGGACATCCGCCGCGTCCGCGAGCGACCCTTCGGCCACGTCGCCGAACAGGGTGTAGTCGCACGTCTCATCCGGCTCGTGCCAGATCTGCCATGTGTTCCGGCTTCCCGGCGCGGCATCGACGGCCACGACCTCGCCATGCTGCTCTACCAGGTGAACCCACCGAGAAGGCTCGCAAGCCGTATGGTCGTGCCGTTCCACGATAGCGGCCGGGATCGCAGGCCGCCCGGACGTCTTGAACGCCTCGGCCGGCGTCGAGGGATACTCCTGCTCGAACAGGTCCTCGTCGCTGCCGCACTTGTCACGGATGGCGAGTCGCCGCCATGCGAGTTGCTCAAGGGTTGCGCCCCGCGCCAGTAGTCCTTGCTCTTTCTCATCGAGGTCCTCTCCTCTCGTCTCGGCCCTCAACCCCTCGGCCGGCAGCGCGAGGGCGTAGTCGGAACACGACAGCCAGGAGATGAACACCGGCACGTACCCACTCAAACGTTCGAGGTCCGTGGTGGCCGCGTTCCATCTCCTCGTTGCCGCATTCCACCGCTCGTAGAACTCGCCGCTGGCCCCGTTGGCTGTGGACTCCAGGAAGATCATCGTGTCGGGTTCGTCGGGCACACACTGCAACACGCTCAACAGGTTCTGCTTCGCGTTCCGCCAGAAGGCGACCTCGGAGCAGTGGAGGTTGTGAAACATGGTGGAGCGACCGAGCGTGCCAGCGCCTTTGAGTGTGACCTTGCCGGCGGTCTGGACCTGCACTTGGCTTCGGTGTGGCGCATCGAATATGATCTCCCGGCGGCTACTGTAGACCTTGGGCCAGCGCTCGTCCGCCGGCAGTTCGGCCTCCATGAGTTGGGTCATGCGAAACAGCGTCGTACTGCTGTCGTCGTCGTGGGCACAGACGAATCCGCGGCGATTGGAGCGAATCTGACAATCCGAGAAGATGACGGCCTCCACGTTCGTGCTGAAGCCCACCTGTCTGGCCTTCAACCCCATAATCCGGACGGGCAACCCAGCCGCCTGCTGCTGCGCGGCGATGCCGATGACGCGCAACTGCTCGGGGTTCAGTTCGAGGAGGCGGAGTTGGCCCTGCTTGTCCTGAATCTTGATGCGCGAGGCGATCCAGGCGAGGAGATTGGCTCGGCGTGGTTCGGTCAGGCCAGGATCTCCGGTCGCGGCATCGCCGCCGCCCGCACAATCGTCGGCGCCGTCTCGTCCAGCACCGCGGCCACCGCCAGTTCCTTCGCCTCGTCCCGGTGCGCGTCGTACTGCTGCAGGGCCTCGAGGATTGCATCCCCCCACGTCGCCTGCGGGTCCACTTCGAGCCTCACACGCTGCATCCGCTGGACCGGGCCGCGCGGCGTATGAATGCCCGTGACCATGTACAGCCCGTCGATCTGGATGCCCGCCACGCGGGTGAGTGCCACGTCGCGCTTGACCGGCACCTTCATCAGCAGCGTGCGGTCTGCCTCGTCGGTAACGGTCATGACCACACGCGGAATGCCGCCGTCGGGGTAGGTGGGCTTCGGCGCTGGTTCGGGTTCGGCCGTGACAATGCCCTGCTCCTCGGCCGCCCCCGCTTCGGCCTCCCGCTCGGGCTCAGGCCGCTGCTGACCTCCTCCCCCGGACCCAACCTGCTCCTCGGCCACACGCGGCCTGGGTTCGATGTCGTCAAACCCCGGCACGTCGTCAATCGTTTCCGGCTTCGCCATTCGATTCTCCCTTGCTCTGTCCCAAGGGCCGCAAGCCCGGCGCGGGCGGACCCTCGCTCAGTTTCTCCATCTGCTTCGCCAGCAAGAGGCCCAGACCCACGTTGATGGTGACCTCGGTTGGGCGCTCGGTATCGGCGGGTGCGATTACGAACTGCTGCGCCTTGCCCAAGCAGCGGTCGAGGAGTTCGTGAATCGCCCACGGGTCGCCGAGCAGCGCTTGCCCGACGAGTAGGCGGATGACGACTCTGAGTTCCTCGGGACTGACGGCCGCAACGAGCATGGCTCGCCACGCGGCGACGCTTCTGACATGAGGACTTCCGGGGCCGCCAGGGTTCCCCTCGGTAAACCGACCCTTGACGTCGCGGCTCTCGGCGATTTGCCCGTTTGTAGACGGCGTGCTGCGCGGGGTTTCCATTGTGCTTATAGTACGCACTGGCTCGAGCAACGTCAAGGGGTAAAACCCGGATTTCCTACCATCTCGTGCTGGGCGTGTAGAAATCCTACGATTCTGTGGGCTTTCTGCAAGTTTTTTTTCTCTTGCTGGATTTTGTCTCTTGACTCGGGGCCTGTTGTGACGAATTATACTGGCAGAAGCGCCATGCGAAACCCAACACACACACGCGGACTTTTCGGCCGCCCATCCTGGCCACTCCATTCGCATGGCGCTGGCTCAGGCTCTGGGCGGCCGTTCTTTGCAAAGGGGCTTACGATGAGCAAGCCGAACGCAGTAGAAGCGGACGCGCCGAAGCCGGAACGCTATCTCGCCGACGAGCAAACACGCAACACCTTCGGCCACCCCATCACCGTGTACTACGTCATGGAGCCGGGCCTCACGATTGGCGAGTTCCGAGACAAGGCGGAAGCGATCCTTTTCCTGGCCGCGCCGAACCTGCGCGCGGCGCTGGAGGGCATCGCAAGGGACGCAGACTTCGACAAAGATGATGGCGCCTTCGACCTTGGCGAACGCCTCATCACCATCGAGGCAGAGGCCCGCGCCGCGCTCGCCAAGGCCAAGGGGGAATGACATGAAACGCTGGGTCGAACGCACGATGATAGCCGGGCGGTTCTGTACCCTGCATTTCACCCGCCTTGAAGATGGATACGGGCAGGTGCAGGTACATGGGCCACGCGGGTTGCTCGCGGACGTAAGCGGAACCCTTGCAATCGCAGAACGTGGCGCTCGGGCGATGGCAGAAGAACGCCTGAGCAAAGGGGCGGCGTTGCGGCGTCTACGGCACCCGTCAATCTGGAAAGACTACGACGCCGCGCTCGCCAACGCGCAACCGTAACCCCGGCGGGCTGCCGGGTAGGATAAGGGGCAGACGATGACCAAGCCGAACGCAGTAGAAGCGGACACGCCGAAGCCGGGGCACACGCCGGACGATTGGGATTGCGATTCTCAATACGCTGGACCCGCACTGATCCCTTGGTGTCAGA